>CALQBJ020000243.1 GCA_943328785.2 Bifidobacterium breve
GGGCCGTCCCGGCAAGCAGGCCGGCACGCGAGAACTCGTCATGCCATCGCTGCCGTATGTGATCGTCTACATGGTGCGCGACGACGTCGTGTTTGTCGTTCGCATCCTGCATGCTGCGCAGCAGTGGCCGTGACCCCGCGGAGCCGTGCAGGCAGCCGGATTCGGGCAAAGCGGTAACGATAGTGTGGTTCGCGGCGTTCCAGGTCCAGTACCCTGCTCAACCGCCTCCATCACTTGCACCTGACGCAGAGTGCATGGGTGTGGGCAATCGGCGACCGCCGCGATGAGTTCGTGTTCAGCAACACGACGGACTTCGTCCCGGTCCTGACTCTCAGAGACTTCGCGGTCCGGAACCACGCGGCGCTAGCCGCACTGTCGGCAGCAGACGAGCCCGCCCTCGACCGGATCATCGGCATCCCGTGGTTCACAGATCCCCCGCTTCGGCTGAGCGTACGTGAGGGTTTGACCCAGGTCGCGCTGCATAGCCACCACCACCGAGGTCAGAACGCCACTCGCTTTCGCGAGTTGGGTGGCGTCCCTCCAGGCACCGACCTCATCACGTGGATCTGGAAAGGTCGTCCCGCTCCGCGCTGGATGACTTATTTCCGACGAGCGCCCGCAGTAGCTGGGCTCGCTCGCCGCTCCCCCCGCTTGCCGGTCTCTGAACCCTGACGGCCTTCACGAAGACTCGATGCCGTTTTCCTTCATAAACCGCGCTCGAACGGCCGGCGTCGTGCGATAGTCACGGCCTGACCATCGCGATGCCTCGCGATGCTGACGCGGCCGGCAGTGCGCTCGATGACCGTATGTGGAGGAGAATCCCATGAAGAACACGACCGTGAACATGCTGCTTGCGGCTTCGGCTCTGATCCCGGTGGCGGCGCTCTCCGCGCAGCCCAGGCCTGGCAACCCGACGACAGCGACGGTGATCACCAAGGCGGAGATCGATAAGATCAGCGCGACGGAGCAGTCGCAGCGGACCCGTGACGAGAACGCCAGAGTGGTGGATATCGGCGACGGCTGGAGCATGGAACTGGGCATCATCCATCGCGCCTCGACGCGGACGCCGCCACCTGCGCCGGCCACACCCGCAGCCAACGCCCAGCCAGCTGCGGCACCCGCGCCGTGCGGCGAGCGGATGGCCACGCCTCCCGCGGACGCCATCCCTGGCGCCATCACCCATGACAGTCAGACCGAGGGCTACTACATCGTCTCTGGCGCCGGCACGGCGTTCATCGACGGCCACGTCGTCAACGGCCGGAAGAGCACGGCCAACCCGGACGGCGGACCGAATGGTCCTGGCTGTAGCGGACTGGCGGTTGGTTCACGCAAAGTCGAGTTGAAGGTCGGTGACGTGCTGATCGTTCCGCCCGGCGTCATTCACGGCTGGGCCGACATCGCCGATCACGTCGACTATCTGAGCTTCCGTCCGTCGCACGGCGTGATGAAGAACGGCTGGGTGAATCCCACGATCGCCCCAAAGTAGCGGCACGACAACCTGGCCTGGCGTGGCGCGCCAGTACCCGTCCCGTGTATGAGCATGGCGGCCGAGCCCGATTCGGGATACAACAGCAGTGTGACTTGTGACTATCCAGCGCTGTGATGAACTGCGCCTGACCGGCTCCGGCGGCGCGAACCGTGTCATGGAGGCCGAACTCAAGCGCCTCGTAATGCGCTCGCCCTTCGATGTGCGCCTCGGCAAGCCCACGCGGGAGGGGGAAGAGACCTTGCTCTATCCCTTCGACCCGCGCGTGGCGTGGGTCGCGGCGTGCCATCACCGTACCGCGTCGCGCGTCTCGTGGGATCTATGGTCGAGTCCGGCCGTGCGTCTCGAACCGCTCTTCGCCGACCTCGTGCCGGCACTCTCGTCCGACGACAGGCTCCCGGGTGGGACCTCCCTCCGTTTTTCGGTCGAGGTCGGTTCATCCTCCGATTTCGAGTCGTCGCCGCTGCAACTTCGCGGCGTCGTCAAGAACGCGCTCGTGGACGCGCTGGCGTCGCGAGGCATCGCCTCGGACGTCGACGCCGACGCACCCGACGTTGTGTTCGTTGTGCGTCGCGCGGGTACGCCTGAGGCGCGACGGACCGTGGTAGGCATCGACGTGGGCGGCGGCGCCCGTCATAAACGCGGCGCGCGTGTGGCGGCCGGCCTCGCGCCGCTGCGCGAGACGCTTGCGGCGCAGTTGATCATGCTGTCGCGATGGGACGCGCGCACCGAACCGCTCGTCGATCCGATGGCCGGAAGCGCCACGATCCCGATCGAAGCCGCCGGCCTCGCCGTGGGCGCAGCGATTCGTCGCCCGGCGGAGCTCTCGCTGCATCATCTCGCCGCGTTCACCGGGTTACCGCAGGAGACGCCCGACCTGTTCCCAGGAACCGTGGCGCGCATCGTTGCGCTCGACGCCGACGCCACGATGATTCCGACGATGGTGGGGAACCTCCGCGCGGCGGGGCTGACAGGTGCGGCCTACGAGGAGGCGATCGTCGTCGGGCAACAGGACGTCCGCACCCTGACGCCCGACCACATCGAACGGCTGCTGCCGGCAACGCGCGGCATGCAACCGGGCGTGTTCTGCTTCAATCCGCCCTACGGCGTGCGCATCGGCGGGGAAGGCGGCGAAGCGGAGTTACTCGACCTCTACGCCGACATGGGAGACGCGCTCAGAAACTTCCCAGGGTGGCGTGCGGCCTGCTTCGTGGCGCATCCCGATTTCGCGTATGCCTTCGGGCACCATGCGACCCTGACCAAGCCGGGGAGCAACGCCAACCTTCGCGGCCACTTCCTGGTGTTTCAGCTCTAGAGCGCTTTCTATTTCAGGGTGGCGTAGCCGCGAACCTTCAGGCTCGCCGAACCGAGCCGACCTGAAGGTCTGCAGCTACGCACTTCCGGATACGCCGCTCACCGGCTTCAAGCGCTGAGCCCTTTCGGGCTCAGCCAGGCTGCTGCGTTATCTGTTCACCTTCGGACCAGACTTGCTCTGCTTCTTGTCGACCTGCTTTTTCGTCTGTTGCTGCTTCGACTTGTCCTTGTCCTTCTTGCCGCCCTTGTCGCCCATGTGTCGCCTCCGCGGCTCGTAGCCGCCTCGTGATTCGTGTCGATGATGCCGGCCCGAACGAGCCGGCGAGTGTGCACACCGGCACAGCGCACGGCTCGTGCCCCTGCGATGCTGTGCCGCGATGCCTGACTATCGTAGCGGTACGTCGCTCGACCGTATCATGTCCAGCGGCTCGAATTACTGGTTCATGCGGGTTGTAGACGTGGCGGGGGCGAGCCGCGCGGCCAGGTCGGCCCAGATCTGCCGGGCTCCCTGCCGCAGATACGCGTCATCTGCAGCCGACAGCCGGGTCTCGCGAACGCGGTGGGGCGGCGCGCGCCCGCGCCCGTTCGTCGAGCCCGACGATGCTCAACAACGGGTCGCGTGCGCGCGAGTGGCGACGAGTGGTGGAACTACAGCGAGACGGGATGTATCAGGCGCCCACAGCCGATGCGGCGTCGTCCGGCGCCTGTGAGATGACCGCTTCGGTCGTCAGCAGCAGTGAGGCGATTGACGCCGCGTTCTGCAGCGCCGATCGCACGACCTTCGTCGGGTCGATGACGCCGGCAGCCACCAGGTCTTCGTACACTTCGGTCTGCGCGTTGAAGCCGTGGTTGCCCGTCAGCGCCTTCACGCGCTGTACCACGATGGCTCCCTCGTGACCAGCGTTGGTGGCGATCCAGCGCAGCGGCTCTTCCACCGCGCGCATGACGATGCGCACGCCGAGTTGCTCGTCGCCGCCCAGGTCCAGCGCCTTCAGTGCCTCGGTCGCGCGCAGCAGCGCCACGCCGCCGCCAGCAACGATGCCCTCCTCGACCGCCGCCTTGGTGGCATGCATCGCGTCTTCGACGCGAGCCTTCTTTTCCTTCATCTCGGTTTCGGTGGCCGCACCCACCTTGATGACGGCGACGCCGCCGACGAGCTTCGCGAGACGCTCCTGCAGTTTCTCGCGGTCGTAGTCCGAGGTGGTGTCCTCGACCTGCGTCCGCAGCTGCTTGACGCGCCCCTCGATGGCCTCCGTCGTACCACCACCCTCGATGATGGTCGTGGTGTCCTTGTCGATGGCGATGCGCTTGGCCTGCCCCAGGTCTTCCAGGGTCACCGACTCGAGCCGGATGCCGAGGTCTTCGGTCACGGCCTTGCCGCCCGTCAGGATGGCAATGTCCTCGAGCATCGCCTTGCGGCGGTCGCCGAAGCCGGGCGCCTTCACGGCCGCCACGTTCAGGGTACCGCGCAGTTTGTTCACGACGAGCGTGGCGAGGGCGTCAGCCTCGAGGTCTTCAGCGAGAATGAGCAGCGGACGCCCGGATCGTGCCACCTGCTCCAGCAGCGGCAGCAGATCCTTCATCGCGCCGATCTTCTTCTCGTGGATCAGGATGTAGGGATCGGTCAGCTCGACGCTCATGCGCTCGTTGTCGGTGACGAAGTAGGGCGACAGGTAGCCGCGGTCGAACTGCATGCCTTCGACGACCTCGAGCGAGGTCTCGATGGTCTTGGCTTCCTCGACGGTGATCACGCCGTCCTTGCCGACCTTTTCCATGGCTTCGGCGATGATGCGGCCGATGGTCTCGTCGTGGTTGGCCGAGATGGTGCCGACCTGCGCAATCATCGAGCCGCTCACCGGCTTGGAGTGCGTGTGCAGCGCGGCGACGAGCACCTCGACCGCCTTGCCGATGCCGCGCTTGAGCGCCATCGGGTTGGCGCCGGCGGTCACGTTCCTGGCGCCTTCGCGGTAGATTGCCTGGGCCAGCACCGTGGCGGTGGTGGTGCCGTCGCCGGCGACGTCAGACGTCTTGCTCGCCACCTCGCGCACCATCTGCGCGCCCATGTTCTCGAGCGGGTCGGGCAGGTTGATTTCCTTCGCCACCGACACGCCGTCCTTGGTGATGGTGGGGGAGCCGTACTGCATTCCGAGAATGACGTTGCGCCCCTTCGGGCCAAGCGTCACCTTCACGGCGTTGGCCAGGCTGTTCACGCCGCGCAGAATCGCCTGGCGGGAAGCGTCGCCGTAGGTAATGAGCTTCGCCACGTCAGCGCACCTTTCCTTCGACAGCGACCGGGAGCGCCGCGACCTCGGCGGCGTCGAGCGCAGCCAGCACGTCGGATTCCTTCATGATCAGGTACTCGGTGCCTTCGAGCTTGATCTCGCTGCCCGAGTACTTGCCGAAGAGAATGGTGTCGCCGGCCTTGAGTTCGTTCGGCAGGCGCAAGCCGTCGTCGGTAATCCGGCCGGCGCCGACGGCGATGACGGTGCCGCGCTGCGGCTTCTCCTTCGCGGAGTCCGGGATGATGATGCCGCCGATCTGCTGTTCGCCCTCGACGAGGCGCTGGACGAGGATGCGGTCGTGGAGCGGTCTGACCTTCATGACGGGAACTCCCAAGTGAATCTGGCTGCGTGAATGGGCGACCAGCGGCGGGGAACCAGGGTGGCTCATCCGGCGGTGGGTGGTGGCGCGGCGGCAGCCGAACGGCCGCGACTCGCGCTCGGTTCACTGTAGCGCCGCCGGCGGCGGCGCCCCTGTGCCCGATTGCACAGACAGCCGCGGTCGCCCGGTATACGCTCGCGTGGTGATGAACGTGAGCCGTTGGCGCGTGTGTGAACTGTGGACGGCGGTCGGCGTCGCGAGTGTGATGCCGTGGTGGCCCTCTGACGCGCCGCTGGCAA
>CALQBJ020000244.1 GCA_943328785.2 Bifidobacterium breve
ACAGTACGCCCCATGTGCGCGTAGCTCGCCATCGCGTCGGGCAGGATTTCGATGGCGCGCGCGGCGACGTTCTCGAGCGTCTCGTTGCCGAAGTCGCCCTCCTGCTGGAAGCGCTCCGCCACGTCACGCGACGCGAAGAGCGTGAGCGTCAGCAGGATGGCGTTCAGCTCATCCTCCATCTCCTGCGGTAGTTCGACGTCCCACGACTCATCGAGCCAGTCGTGACCCGCCAGGAAGCCGTGCGACCAGACCGCCAGCGGCGCGTCCGCGTCGAAGTTGGCGATGGCGTCGGGAAGGACGGGGCAGTCGTCCGGAAGCGACGGGTTCCCCGCGAGCACCGCAGCGTTCACCTCGTTGTAGCGCGTCATCAGCTCGCTGAGGATGTGCTGCGCTTCCGCCTCAGAGACGAAGCTGGCCGGTTTGTCGTTGAAGATGACCGGCAACCACTCCGACGGCTCGACCGGCTCGGGTGAGCAGGCCATGGCGAACAGGAACCCCTGCAACTCGTGATAGCTGAAGGTGCCGGCAGGGCGGGCAGCGTGGAGGAGGAAGTCGCGGAAGGTCGGGAGGTCGGGAGTGGTCACGAGGGAGATTATCGCAGACGGTCCGGCTATAGCGGGACACGACAGAAGACATTACGTCGCTGCCGACCTTCCGGTCGGCCTGACACGGCGCACCTGAAGGTGCGCGGCTCCGACATGCCTCGGCTACGACGGCGCTACGTCTCGAGGAGGCGGTTCTCGATCGCGTAGCGCATCAGCTCGGCGTTGGTGCGCATGCCGAACTTCTCGAGCACGCGCGAGCGGTAGGTGCTGACCGTCTTCACGCTCAGCCCGAGGTCGCGGCCGATGTCCGAGATGGTCTGCCCGGACCCGATGAGGCGCAGTACCTGATACTCGCGGTCCGACAGCGACTCGTGCGGCGGCGCTTCCCACGTGGCACCCTGGCGCAGCAGCAGGTCGGCGGTGTCGGGGCTGATGTAGCGGCGGCCGCGGCGCGCTTGCTCGATGGCTCTGACGAACTCGTCGAGCTTGCTGTCCTTGGTGAGGTAGCCGATGGCTCCGGCGCTGAGCGCGCGGCGCGCGAACTGCGACGGCGGGTGCATGCTGAGGACCAGCGTCGGCAGCGTCGGCCGGATGCGCCGCAGTTCCTTCACCAGTTCGAGCCCGCTCATGCCCGGCATCGAGAGGTCGGCAATCACCAGGTCCCAGGCGCCGTCCTGCACCTGCCGCAGCGCCGACGTGGCGTCGGGCGCTTCGCCGACCACCGCGTCCTTCACCCGCTCGACGATCAGCGCCTTGATGCCGTGCCGTGCCACCGGGTGGTCGTCCACCAGCAGTATGCGAATCATCCGCGTGTCGGCTCCGTCCGTGTGCGGGGCCGGTGCACCGCTGGCGATTCGCTGAGAGGCACGTGGACCGACACCACCGTGCCCTTGCCGCGCGCACCGGCGATGGTGAAGGTGCCACCAACAAGCGCCGCGCGTTCCTTCATGCCCAGCAGGCCAATCGACCCAGGGGCCGACGTCTGCTCGGCGGAGATGCCGCGTCCGTTATCCCGAATGCGCATCTCCACCGCATCGTCGGTTTCCTTGATCGACACCTGCACCGAACTGGCGTTGGCATGACAGACCACGTTGTTCAGTGCTTCCTGCAGGATGCGGAACAGCGCCGTCTGCTGCTCCGCACTGAGCCGCGTCTGCTGCCGGTTCGCCCGCAGCTGGCAGCGGATGCCGGTGCGCGCCTTGAACGTCAGCGCCTCCCAGCGAATGGCCTCCGCCAGCCCGAGATGATCGAGCGTGGCCGGACGCAGCCGCGCCGAGATGCGCTTGACCGTGGCGATGCCCAGGTCGACGAGGCCGACGATCGATTGGAGGCGGTCGACGGTGGTCACGCTGCTCGGAATGGAAGCGAACGCCGCAACGGCGCGATTGATTTCGAGCTTGAGAGCGGTGAGCGTCTGCCCGAGTTCATCGTGCAACTCGCGCGACACCTCGGCCCGCTCCTCTTCGCGCGCGCCCTGCAGGCGGGCGGCCAACTGCCGCATCTGTTCTTCCGACTCGCGCAGTCGCCGCTCCGCTTCGACGCGGCCGGAGACGTCGCGGGCAATCCCCTCGAGGCCGATGATCTGGCCGGCAGCATCGAAGACCGGAATGCGGAAGTGCTCAGCCCAGACAATGCGGCCGTCCGGGCGCACCCAGCGGTAGGTGACGGTGCTCGGCATCCGCGCGGCGGCTTCCGCGGTGAGGGTAATGAGGTGCAGGTCGTCCGGGTGGACGGAGCGCGCCACCAGCGTCGGGTCGGCATAGAACTCCTCGGGCGTGTAGCCGGTGAGCTCCAGCACGGCACCGCCGGCGTACTCCAGGCCGAGCGTGGGTGACAGACGCGCGCGGTAGATGATGTCCGGCGACTGCTCGACGAGCGTCTTGAGACGCCACTCGGCGTTGCCGGTTGCCCACACGGTCGTACGCTGGTCGGTGATGTCGAGGCAGCAGCCCATCTGCCCCATGAACGCGCCGTCCGCATCGAACCACGGCGTGCCGTGGTCGCGCAGCCAGCGCCACTCGCCGTCGGCACGCCGCACGCGGTATTCGGCGTCGTAGGAGACGCTGCGCTCGTGCGCCTCGATGAAGCGGGCGCGCGCCGACGCGACGTCGTCCTGGTGGATGCCGTGCGTCCAGCCGTCCGCCAGCGCATCGTGCGGCCCGGCACCCCTGAAGGCCCGCCAGCGGG
The DNA here is from genome assembly GCA_943328785.2 of Bifidobacterium breve. GTDB lineage: Bacteria > Acidobacteriota > Vicinamibacteria > Vicinamibacterales > CAVVIG01 > CAVVIG01. The sequence goes on from CALQBJ020000244.1 coordinate 2,733, forward strand.
CAGTGAGCACCAGCGCTCTGGCGTCGGCGCCGCTGACCCACATCATCATGGGTACACGCTCTGCCAGCGAGTGCAACGGCGACTCGGGGTCGGGCGGCTGGTTGGGGTTGGAGCGAGGCACCTCACTGTTTAGACCACGACTGCGCCCGGATGTCCAGACTTAGGCGCGACGGTGTAGGACATAGGCCGACGGCAGAGCCGGACCCGGAGGAATGCCGGGGGGCGAGATGGGCGCTGACGGCAACTTCACGAAGGCACGAAAATCACGAAGATCTCGTAGGGAAGGGCCGACGACGACGTTCGGCTCGGTGTGATGGTCCGGCTAAAGCCGGACCATCACACCGCCTGTCGGTCCGGTCGTCGTAGTGTCCGGCTTTAGCCGGACCTCCAGCTTACGGTTGCGGTTGGGCGCGGTTCAGGCCGCCGGGTTCGGTGCCGGCGATGAAGGTCTCGGTAATCGTCGCGGCCGACTCCTGCGTCGTCGCGGCGCCGGTTGAGCGGTCAACCGGCACGAAGACAATGTTGCCGGGCGCCTGGAACTGCGGCGGTGCCGGTTGGTCGGCCCGGCTCGCGATGTAGCCCTGCATGAAGTCCATCCACATCGGCAGCGCCGCCTTTGCGCCCTGCTCGTCGCCGCCAAGCGACTTGCGCTTGTCGTCCATGCCGATCCAGACGCCAACGGTGATGTCGGGGTCGAAGCCGATGAACCAGGCATCGGTGTTGTTGTCCACCGTGCCGGTCTTGCCGGCCAGCGGCCAGGCCGCCGCCATGGTCGCGGCGCGGGCGCCGGTGCCGCGCGGGGTCAACACGCCGCGCAGGATGCTGGTCATGACGAACGCCGAGTCGGCACCGATCACATCGGCCGGTTCGGGGCGGTTCTGCTCGAGCAGGTTCCCCTCGCGGTCCTTCACGTGCAGCAGCGTCCACGGCTTCATGCGGATGCCCTGGTTCGGGAAGGTGGTGTAGGCGCTCGTCACTTCCATCAGCGTCGCGTCGCCGGCGCCGAGCGCAATCGGCAGGTAGGGCGGGAACTCCTCCGCGAACCCGAAGCGCTTCGCGTAGTCGAGCACGGTCTTCACGCCGAGGTCGGCCATCACCTTGATCGCCGGAATGTTGCGCGACTCCTCGAGCGCATACCGGAGCGTGATCGGCCCCATGAACGTGTGGTCATAGTTCTGCGGCGCCCAGGTGCCGCCGTTGCCAGACGGGTAGGCCACCGGCGAGTCGATGATGACCGAGGCCGGCGTGTAGCCGCGATCGATGGCGGCGGTGTAGACGATCGGCTTGAAGGTGGAGCCGAGTTGCCGGTAGGCCTGCACGGCGCGGTTGAACTTGCTGCGCTGGAAGTCCCAGCCCCCCACCATCGCCTTCACCTGACCGGTGTGGTTGTCGAGGACCAGCATGGCCGCTTCGGCCAGCGGCGTCTGCTCGAGCGACACGGTGGCCATCTTCGTCCCCTCGTCGAGCGTCTTGATCTGCACATCGACGATGTCGCCGACGTTGACGAGATCGGCGGCGCTCGCCTTGCGGGTCCACGCGAAGCCGTCGCGGGCGAGGTCGGCGTGGTAGCCGCCGATGACGAGCCGCGCACCGGTGGCAGGCGCCGGCTTCCCGATCGCTTCCACGACGGCGGGGACGACGTCGCCGACGCGGATGGGGCTTTTCCAGCGCTCGTCCTTGTAGCGCTCGACCGTCGTCCTGGCGCCGGTCACCGTGCGGACCGCCTTCCGCCAGCCGTGCCGCTTGTCGTAGTCGCGCAGCCCCTTCTCGATGGCGCGGTTGGCGAGGCGCTGCAACGCCGGGTCGAGCGTCGTGGTGACGGCGAGGCCGCTCTCGTAGAGCGCCTTGGCGCCGTACTCGCGCTCGAGGTGCTTGCGCACTTCCTCGAGGTAGAACGGCGCAATCGACTTCTCGGGCTGCGGCTGTCCCTTCAGCACGATCGGACTCGCCTTCGCCGTCGCCGCCTGCTCCGGGGTGATGTAGTGCTCGTCGGCCATGCGCTGCAGCACGTAGTTGCGCCGGCGCATCGCCGCGGCCATGTCCACGTAGGGGCTCTGCCGCGCGGGCGACTGGATGATGCCGGCGATGAGCGCCGCTTCCTCCAGCGCGAGTTCCTTCGCGCGCTTGTTGAAGTAGAGCCGTGCTGCCGACTCGACGCCGTTCGTGCCGTGCCCGAAGTGAATCTGGTTGCAGTAGAGCGTGAGGATCTCGCGCTTGGTGTAGCGCTTTTCGATCTGGATGGCGAGCAGCGCTTCCTTCACCTTGCGATCGAGGCTCTTCTCGAAGCCGATGGGGAAGAGGTTGCGGGCGAGCTGCTGCGTCAGCGTGCTGGCGCCGGCCGGGTTGCCGAGCCGCCGCTGGAAGACGTCGCGCAGCACGGTGATGAGGATGCGCGAGATGCTCAGGCCGAAGTGCGAATTGAAGTCGGCGTCTTCGGCCGAAATGATCGCTTCGCGCAGTTGCGGGGCGATGTCGTCGTAGTCGATGACCAACCGGCGCTGGATGGCGAACTCGCCGATCACCTCGCCGTTCGCCGCGTAGACGCGCGTGATGGTGCTCGGGTTGTAGTTGTCGAGGGCCGAGATTTCAGGCAGATCGCCGGCAAAGGCGAACAGCACGCCGCTGAGGGTACCAAGGAGGGCGGCCGCCGCGAACAGTGCGATGGCGGTGGCGCTGCGGGCGATGCGGAAGACGTAATGGGCCACTCAGGGACAGTGTAGCGCGGTGGTCGTTGGTCATTAGTCGTTGGTCGTTGGCTCCGAGCCGCACAGCTCGACAGCTGGCGCGACCAACGACCAATGACCAAAGACTAATGACCACCGCGCTACACTGTCCTTGAGTGGCCCATTACGTCTTCCGCATCGCCCGCAGCGCCACCGTCATCGCGCTGTTCGCGGCGGCCGCCCTGC
>CALQBJ020000245.1 GCA_943328785.2 Bifidobacterium breve
AAGCCGCGCACCGAAGAGACGGCCAGCGCGGCTGGCGAACTCGCGGTCGACGGCGCCACGGCGCTGCGCTACAACGCCTACAAGATTCCGCTGATGCGCAACCTCGTGAAGCGCGCCATCCGCGGACACGCCGCTGCGGCGACGACGTAATCGATTGACTCTCCGTGTAGCGAGGTTCGCGATCGTCGTACTGGCGATCGCGGCCTCGTGCGCAGGGCTCGCTGGCTGCAATCGCACGCCGAAGGCGGCCTCGCGCAAGGAGACCTTCTGGAGGCCGGTCGGCACCTGGTCCGGACGCAGTCGGTTGCAGACCGAGTCGTGGCCCGGCGACACCGGCGCAATGCGCATTCGCTGGTCTACAACCCACGCCGCACCCGCGGGCGTGTTCTCACTGACGATTCACAGCGCAATCAGCGGCCGCCCGATGGAAGTGGTGGTCGAGCATGAAGGCGACGGTAGCGGCACTGCCTATTTCAGCGATGACCCACGCGTATTCTTCGCGGTTGTCGATGCGAAGAATCTCGAGTGGACGTTCACGATTGAAGAGCCGGTCGATGTCATCATCACGCCGAAATGACATGGCCCGGGAGGACCGAACGAATGGCCAATAAGCTTGTCGGACAGAACTACCAGACTCCGGATCTCGTTGCGAAGGTGACCGGTCGCGCGAAGTACGTCGAGGACTACAAGGTCGACGGCCTGCTGCATGCGCGCCTGCTCACCAGCCCGCTGCCGCACGCGCGCGTCCGCAAGATCGACATCAGCCGGGCGCTGGCACTGCCGGGCGTCAAGGCCATTCTGCTGCCGGACGACATTCCGAGTCCTGCCGACAGCGTCACCGACCTTGGCGCCGTCATCAAGGCCGACCAGCGTGGCGAGAAGGCGCTCTCCTCCGAGCCGGTCTACCAGGGTGAACCTGTGCTGGCGGTGGCCGCTGTTGACGAACTCACCGCCGCCGAGGCGATCGAGCTCATCGACATCGACTGGGAGCCACTGCCGTTCAACGTCGACCCGATCGACTCGCTCCGTCCCGGCACACCGACGGCGCGCACCGAAGGCAACGTCTGGATGCGTCCGCCGGCCTCGCCAGGCCAGCAGCCCGGCGCGCCAGACGTGGTGATGCTGAAGTGGGAAGAGAAAGACTTCGCGGAGTACGCCGAGGGCAAGCTGCCGATGGGCAAGCCGACCGACCAGTGGACCTACGGCGACGTCGACGGCAACTTTAAGAAGGCCGCGCTCGTGCTCGACGAAACGTTCTCGACGTCGAACAACAGCCACATCACGCTCGAAACCCGCAGCGCGATGGCCTATTGGCAGAACGGTAAGCTGTTCCTGCACTGCTCGACGCAGAGCACCGTGCAGACCGTGGCGTCGGTGGCGCGCTGGCTCCACATGGAGCAGACCGATATCGTCATCATCAGCGAGTACACGGGCGGTGGGTTCGGCAGCAAGGCGACCGGCACCATCCAGTCGATCATCCCGGCGCTGCTCGCCAAGAAGGCCAGCGCCCCGGTGCTGATGCATATCAGCCGCGAGGACGAGCACTTCATCGGCGGCTACCGCCCGGCAGTGCAGGGACGCGTGAAGGCTGGCTTCGACAAGGACGGCAAGTTGCTCGCCGTGGACATGTTCGTCATCTGCGAGAACGGGCCGTTCGAGCAGCAGGGCGACACCGGCCAGACCGGCCGCATTGCCTCGCTGGCCTACCAGCCGGAAGCGATGCGGTGGCGCGGCGTCGGCGTCCTCACCAACACACCGCCGCGTCGCGCGCAGAGCCAGCCTGGCGGCATGCAGGGCATCACCATGATGGAGCCGGTGATGGCCAAGGCCGCGCGCAAGCTCGGCATCGACCAGGTGCAGATGCGCCGTATCAATGCGCCGGTCGGCAAGGCGAAGGTCGGTCCGGCCAACGCGCGCGGTCAGCGCGGCTACACCACCAGTGCGTTCCTGCAGGAAGCGCTCGACAAGGGCAAGGACCTCTTCCAGTGGGATGAGCGCAAGGCCCGCAGCGGCAAGGTGAACGGCACGAAGGTGCGCGGTGTCGGCGTGGCGGTCAGTACGTTCGTCGCCGGCTCCACCGGCTACGACGGCCTGTTCGTCATCAAGCCAGACGGCCACATGTACATCAACACCGGCATCGGCAACCTCGGCACCGAGTCGTACAGCGACACGATGCGCGTCGCCGCCGAGATGATGGGCATGCCGTGGGAGAAGGTCGTCCTCACCTGGGGCAACACGGCGAACAACCTGCCGTGGTCGTGCGTGTCGGGCGGTAGCCAGACCACTCATGCGCATACCCGCGCGGCCCACGCGGCCGCAACGGACGCTATCAAGAAGTGCCAGGAGATTGCGGCGAAGAGCCTTGGCGGCAAGCCGGAAGACTACGTCGTCGAGAACGAGCGCGTGCAGCGCCGGGGCGGAGCCGGGCTGACACTGGCGCAGGTGGCGCAGAAGGCGCTCGAACTCGGCGGTCACTACGACGGTCACGAACTGCCGGAGGACATCAACGCCTTCACCAAGCGGTCGGCGACGAACCTCGCCGGCCAGGGGCTGATGGGCGTCGGGCGCGACAACTACAAGCGCGATGGTGCGTCGTACTCGTTCGTGGCGGGATTCGCCGAAGTGGAAGTCGACAAGGAAACCGGCAAGTGGGACCTGATCGACTACACCGCCGTTGCTGACGTCGGCACGGTCATCCATCCGCGCGCGCTCGGCGGGCAGGTGCTCGGCCGATCCACCCTCGGTATGGGCCACGCACTGGCGCAGAAGACGGTCTACGACCAGCACTACGGCGTGGCGCTGGCGCGGCGGATGTACCAGAACCGTCCGCCGACCATTCTCGACGTGCCGCGCAACATGCAGTGGGCCGCGGTCGAGATCGCCGATCCGGAAACGCCGGTTGGCGCGCGCGGCATCGGCGAGCCGCCGGTCGGCGCCGGTTGCTGTGCGGTCCTCAATGCCATCTCCGACGCGCTCGGCGACGACATCTTCCGCCGCGCGCCGGTGAACCTGGACACCATCCTCACCTCGCTCGAACAGGGCAAGCCGGTTCAGGAAGCCTTGACCGCTCACATCTAGACAGTCTCACGGCGCGGACTCTGGGCTTCAGGCTCCAGGCATGAACACAAAGGGCGGCTCTGGTTGAACCAGTAGCCGCCCTTTACGTTTGCTGCGTCTCAGCGCGTCGTGTCCGGCTTCAGCCGGACCGTGGTGTGGAGCCTGACACGGCCCGAAGCCTGGAGCCCGAAGCCGTCGTGGGCGACGTCAGCCGCCCGGCCGGCCACGGGCGGGTGGCGGGCCTTCGACCCGTTCGGGCTTCGGCGGCGGTGCGATCGTGAGCGGGCGCCGTCCCTCGTAGCGCTTCCACGTCTTCAGCACCACGTCGCCGATGAGGTCGAGGAACGCCGGGTCGTCGTTCACGGCTTCGGCCCGCGTCATCGGCAGACCGAGTTCGGTGCAGACGTGCGCCGCTTCTTCGTCGAGGTCGTACAGCACCTCGATGTGGTCGCAGACGAAGCCGATCGGGCAGAGCACCACCGCCTCGACCGCCTTGGCGTGCTCGTCGCGCAGATACTCGCAGACATCCGGACCAAGCCACGGGTCTTCGGGACGGCCGCTGCGGCTCTGGTAGACGAGCGCCCAGTCGGCGTGACCGAGCCGTTCCGCGACCGCCGCGGCCGACTGTTGCAATTGCAACTGATAGCGCGCGGCGCCAGTCATCGACTCGGGAATGCTGTGTGCGGTAAAGACGATGCGTGCGCGGTCGCGAACGCCGGCCGGCAGCGCAGCGATGGCCGCCGCGACGTGCCTGGCGTTGGTGTCGACAAAGCCGTCGTGCAGGTGCCAGTCCTCGACGAACGTCACCTCGACGTCGGCTCCGCCGCCCTGGACCGTTTCCGCCCGCGCGTCGAAGACGTTCTGCTTGTACTGCGTGCAGCTCGAATACGACCGCTGCGCCGCGCAGATGAACCCGATGGCCCGCTTCACGCCGGCGTCGGCCATCTGCTTCACCGTGTCGGGCAGCAGCGGATGCCAGTTGCGCATGCCGACGAACACCGGCAGGTCGCCGAGACCAGCAGCGGCTAGGCGAGCGCGAAGCCCGTCGGCCTGCCGCATGGTGATCTCGGTCAGCGGTGACACGCCGCCGAAGTGTTCGTAGTGGCCGACCACCTCCTCGAGCCGCTCCGGCGGAATGCGGCGTCCGCGCAGCACATTGGCCAGGAACGGGCGGATGTCGTCAGCCCCTTGCGGACCTCCAAAAGAAACCACAAGCACGGCATCAAAAGGGCGTTGGGTAGTCATAGGCACGCTGTTCAATGGTAGGTCAGCGGCCGTGACCGGCGCTACACTCTGGACGCGCCCAAGGCAGAGGAGAATCGACATGCGCCGACCCACCATGCCCGCGTTCGTCTTGCTTGCCGCACCCACCATGCTCGCGATGACGCTGGCAGGCGCCCCACGCGTGGCAGCGCAGGCGCCGGACGCTGCTGTACACAGGCAGTGGATGAACGACGCGTCTGACGCGCAGGAAGACTATCGCTTCGCCGTCACCGACAAGGACCAGAAATCCGCCGTCGAGGCACTCGGCAAGCTCGAGTCGTTCATGGCCCGCACCGAGGACTACTGGACGGCACGCAAGTCGGCCGATGGCATCAGGCTCGCGAAGGCCGCACGCGCATCGGCGGCACAGGCCGCGACTGCGGCGAAGCGCGGTGACCTGGCCGCCGCCTCCACGGCCTTCGACGCCATGGGCGCGTCGTGCAACACCTGCCACGAGCTGCACCTCGAAAAGCGGTAGCGGCGCCTTTCATTTCGTGGGCGGACCCTGCTGAGGCTCGAAGGGCTGTGGCCGGGGTGTCCGGTCCGACGACGGCGGCAGCCGCGGTAGCGTGAACGACGGCTGGTCGCCGGTGAGCGTGTTCAGGAACGACACGAGCCTCGCGTTCTCTTCGGTCGTGAACGTCCGTCCAAGCTGCACCTGTCCCATGACGGTCACGGCCTCGGCCAGCGTCGCCGCGGCGCCGTCGTGGAAGTACGGGTACGTCAGGGCGACGTTGCGAATCGTCGGCACCTTGAAGTTGAGCCGGTCGGCATCGCGGCCGGTCACCGCCACGCGCCCTTCGGCGGGGTTCGTGGTGCGATAGGCCTCGACGACGCCCATCTTGCGGAACGCCCTGCCTCCCGCCGCTGGGCCGTTGTGGCAGGATGCGCAGCCGCTCGCCTTGAACAGCTGATACCCGGCGTGTTCCTCGACGTTGATGGCCGCCGCGTCACCCATCAGCCAGCGATCGAAACGCGAGTTGGGGGTCACGAGCGTTTCCTCGAATGCGGCAATCGCCAGCGTCACGCTGTCGATGTCCACACCCGGCGCGCCGAACACGCCCTGGAACTCATCTACGTAGCCGGGAATCGAGGCGATCACGCCGACTGCCAGGTCGTGCGTCAAGGCCATCTCGCCGGGGTTGGCGATAGGGCCCCCAGCCTGTTCCTGAAGGGTCTTTGCGCGGCCGTCCCAGAACTGCGCCACGCTCAGGCTCGAGTTCAGCACGGTCGGCGCATTGATCGGACCCTGGTGCCACGCGTGCCCGATGGACGTCGGCAGGTTGTCCGATCCGCCCATG
>CALQBJ020000246.1 GCA_943328785.2 Bifidobacterium breve
CACCGACTGCGCCGGCGGACGGGCTCCGGTGGTGACGCTCGTCTCGGCATCGCAGGCGTTCCTGACACGGCACCTCGCCACCGCCACCCTCACCAGCGCGCGCCCTGAACCGGCGCCGCGATTCACGGTGTCGGAGCGGCTGGTGAACGGTCCGCTCATGTCGGTGGCCTGTGACGCCGTGACTGCCTGCGACGTCGACGTGCCCTATCAGCTCGGGCGCAACGAGCGGGCGGTCGACGCCTCGGCGTCGTTCCTGAACGCCACCGAACTGCGGCTGGCCGACGTGTCGGTGCTGCACCTGAACGAGCGCAGCGTCCGGCTGCGCGTCACCATGGTCGGCGTGCCGCCGGCCCCCTACGCCGTGCCAGGCGCGTGCCGGCAGGGACAGGCGCTGCTGACCGTGCGGCTGAATCTGGTCGTCCTCCCGCCGCAGTAGCACTGTCTTCGTTTCGTGAAGAGTCGGACGGCGAACCGTACGCGGGGTGCGGACGGTCAGCGAATTTGCCTAACGAATCCTTCGATCCGTCGATGGCTGGAGGCTTGCAGGACCTCGAGCATCATGGCCGCCCGCAGGATGCTCGATCGACAACCAGGCGCCGCACCGGAAGTCCGGCGCGAGGGAGACAGCATGACGTTCGTGCTCGAGGTGGCCGGCGCCCCCGAGCAGGTGAAGCTGGTTCTGCGCTGCACGCAGACCAGCATCTACGCTTCGGTCACCAATCTCCCCGCTCCGCGCGAGTAGCCGCCCGCCGGCATGCGGCGCTAAGGCGCGTGCCGGAATGGCCGCAGCCCGTGGGATACTTTTCGGGTGATGAGCGAACCGCGCTATCCGTCCGCACGCGAGGTCGCACCGAAGATAAGAGCGCACTTCGAACGCTTCCTGCCGACGGCCACCGCTGCCTCGCATCCGGCCATGATGGCGGCGCCCTCCCTCGCCGACGTCGAGGCGGTGGTCGACGCGGCGTTCTGGGCGAGCCTGCGGCGTGAGGAGAACTACCTGCCGCGCATTTCGCTGGCGCTGCTGCCGCCGTCGGCCGCCGAGCAGCCGATGTGCTTCGACACGCCGCTAACGCTGACGCCGGCCAGCCTGACGAAGGTGGCGCCGGCGGTGGAACGCCGCGGCATCCACCTGGGCGTGTGGCGACAGGACGGTGTGCTGCGCGTCTGGGGCACCGCGCGGACCATCCCGTCGTACTGCATGGTGCTGGAGGTGGCGGCACCAGGGCTGCTCGTCATCAAGCACCACCGCGGCGACATCGGCAAGTACGTCAACGTCGCGGTGCTCGAGGCCGAGCGCATCAAGATGATCGACGATCGGGCGCGGGCGCTGCCAGACTGCCCGGTGCTCGTGTCGTCGTTGCTCGGCTTCGACTCACCCGCCAACTGGAACACCCACCTGACGGTGATGGTGGAACTCGCCGTCTCCATGCGGGCGCACGGCCGCGGCGGGATGATGCTGATGGTGCCGTCGGGTTCTGACACCTGGCGCGACTCGATCGTGCAGCCGATGACTTACGGGGTCAGCCCGGCCTTCACCGGACTCGCCGACCTCGTCGGTCGGGCGCCGGCCGAGCGCAGCGACCGTGCATGGCAGGACGAGATGGCCGACACCGTCCGCGCGGTGGCGGGCCTCACCGCGGTCGACGGCGCCGCCATCATCACGGACCGCTACGAGCTCCTCGTCTTCGGCGCGAAGATCGCCCGGCGCGACGGGTCGCCGCTGGTCGAGCAGACCTCGGTGACCGAACCGATCGAGGACGGCGAAGCCGACATCGTCCACCCCTCGCGGCTTGGCGGCACGCGTCACCTGGCGGCTGCGCAGTTCGTCCACGATCAGCACGACGCCATGGCGATGGTCGCCTCACAGGACGGCCGCTTCACCCTCTTCGCGTGGTCGCCGTGCGAAGGCATGGTGCACGCGCACCGCGTCGAAACCCTCCTGCTGTGAACCCAATTCGTTAAGATCGATCCATGCTTTCCCAGACCAGCTCGACCTTGGATGCCCTTCGGACCGCTGTCGCCGGCGACGGCTTTGCCTTCGTCGAAGGGGCATCCATGCAGGAGATCCTGCAGCCGTTCGGCTCGCTCGGCGACTGGGAGGCGTTCTCCGGCAGCTGGAATCGACTCGAACTCGACACCTACATGGCCGATGGCGGCCGCTATCGCCGGCGGCGGCACGCCACGTTCGCGGTGCCTCAGCAGGGCGCGCTGACGCGCAACCCGCATCAGGCGCACTACCAGAGCCTCGACTACAACCCGCTGCACGGCGGCGTCGAGCGCTGGTTCGAACCGGTGGAAGAGGGTGTTGGCGCGGGCGCGACACTCACCACGATCCTGGAGTGCTGCCGCGCGGCGTTTGGCGCACTGGCGCCCGACGTGGCGGCGTGGCACGTGGAGATGCACCAGTTCCGCATCGAGGCGCGGCCGGCGGAAGTGGGGCGACCGACACCAGAGGGGCTGCACAAGGACGGCGTCGACTACGTGCTGGTGCTGCTCGTCGACCGCCGCAACATCGCGAGCGGCGTCACGACGATTCACAGCAACGCCGGGACACTGCTCGGTCAGTTCACGCTCACCGCGCCCTTCGACGCGGCCATCGTCGACGACCAGTGGGTGGCGCACGGCGTGACGCCGGTGCAGCCGCTCGACCCGGCGCAGCCCGCCTATCGCGACGTGCTCGTCGTGACCTTCAAGAACGCCGCGGTTTCCGCCGATAGGACGTAGCCGCGGACCGTCAGGTCCGCCGTGCGTTGCCGACCTGACGGTCGGCAGCGACGCGAATCTCGTTACGGCTGGGCGGGCGCCGAGAGCGAGCAGATCAGCTCGACGTCGCCGGGCTGCAACTTCGCGTCGGGGTGCTGCACGACGTAGATCCACATCGGCATCTCGCCTTCCTTCACCTGGGTGCAGGCTTCCTCGAGCTTGTGCTGCTGCTTCTTGGCTTCCCAGGTGCCGAACTCGGACATGTTGAACTCGCCGCGCCCCTCGTTCACGTCGCGGGCCACCAGCCACGACACGGGGGCAACGTGGCTGTACCACGGCCAGGTCGTGCCGTTCGAGTGGCAGTCGCGGCACGAGCGCTCAAGCACCGCCACGGCTGCCGCGTGCGCCGGCCTCGCCGCTTTCAACGACAGGGCCGGATCGCTCGGCGGGTTCGTCTTCGCCGGAATCACCACCTGCATCAGGACGAACAGTCCCACTAGTCCCACGATCAGCTTGCCGGCACGTGACGTCATCTGGATATGTCCCTCACGATTCAATCTAGCCCACGCGGATGAGAAGGAGATGTGACAGCCGGGGGAATTGCGGATTGAAATCAGGAATAGAAAACGGGCGGCCCATGTCTCCATGAACCGCCCGTTCTGGTCGTGCCGTGTGGTGCGTCTTAGTTGCCGAGGCGGTAGACGATCAGTTCGCCCGGGGCGCCAGGACCCGCGATCGACACCGTGATGTACTGCTTGCCGTCGATCATGTACGTCATCGGCGAGCCGGTCTGCGGCGCCGGCATGATGACCGCGCCGGCATCCTTGCCGGTGGTCTTGTCGTAGGCGCGGAGCAGCGCGCCGCGCTGACCGTTGGCCTGGGTCGCAAAGCCACCTTCACCCGCGATGACCAGGGTCTTCGTGGTGAGGACGCCGATGCGGCCCTGACGACCGGTGCGCGGAATGGTTAGCCCCTTCAGCGCCGGGTGGTTCTTGATGTTGTCCGGCGTTTCGCCGTGCGCCACCTGCCACACCTTCGTGCCTTCGTTCAGGTTCAGCGCCGTGATCATGCCGTACGGCGGCTTGGCCAGCGGGAGGCCCTGCACCGTGATGCCGCCGCCGCCTTCACCACCGCCGCCGCCCGCCGGGCGGGTCGCCGCCGCATTGGGATCGCGCGCCGCGCCCATGACGTAGTCCATGTCGGAGCGGCCACCTTCGGGCTTCACAAGACCGAGCGCCTGCACGCCCGAGTTCGAGAAGATGTACATGATGTTCGTCTCGGGATCGAGCGAACCACCCTGCCAGTTGGCGCCGCCCGTGACGACGGGCGAGAGCAGCAGGCCGAGCGGCTTCGGCCAGGTGCTGACCGGCGGCGGCGTGAAGATCGGCCCCAGGATGTAGTTCGAGGCAATCTTCTTCGCTTCCGCGTTCAGTTCCGGCGTGAAGTCGATCAGGTCGGCTTCCGAGAAGCCCTGCCGCTCGAAGGCCGGCGGCTTGGTGACGAACGGCTGCGTCGGGGAGTACCACTCGCCAGGCACGGTGCCCTTCTCGACCGGACGCTCGTCCATCGGAAACACCGGCTGGCCGGTGACGCGGTCGAACATGTAGACCCAGCCCTGCTTAGTCGGCTGCGCCAGCGCCTTGATCTGCTTGCCGTTGACGGTGATGTTCGCCAGGATCGGCGCGCACGGGATGTCGTGGTCCCACACACCGTGGTGCACTAGCTGGTAGTGCCACTTGCGCTTGCCGGTCTTGACGTCGAGGGCGACGACGCTCTCGGCGAAGAGCGAGTTACCCGGGCGGTGGCCGCCGTAGTAGTCACCGGTCGGCAGTTCCACCGGCATGTAGACGACGCCCAGTTCCGGATCGGCGCTCATCTGCGCCCACACACCGGTGTTGCCGGTGTACGACCACGAGTCGTTCAGCCACGTGTCGTTGCCGAACTCGCCGGGACGCGGGATGGTGTGGAAGATCCAGAGGCGCCGGCCGGTGCGGGCATCGAAGCCGCGCACGTAACCCTTCTCGTTGCGCTTGCTCTTCGGCACGCTGCCGGCCAGGTGGGCGGCGCCGACGACGATAACGTCGTTGACGATGACCGGGGCGGCGTGCAGGCCGACTTCGCCGGTGACGAGGTCCATCGGCTGGTCATCGTTCTGCTTCAGATCGACGAGGCCGTTGGTGCCGAACGTGGTGACCGGGTCGCCGGTCTTGGCGTTCAGCGCGATCATCTGGTACCCCGGGGTGACGTAGATGATGCGTTCGTCCTTGCCGTCGGTCCAGTAGGAGAGGCCGCGGCCCGACAGCTGACGCGGGGCGGCTGCGCCGCGCTCGCCTTCGTTCAGGCTGTGCATCCACAGCAGTTCGCCGCTCTTGCCGTCCACCGCCACCACCGCGCGACGCGTCCCGGCAGTGAAGTAGAGCACGCCCTTGATCATCAGTGGCGTCGTCTGGAGCTGGAACTCGGCGCGCGGGCCGAGCATGTCGGTCTTGAAGCGGAAGGCCACTTCCAGCTTATTAAAATTCCCGGCGTTGATCTGGTCGAGCGGGGAATAGCGCGTGCTCGACAGGTCGCCGCCGTAGGTCTGCCACTCGCCGTTCTGCGTGCCGTACACGTGCGGCGGCGTCGCCGGCGTGGCCGGACGAGCTGCTGCGGGCCGAGCCGAGGCGGGCGCCTGTGCGCGGGTCGCCGGGGCCGCTGACTGTCCCTGTCCGATGGTGGGCACGGTGGCCCACAGCACCAGCAGAGCCACTGGACTGAGCCCTGCGGCCCAGCGCCAAGTATTTCGCTTCATTAAGTGCTCCTTAGTCCTCGTCAAC
>CALQBJ020000247.1 GCA_943328785.2 Bifidobacterium breve
AATGACGACCATGAGAACCGTGCTGTCTGCCGCGATCCTGGTGACGACCGGTATGGTGCTGCTCGCCCAGCCCGCGCACGCCGCGCAGGCGTCGCCGGCCGTTGTGGCCAGCGCGCAGACACCGGTCCAACGCGGTGCCACCTATGTCGGGTCGGTGCGCTGCCAGCGCTGCCATGCCGAGACTTACGCGCGCTGGTCGAAGACGCGCATGGCCAACGTCGTTACCGACCCGAAGGTGAACCCGCAGGCCATCCTGCCGGACCTGAGCAAGCCGGACCCGCTGGTCACCTTCACGCTGAACGACATCGCCTTTGCCTACGGCAGCAAGTGGAAGCAGCGCTACTTCACGAAGGTGGGGAACGACTACTTTCCGCTGCCGGCACAGTGGGACGTGCAGAACAAAGTGTGGCGCGCCTACATGGTGCAGCCGAACACCGACTGGTGGGTGCCGCACTATCCGGCCGACAACATGAAGCGTCCCACTGGGCCGCTGTGTGACGGCTGTCATTCGGTGAACTACGACGTCGCCACGAAGCGTGTCACCGAGTGGAATGTTGGCTGCGAGAAGTGCCACGGGCCGGGCAGCCTGCATGTGCAGAACCCGTCAAAGACCAGCATCGTCAATCCGGCGCGCCTCGACTTCGTGCGTGGAAACGACGTCTGCATCCAGTGCCACTCGCAGGGGCAGCCGCTGAAGAACCCGATTGCCGGGCAGTACTACGACTGGCCAGTTGGCTTTGCGGTGGGGCTCGATCTGAAGGACTTCTGGGCGCTCGAAGAACACAAGCTGGGCGAGACCACCTTCACGCACTACGCCGACGGGTCAGCCCACAAGAACCGGATGCAGGGGAACGACTTCGTGCAGAGCGTCATGTACACGCGCGGCGTCACCTGCTTCAGTTGCCACGACGTGCACGGCACCTCGCACAACGCCGACCTCGTGAAGCCGGCCGCCGACATCTGCGCCACCTGCCATCGCGCCAACTCGCCGGCCGGACCGCATACCAGCACCGTCGACGAGCACACCCATCATGCGGCAGGCAGCGCCGGCAGTGAGTGCGTCGCCTGCCACATGCCGAAGATTGCGCCGGAGATCGCCAACGTCAACATCCGCTCGCACACGTTCCGCTTCATCACCCCGAAGACGAGCGACACGTTCGCGATGCCGAACGCGTGCGTGCAGTGCCACACCGACAAGACGAACGCGTGGGCGACGACCGCGTTGCGCACGTGGACGGCGCACTCGCCCTGGCGGCTCGAGCAGTAGCGTGTGGCGTCCGGCTTCAGCCGGCGCCCGCACCTTCTGTCGTAGTGTCCGGCTTCAGCCGCACCAGGTCCCTCAGGCGCGCTCGGACTCGATCGTGTAGTCGTACCACTCCACGATCTTGCCGTTCTTGATCAGGAATACGCCGACGCCGTGCCAGCGTGTCAGCTGGAAACTGGTGAAGCGATCGATCCGTTCGTTGACCACCATCGGACCGCGCGCCCAGGTGTCGAGGATCTCGAACTGGGTGACGTTGTTGATGATCATCCTGATGCGCGCGACCAGCGCCTCGCGTCCTTTCGTTGGGTCCATCGTCTCGGTCATCCGGTAGGAACCGGCGTCCGCGAAGAACGACAGGATGCGGTCGAGATCGTGACTGGGCCACGCTGCGCAGAAATCCTTCACGACCTGGATGTTCGCGGTCTCGGTCGCGGTCGGTGCGGCCTGCACCGAGGCGCCAAGGCCGGCGGCCGCTGCGACACCAAGACCTGCAGCGAGGAATCCCCGCCGGTCGACTCCACCCTGTTCACCGTTGCTCATCGGTCACCTTTTGTTGTCAGTCCGCGTGCGGCCGTCGCCGCGCTGGCCCACGCCCACTGGAAGTTGAACCCGCCCAGCCGTCCGTCCACGTCGAGCACCTCGCCGACCAGGAACAGCCCCGGGCAGAGACGCGACTCCATCGTCTTCGCATTGACCTCCGGCAGCGCCACGCCGCCGGCGGTCACCTCTGCGTAGTTATACCCGCGCGAGCCCACCACCGGCAGCGTCCACTCGGCCAGCGCATGCGCGAGCCGGTTCCGGCCGTCGCGGGTCAGGGTACGGGCCGGCATCGCGGCGTCGAGCTGCAGCGCCTGTAGCACCATCGTGACGAGCGCCGCCGGCAGGTCGTGCGCCAGCACCGTCTGCAGCGTCGCCCGCGGGCGCGCCGCGACCAGCGCCATCAGGTGCGTGTCGGCGGCCTCGAAGGTCAGCCCCGGGTAGACGCTCAGCGTCAGCGCCACAGCGCGCCCCTCCTGGACGGCACGCGTCCAGTGACGTGACACGTCGAGCGCCGCCGGGCCGCTGAGGCCGAAGTGGGTCCACAGCAGCGACCCCTGTACGCGCGTCGTGACGCGGCCATCGACCCACACCGCAATTTCGGCGTCGTGCGATACCCCCGAGAGGGCCGCATGCGGCAGGCGTCCTTCCGCGTCCAGCAACAGCGGCACGAGTGCGGGCACCGGGGGGACGATGTGATGGCCAAGCGCGCGGGCCAGCGCGTAGCCGGTCCCGTCGCTGCCGCTCTTGGGCAACGACTGCCCGCCGGTGGCCAGCACCACCTGGCTCGCGTGAATGAGACCGCGGGAGGTGTCGAGCGCGAACTGCCCGGGTTCATGCGACAGCGCGTGCACACGGCAGTCGTCGAGCCGCTCGACCCCGAGTTGTGCGCAGGCCGCGAGCAGTGCCTCGAGCACGTCGCGTGAGCGGTTCGAGTCGGGAAAGAGCTTGCCGTTCGACTCTTCGTGGAGCGGCACGCCGAGGTCGGCGAAGAACTGCACCGTCTGCGCTACGGGCAGGGCGCGCAGCACCTGCCGTATGGCGGCGCGGGAGCCGCCGTGGAAGTCGCCCTCGGTCACCTCGACGTTCGTGACATTGCAGCGGCTGCCGCCGCTGACCAGGATCTTGGCCCCCGGGCGCCGGGCGCCATCGAGGAGCCGGACGCGGGCCGTGCGATCGAGCCGGCGGGCGAAGATAGCGGTCGCGAGTCCGGCCGCGCCGGCACCGACGATGGCAATATCGAGGGGCACGCGCGGTCAGCGCTTCCGGCGCGTCAGGAATGCGAGAACAAGGACGCCGCCGCCGATGGCCAGCCAGGTGTTGCGATCGACGTCGCGCAGGCCGTCGACCAGCCGGGCACCGAGGTCACCCAGCGAGTCGGAGACGGACGTGGTAGTCGACCCGAGGCCCGTGTATTCGAGCAGCGATTGCGCCAGCAGCAGCGAGGTCACGCCCGCATAGTGCCTTGACTGCCGCTGGCGCGCCAGCACTATTCTCCCGGCGGCAGGGCACGATGCGCGGGTCTGTGGCACGCCTCGGGTCCGCGTCGTGCTCGACGCGTTATGATCAGGGCGCGTTGAACCGGCTCGATTCCCCCTTCTTCATTGCCTGGCTGTTCCGGGCCTCGGCGTGGACCCTTGTGGCGTGGCTGCTTGGCTGGCGCGGCGTGCTGGTGCTGGCCGTGCTGGCCCTGGTCACGCAGGCGGCCGCGCGTGCCGTGCATCAGCGGCGCGCCCATGCCTCGCAGTCCGCAGCCATCGTCGGCGGCGTGGTGGCGGTCCATGTCGCCGTGTTCCTGTCGGTGCTGCGACCGGAGCTGTGGCCGGTGGCGATGCCGGCTGGGATCGGGGTCTTCCTGTGCCACGCCGTGTCGTATCTCGTCGACGTGCGGCGCGGCCTCGTCGACCCGCGGCGTCAGCTGGCGGCGGTGCTCTACCTGCTGCAGCTTCCCGTGTTCCCCTCGGGGCCACTGTCCAGGTTTCACGACTTCGAGCACCAGCTGTCACGGACCGATGTCAGCATGGCCGGCTTCTCGTACGGGGTGCGGCGCATCTCGCAGGGGCTGACGAAGGTCTACCTGGTGGCCGGACCGCTGGGCACGGTCGCCGGGCGCATTTTCGCGCTGCCGGTCACGAAGCTCTCCACCGATAGCGCCTGGCTCGGGGCGGTCTGCGTCGGGCTCGAGGTCTACTTCTACCTCTCGGGGTTCTCCGACGTCGGCATCGGCCTCGGCAAGATGATCGGCCTGCGCTACCAGGAGAACTTCCGGCGTCCCTACACCGCCGATTCGATCCGGGAGTTCTGGCGCCGCTGGAATGTCACGCTCATCACCTGGCTGCGCGACTACGTCTCGCTGCCGATGGCGGGGCACGAGCGCGGCAGCCGCCGCCTCTACGTCCTCACGGTCTGCGGCTTCGTGCTGGTCGGCCTGTGGACCGAGACGTCGTGGAACGTGCTGCCGTGGGCGGTGTACTGCGCCAGTTGGCTGGCCATCGAAGCCGCCGGACTCGGCGCGCGGCTGACGCGCGTGCCGCGTGTGCTGCGGCATGTCTACGTGTTGCTGGTCGTGCTGCTGGGGTGGGTGCTGCTGCGGGCGAGCGGCCCCGGGCCGTTGCTCGGCTACCTCGAAGCGATGGTGGGTGCGTCGATCGCGCCGTTCGGTGCGTCTGCGGAGTACTTCACGCTCGGCTTCAGCACGGCGCTCGTGAGCGCACTCATCTTCGCGGGACCGCTGGTCGGCAACCTGAGCCGCTGGCGCGTGTCAGTCGACTCGGCGGTCGCGTCGCTGCTGATGATGTTCGCCGCGACCGGCATCCTGCTCTGGCACGCGGTGAACGGCGTGCGCCGGCTCTACGAACTGGCAGCGGGAACGAAGGCCGGCCGCCCCAGGCCGTGAATCTCAGGCTGGACTCTGCCGGTGGCTTGGGCGTCTAATGGGCGGAGGGCGCACCTACCCGCGCCCGAGGACGGTAGCCATCGTGCCCATAGCCATCACCAGGGATGACCAGCAGCGCCAGATCACGGTGGTCGTCTCCGATCCGTGGAGTGTCGAGGAGATAGCGATTGCCGTGGACCGGCAACTCGCCGAGCAGGTGTGGAGCTACGGCACGCTCTACGACCTGCGCGGCAGCAACTGGGTGCCGTCCGAAGCCGACGTGCTCTGGCTCGTCAAGCGCGGGCAGCAGCAGGTGGCCAGGCACGGCGCCAGCGGCCCGGTGGCGGTGCTGATCGACGGCAACAACCAGGGGCCGCTATTACGGACCTACGCGGAGTATGGCGGCGAACACGGCCATCGCACGGTCGGTGTCTTCGACGATCCGGCCGCCGCCCGGCAGTGGCTGGCCGCCCACCCTCACCCCTGACACGCCGCCCTGCGGCCGCGCCACAACGGAAAAGGCCCGGATCTCTCCGGGCCTTTCGAGCGAGGCGTGCCGCGCGCTGCCGAAATCAGTTGAACAGGAACAGGGCGGAGATGACGACGACGATCGCCGCAAATCCTACGTGAATCCACAGAAGTCCGAAGTGATCGTCCATGTCTCTCGTCCGTGAAGATTGAAGAAGATGCCGAAGGGGAACATCCCCTGCAACGAATTGTAACCCGGCTCCGGAGGCGGTGCCGGCAGGCGCCCTGATCAGGCTCTCAGGTCGTCACCCCGCCACTGGGT
>CALQBJ020000248.1 GCA_943328785.2 Bifidobacterium breve
CCATTCTCGAGGTTCGGCGAGCGACGAGCCGGCGGGTGACGGCGGCCGGCGGCATCACCACAAAGGAAGAGATCGAGACGCTGCACGCCAACCAGGTCGACTCGGTCGTCGGCATGGCCGTCTACACCGGAACACTGTCGATCGACGACCTCGGATGAGCAGGCGCACCTGAAGGTGCACGGCTACGAATACGCGTTTTGTAGCTGCGGACCTTCAGGTCGGCAATTGAGCGCTAGAATGGAAGCCTGCCCTGGGGCAGGAGTGTTCCAACTTCCGTGAGTATTTCCGTCCAGGCCGACCCGGACGCCAGCCCCGCCGACACCGCCATTCCGCCCGTCGAGCGCGTCGCGATCGACGGCAAGTTTCTGCGTGCCGGCACGGATCGCTTCCTCATCAAGGGCGTCACCTACGGCACCTTCGCGCCCGACGCCGACGGCTACCAGTTCCCGGCCATCGCCCGGATCACCGAGGACTTCTGCCGCATGGCGGAGCTCGGTATCAACACCGTCCGCGTCTACACGCCGCCGCGCCGCGACCTGCTCGACGCCGCGCTGGCACACGGCCTCAGGGTCATGGTCGGGTTGCCGTGGGCGCAGCACATCGCCTTCCTCGACGACACGAAGCTCCGCCGCCAGATCGAAACCGACCTGCTCGACACGGTGCGCGCGCTCGGCGACCACCCGGCGGTGCTGATGTTCGCGCTCGGCAACGAGATTCCGCCGAGCATCGTCCGCTGGCACGGCCGCCTACGCATCGAGCGCTTCCTGCGGTCGCTGTACCGCCGGGCAAAAGCGATCTCGCCGCAGAGCCTCTTTACCTACGTCAACTTTCCGCCGACCGAGTTCCTCGACCTCTCGTTCTTCGACCTCTGCGCCTTCAACGTCTACCTGCACCGCGAAACCGACCTGCGCGCCTACCTCGCGCGCCTGCAGCACATCGCCGGCCACAAGCCGCTGCTGCTCGCCGAAGCCGGGGCCGACAGCATTCGCGAGGGACAGGACGGCCAGGCAGCGATCACCGCCATGCACCTGCGCGCCGCGTTCGAGGAAGGCGCCTGCGGCACGATGGCGTTCGCCTGGACCGACGAGTGGTGGCGCGGCGGCTTCGACGTCACCGACTGGGCCTTCGGCCTCGTCGATACGGAGCGCCGCCCGAAGGCTGCCGCCGCGGCCGTCGCGCAGGCCTACGCCGACGCGCCGTTCTCGCCAGCCGCTCGCGCCACGTGGCCGAGGATATCGGTGGTGGTCTGCGCCTACAACGCGGCCGACACCCTCGAAGACAACCTGACGTCGCTCGAGGCGCTCACCTACCCTGACGTCGAGATCCTCCTCGTGAACGACGGCTCGCGCGACCGGACCAGCGAGATCGGCCACGCCCATCCGACGGTGAAGGTGATCGACATCCCGAACGGCGGGCTGAGCGCAGCACGCAACGTCGGGCTGGCCGCTGCCACCGGCGAGATCGTCGCCTACACCGACGCCGACACTCGCGTCGACCGCGACTGGCTCACCTTCCTCGTGCAGCCCTTCCTGACGTCGGACGTCGCCGGCTCGGGTGGTCCCAACGTGGTTCCGGCCGACGACCCGCCGACCGCGCAGTGCATTGCCCGCGCCCCGGGCGGCCCCACCCACGTGCTGCTCGACGACCGCATCGCCGAACACGTACCCGGCTGCAACATGGCGTTCCGGCGCGACGCCCTCCTCGCCATCGGTGGGTTCAATCCCATCTATCTCCGCGCAGGAGACGATGTGGATGTGTGCTGGCGACTGCAGGCGCGCGGCTGGAAGATCGGCTTTGCCTCGGCGGCGCTGGTCTGGCATCACCACCGCGCGAGCGTGCAGGCCTACTGGCGCCAGCAGGTCGGCTACGGTGAAGGCGAACGGTGGCTGCTCGCGCACCACCCGGAGAAATTCCTCGACGGCCACATGCTGTGGCGCGGCCGCATCTACAGCCCGCTGCCGTTCGTCCGCTCGCTCTGGAGCGAACGGATCAACGCCGGCGTCTGGGGCACGGCGGCGTTCCCGTCGGTCTACCGCGCCGACGTCCACCCGTTCGCGTTCCTGCCGCACTCGGTCAACTGGCAGATCGTCTCGTTCATCCTGGCCATCGCCGGTACGGTCGTGGCGGCAATGGGCGACCACCGGTGGGCCGCGGCCCTGCTCCTCGGCACCGGCCTCGTCGGCATCGCTGCCACCTTCGCCCAGAACGTGTCGTACGCATGGCGCTCGGACGTCGATTCGCTGCCGGGGCAACCACTCTGGTACCGCTTCACCGTCGCCTACCTGCACTTCATCCAGCCGTTTGCGCGCATACGCGGCATCATCCGCGGCATCCTCGCACCGCCCGAGGTGAAGGAACCGGTCGGTCCCCGCCAGACGAGCCGCGGGCCAACGCCGTCGTATCGCGAGTCGGTGCGGGCGCTGACGTTGCTGGTCGGCGGCGTCACCGAGGACCGCTTCTGGAGCGAGCGCTGGACCAACACCGAGCGCGTGCTCACCGAACTGGTCGAGTGGCTGCGGAAGTCGCGCGCCGTCAGCGTCATCGAGATCGACGAGGGCTGGTCGCACGACCGCGACATCAGCGTGCTGGTCGGCCGCTTCGCGTGGCTCGACGTGCGCGCACTGGTCGAGGAGCATGCCGCCGGCAAGGCGCTGATGCGCGTGAACATGTTCCTGCGCCCGACCAGCGTCGGCATCGTCTCGGCGGTCGGCTTCTCCGCCGCCGTGCTGGCGGCCGCCAGCGCCGGTGTCGCCCTGCGCTGGCCACTCGCCGGCCTCGTCGCGGCCCTCGTCACGATTGCCGTCTCGGCGCTCGCGGTGTGGGACACGGCGCAGACCACGGCGATCGTGCAGCGCGGCATCCGGTCGGTGGCCGACACGTCGGGCATGATCCGGATGAAGTCGGCGCGGGCGCGCCTGCCGCTGCTCGCACCGTCCATGGGACGCGTCTACGCGCTCCGCATGGCCGCGGTCTTCCTCGTGATGATCGCGGCCCTGGCCGCCGGCACGTTCATGCTGCGCGAGGTCGCCACGGCCCAGGTCATCGGTGCGAAGAAGGGCTACGCCGGCGACAACGGTCCCGCGATCGACGCCTGGCTCGACACGCCTGGGGGCATCGTCGTCACGGCATCCGGCGACGTCCTGTTCGCCGACTCGAACAACCACGTCGTGCGCCGTATCGACCCGCGCAACAACATCAGCACCATCATCGGCAACTACGCGGCGGGCGCCGGCTTCTCGGGCGACTTCGGCCCCGCCAGCCTGGCGCAGCTCGACACGCCAGACGGCGTGGCCATCGCCCCCGACGGCGACATCGTGATTGCCGACTCGCGCAACGCGCGGGTGCGCCGCGTCGACAAGCAGACGCAGACGATCATGACGATTGCCGGTATCGGGCGGGGCGGCTACGACGGCGACGATGGGCCGGCGACGGCGGCGCAGCTGAACAACCCGAGCGGTGTCGCGGTGGCGATCAACGGCGACATCTTCATCGCCGACACGCTCAACTACCGCATCCGCATGATCGATCACGCCACCGGCCTCATCCACACGATCGCCGGCACCGGCGCGCCTGGCGACGACGACTTCAACGTCGGCGACGGCGGCGCGGCCAACGAGAGCCACCTGAACATGCCGAGCGACGTGGCCCTGGCGCCGAATGGCGACATCTACATCGCCGACATGCACCACCAGCGTGTCCGCAAGGTCGACGCCAGGACGCGCCTCATCACCACGGTGGCCGGCAACGGCCGCTGGGGCAACACGGGCGATGGCGGACCTGCCACGGCCGCAACGCTCGCGGGTCCGGCCGGCATTGCGGTGGTGGCCGATCCCGCCGGCAAGCTGACGCTGTTCATCGCCGACTACTACAACGGCCGAGTGCGCGCGGTCGGCCCCGACGGTATCATCCGCGAGGTGAATGAAGACCGCGAGGCGTTCGACGCGCCCACACGCGTCGCCTATGCCCCGAGCGGCGGCTGGCTCTACGTCACCGACTCGCTCAAGGACCGCCTGGTCGTTCTCAACATCGCGAAGGTGGCGCCGACGCTGGCGCCCGCACCGGCACCGCGCCGGCGAACCAGTCCGCCGCGTCCAGCAACGCCCGTCACGCCAGCGGCCGCACCAGTAGACTCGCCTTCGCCCACGCCGGCGGCCCCGCCCGTGGCTCAGGCGCCTGCGCCTGCGCCAGCCACGGCCACAGCCACGGCACCGTCTGCGGAGCCGACCGCACCGCAGGTGACGCCGTGAACGAGCCGCAGGTCGACGACACGAGCCCGCTGCTACCGTGGACGCTGTCGTTCATGCGTCCCTATCGTGGGCGCGTGATCGGCGTCGGCCTGCTCATGCTGCTCCAGGTCGGGCTTGGCGCACTCGAGCCGTGGCCGCTGAAGTTCGTCATCGACTACGTCCTCGGCCAGCACGATCTGCCCGAGCCGATCAAGGGCTGGGCTGGCGGAATTTCGGGAGGCAGCGCGGTCGGCCTGCTCGTGCTGTTCGTCGCCTTGGGCGTCGTGCTGCAACTGATTCACCAGGTGGCGTCAGCGGTCGGCGTGCGACTGCAGACCGGCACCGGTCAGCGCATGGTCTACGACCTGCGCTACCGGCTGCTCGAGCACCTGCAGTCGCTCGGTCTGCATCACCACATCACCTCCAGCACGGGTGACGCGGTCTACCGCGTCGACGTCGACAGCTACGCGATCGAGAACCTGGCGATGAGCGGCGTCTTCCCGCTCGCCAGTTCGGTCATCACGCTCGTCGTGATGTTCACGATCCTGCTGAAGCTCGACCTGTCGGTGGCGCTGCTCTCCCTCTCGGTCATCCCGTTTCTGTTCCTCGCCCTCCGCTACTACGCCACGTCGCTCTCGTCGCAGGAAGAGCGCGTGAAGGAGCTGGAGTCGGGGCTGATCTCGCGCCTCTACGAGATCTTCTCGTCGATCCGTCTCGTCAAGAGCTTCGCCCGCGAATCGCTCGAAAGCGGGCGCTACGCCGCGGCGGGCGCCACGACGATGCATGCGCGCATCGATGTGACGTGGAAGCAGGGACTGTTCGGCCTGATGGTGGCGACCACCACCATCCTCGGCACGGCTCTCGTCCTCATCGTCGGCGGCATGCACGTGATGCGGGGCGAGATGACGGTCGGCAGCCTCCTCGTCGTCATCAGCTATCTCGGCGCCGTCTATGCTCCGCTCTCGTCGATCGCCTTCACCACGGGTCAGCTGCAGGCGGCCATTGCGGGCGCGAGACGCGTGCGGGCGATGCTGGCGCTCGAGCCGGAGACGATCGATGCGCCAGGCGCGATCGACGCGGACGCCGTGAAGGGGCACGTCGTCTTCGAGCAGGTCAGCTTCAAGTATCCCGACGGCAC
>CALQBJ020000249.1 GCA_943328785.2 Bifidobacterium breve
CCAGCGTCCGCGTGTCGGTCAGTTCACCGACCGAGGCCTGCTGCGGTCCGAGACGGAGGCTCTTGACCGCGTCGAGTGAGCCGCGCCGATCGCGCGGCAACCGCAGCACCACGGGCACGGCCTCTCGAGCCCGCTCGTCGTGCAGGAGTCCGGCAGGACTGCCGGCGCCGGCCATCTGCACGACCCCGGCCACCGACGCCGCTGACACGCCTGCCGCAGCCGCCTTCTCGGCGTTCACAGCGAGGCGCAGCCTCGGCCGGTTGGCATCGACGTACCAGTCGACATCGACCACGCCGGCGGTCTGCTCGAGGACGCCACGGATGGTGGTGGCCAGGTCGATGCGTCGTGCCTCGTCCGGCCCGTAAACTTCCGCCACAATCGTCCGCAAGACGGGCGGACCTGGCGGCACTTCCACGACCTGGATGGTGGCGTGCAGCGCCCGCGCCGTCGGCGCGAGCGTGTTGCGAATGCGCTTGGCGATGTCGTGGCTCTGCTCGCTGCGGTCGTCCTTCGGCGTGAGCATCAGCTGCAGGTCGGCCAGGTTCGGCTCGCGCCGCAGGAAGTAGTGACGCACCAGGCCGTTGAACGTGTAGGGCGACGACGTGCCGGTGTAGCTCTGCACGCTCGTCACGGCATGGTCCTTCAGCGCCTCGGCGGCCAGCGCGTCGGCCACCGCCGCCGTCGTCTCGAGCGGCGTGCCCTCTGTCATGTGCACCACCACCTGCAGTTCGCTCTTGTTGTCGAACGGCAGCATCTTCACGGTGACAAGGCCGGTCGGCACCGTCAGGACCGCCAAGACCAGCAGTACGGCCACGCCACCGAGGAAGGTCCAGCGCGCGCGCGCATCGGTGATGAGGCGACGCATGAACCGCCGGTAGGCCGCGGTCATCCGGTCATCCTGGTGATGGCCGTGGCCGTCGCCCCGCTTCAGCAGGCGCAGCGCCGACCAGGGCGTGACGATGAAGGCGACCACGAGCGAGAAGAGCATCGCGGCCGTTGCGCCAACAGGGATGGGGCGCATGTAGGGCCCCATCAACCCGCCGACGAACGCCATCGGCAGGATGGCCGCCACCACGGCCAGCGTGGCGAGAATCGTGGGGTTGCCGACTTCGTCCACCGCGCGGATGGTGACCGCCGCCACATCGGCATCGTGGCCACTCTCGCGCATGTGCCGCACGATGTTCTCCACCACCACGATCGCATCGTCCACCAGGATGCCGATGGAGAAGATGAGCGCAAACAGGGTGATGCGGTTCAGCGTGTAGCCGTAGAGATAGAACACGAAGAGCGTCAGCGCCAGCGTGACCGGAATGGCGGTGAGCACGACGAGTGACTCCCTCCGACCAAGCACAAGCCAGATCAGCAGCGACACCGAGACGACGGCGAGGAACATGTGCCAGAGCAGCTCGTTCGACTTCTGCTCGGCGGTCTCACCGTAGTCGCGGGTGACGGCCACGTCGAGATCGGCGGGGAGGATGTTGCCGCGGGCGGCCTTCACCTTCTCGTGAACCGCGCGGGTCAGCTCGATAGCGTTCACGCCCTTACGCTTGGCGATGGAGAGGGTCACTGCCGAACGTGCCTCGCCGCTCTTCGTGTGCTGGCGCACGTAGTCGGCCGGTTCGCCGCCGCCGTCGACGACCGTCGCCACATCGCCCAGCCACACCGCGCCGGCGTCGCCCTGTTGCACCACGACACCGCGCAGCGCCTCCACCGAGGTGGGCCAGTCGCCCGTGTCCACCTGCATCGACGCGTTGCCAGAGACGATGGAGCTGCCGGACAGGCGGACGTTGCTGTGGGCGAGGGCCTGCTGCACCGCCATCGGATCCAGCCCGCGAGCAGCAAGCGCCTCGGGGTCGAGCTGCACCGTCACCTGCCGCTGGCGTCCGCCGATGAGCGTCACCTCGGCGATGTCGGGCAGTTCCTTCAGTACGTCGTGCAGTTGCGCTGCGAACTGCCGCACCTGCACATCGTCGTAGTGCGCGCCGGACAGCGTGAGCGCCATCACCGGCACGTCGTCGATCGAGCGGGCCTGCACCATCGGTGGCGACACGCCTGGAGGCAGTGCGCCGGCGTTCGCGGCGAGCTTCTGATTCAGGCGGACGAGCGCCTTCTCTTCGTCCTGTCCGACGAGGAAGCGGACGATGACCACGGCGCGGCCGCTGCTGGAGGTGGAGTAGATGTACTCGACACCGGGCACCTCCCACAGCAGCTTCTCGATCGTCCTGGTGACGCGCTGTTCGACTTCGGCCGGCGACGCACCTGGCATCTCGACGAACACGTCGACCATCGGCACGATGATCTGCGGCTCTTCTTCGCGCGGCAGGGCGATGACCGCCCACACCCCGAGTAGCAGCGAGGCGAGCATCAGGAGCGGGGTGAGCTTCGAGTGCGCGAAGGCCTGCGCCAGGCGGCCGGCCGCACCGAGGCGGAAGGTGCTCATCGCGCCCCTCCGGCCGTGGCGCCCGCACCGGTGCCGGCAGTCGTAGTGTCCGGCTTCAGCCGGGCCGCCTGCACCGGGTGACCGTCAGTCAGCGCCGGCGGCGGATTCAGTACGAGCACGTCGCCATCCGCGAGTCCGGCGAGTAGTTCGACGCGTCCGTTCGCCGTTGCGCCTGGCGACACCGCGCGCAGGCGCGCCATGGCTCCCTGGTCGACGACAAAGACGAACGCGAGTTGGCCGCGCGGCACGAGGGCTGCGGCCGGGATGGTGAGCGCCGAGCGCGGCGCGCCACTGAAGCGGGCGCGGGCGAAGCTGCCCGAGCGCACGGCGGTGTCGTTCGGCAGGTCGATCTTCACCACAAAGCTGTGCGAGGCGGCGTCGATGCGGGCCACCTCGGTGATGCGGGCGGCCGTCCAGCCGACGGTGGCGTCCGCACCCTCCGCACCGGCCGACACTTCGACCGGCTGTCCCACCTGCAACTGGGAGGCGCGGGCCTCGTCGACGCGCACCTCCAGCCGCAGGCGCGATACGTCCTCGAGCACCAGCAGCGGCAGGCCTGGCGTCGCCATGGCGCCAGGGTCCACACGGCGCTCGCTGATTACCGCATCGAACGGGGCGACGAGCCGCGTGTAGCTGAGGCCGGCGTCGGCCGCGGAGGTGGCGGCAGCGGCGGCGTGTTCGCCGGCCGCGGCAGCGGCGCGCCGGGCCTGTGCCGCGCGTAGCTGCGCCTCGGCAGCCCGGAAGCCGGCCACGGCCTGATCCAGTTCCTGCGGAGTCGCCGACTGCTTCGCGGCGAGTGCCGCGATGCGCTGGTGCGTGGCTCGCGCCAGCTCGAGGTGCGCCTCGGCGGCGGCGACATCGGCGTCTGCGGCCGCAGACGATTCCTGTGCGGCGGTGGCCGCGGCGGCGGCGTGGTCGCGGTTCGCGGTCAGCTCTCGCGCATCGAGCGAGACGAGCGGGTCGCCCTTGCGCACGTGGTCGCCCGTATGCACGAGGACGTCGGTGACCGGCGCCATCACGCGGCTGGCGACGGCTGCGGTGAGGCGCGCGCGGACGATGCCGCCGGCCTCGAAGGTGGCCCGGTCGTGCGCTCGTCGTCGCCGTCGCCGTCGTCACCGCAATCGGCGTGGCGGTGCTGGTGGGTGCGGCCTCTGGTGTCGTCGAACATGCCGCGCTGGTGAGTGTGGCGAGCAGCAGTGCCGTGAGTGCGGTGGCGTTCACAAAGCCTCTCGAGAGCAGGGAGCCGATGGACAGCGGCGTGGTGGTCACTGGACACGCCCCAGTGCGAGGTTCAGCCGTGCGGTGCCGGTGACGAGGTCGACGAGAGCGCCGACCCGGCGTGCGTCAGCGTCGATCACGGCAGACGCGGCGCGGAGCAGGTCGTTGACCGGCGCCAGGCCGGCATCGAAGCGGTCGCGGATGATGCGCTGACTCTCGCGCGCCTGCGCCACGGCGGCGACGCCGGCCGCCTGTCGGGCCCGCGCGGTCGTCACGTGCTGGAGCGCCGTCACCACCTCCACCTCGGCCTGCGCCCGGGCATCGTCGGCCTCGGCCCGAGCGCGCGACGCCGCGGCGGTGGCGGCGGTGAGCTGTGCCCGCTCAGCGCCGGCCAGCGCCAGCGTCCAGCGGACCTCGCCGCCGACCAGCCACGAGGCAGCGCGCTCGGACACACGGGTGCCGCTCACGTCGTACGCCGCCTGCGCCGCGATAGTGGGGGCAAAGGCCGCGCGTGCGGCGCGACGTCCGCTGTCGGCGAACGCCTCGGAGGCCGCGGCTCGCTGGACCTCGGGGCGGTTCGCGCGCGCTTCGGTGAGCAGCACGTCGAGTGCCGGCAGCGAGCTGCCGGCACGTGGTGCCGGTTCGACCGCGACGAACGTGCGGGTGACCGGTTCACCGGTCAGCCGGTTCAGCTGGGCGCGCAGCACGGCGGCGTCGCCCTCGGCCTGGATGATGCGCTGTTCGAGGTCGGCCACGTGGACGCGCAGCGACAGCACGTCGGCCTCGGTCACCATGCCGGCATCGCGGCGCCTGATGGCCAGTTCAAGGTCGGCCTGACTGGCCTCGCGGATGGACGAGGTGGTGCGGTGCGCGGCCTGCACGGCGAGCAGCCGGCCGTAGGTGTCGGCGATGGTGGCCGCAACGCCGAGTGCGGCTTCACGCGACGCCGTGCCGGCGATCTGCTGCGTGGCCAGCGCGGCGTCGATGCGGGCCTTGCGGGCCCCGCCGTCGAACAGCAGTTGCTCGACCGCGGCGGTGCCGTGGAAGTAGCCCAGGGCCCCGGGATGGGTGAGTTGGTCGATGGCGAAGTTGCTGGCGGCGAAGCGCCGGCTGGCGAGCAGCGCGCTGAAGACGAACACCGGTTGGTCGCCACGCTGCCAGCTCTCGGTGACGGTCACGCGCGGAAACAGCGATGCCCGGGCGGCCGACGTCGCCGCCGCCGCGGCCTGAACGCCCGCGGCAGCGGCGCGGAGCGTCGGATTGTGTGCGAGGCCAGCCTGCACCATCGCGTCAAGGGGAATGGTGGACGTCGAGGCGTCCTGTGCGCGGGCGGTGGTCGCACCGACGCAGAGCATCGCGACAGTCAGGATGTGGAGCCGTGTCATTGCCCAGACAGATGCATCGGGGCCGCTCGTGGTGACAAGGGTAGAATCGGGGGCCGTGCCTGTCACCACGTCGGAATCCACGCATCCATCGGCCAGCGACGTGGCTCGAATCGAGTATGCCGAGATGGTGCGGCAGGCGGCAGCAGGCGATGCAGCGGCGATGGAACGGCTGCTGATGCGTGCGCAGGAAGTGGCCTACCGCTTCAGCCTGCTGGTGTGTGGCCATCCCGAGGATGCCGAGGACGTGATGCAGGACGCGCTCCTGAACACCTACAAGCACGTCTCGCAGATCAAGGAGCC
>CALQBJ020000250.1 GCA_943328785.2 Bifidobacterium breve
GGGTGGTGGGCATCCGGTGGGGCGGGCGCGAGCGGCAGGTGCCGCTGACGATCCGGTTCCGGAGTCGTGAGCCGTTCGTCGCCGTCGGTGACAACCCACCGTCGGACGATCCCGCCACCTGGAGCCTGTGGTCGCACGAGTGGACGCCTGACACGCCGGGCCGCTTCCAGATCGCGCTGCGCGTGGCCGAGCCGGCCATTCGCACGCGACGCCTCGAGCTCTCCTACTACACGCGCGACGTCGAGATCGATCGGGTCGAACTCTGACGTCCTCAGCGGCGGGCGCGGGCTTCCGCCAGCTCCAGCCGGTCGGCGTCCGCCGCGGAACGCGCCAACCCGAGCAGCGCCAGCGGGCGATGTGACAGCCGCTGCAGTACCTTGCGTAGGTGTAAACCTGAACCGGGACGCCATCGAGCGTGTAGTTCCCTGGAGCGAGGTTCGGGAAGTGCTACGCGCCGACCTTATTCGGGGTGGTCGACCGCGCGACTCCGGTGGAGTCGTTGGTCAGTGTCACTGCGACGCGGGGGATGACAACCCCTGAATCCTTGATGGCTTCGTGAAGCCGACCCTGGAATCCCGTCGGCGTGGTGCCGCGCGCGGGTGACGCGATCAGAAACGATCGCCGCGGAACGGCTGCGGATCGAACGACGGTGTCTCGCCGGTCATCAACTGCGCGAGCAGCACGCCGGACGCTGGCGCGGTCTTCAGTCCCGCCATCTGGTGGCCGGTGGCCAGCCACACATCGCCGCGCCCCTTGGCGCGACCGATGACGGGCATGCCGTCTGGCGTGCATGGACGCAGGCCTCGCCACAGTTCCTGCACGACCGGCGCATCACCGAGGTTCAGCATGCTCTTCGCGCCGCGCAGGATCACATCGACCCGACGCTGGTTGATCGAGAAGTCGTTCTTCACCAGTTCCAGCGTGCCGGCGATGCGCAGCGCGTCCTTGTGCGGGTTCACCGCCACCTTCCGCTCGATGAGATAGATGGAACGCACTGGATGCGGATCGGCCTTCGGCAGGAGCAGCGAGTAGCCCTTCGCGCCGAGCACGGGGACGCGCAGGTCGAGCATCCGTCCGAGATCGTCAGACCAGGCGCCGGCCGCCAGGAGGATCCGTTCGGCGCTGAACGTGCCGGCGGTGCTGGTGACGGAGCGCGGCTCTGAGCGGTGCGGCGCGGAGACGGCAATGACCTCGGCGCGCTCCACGAAGCGTACGCCTGCGGCGCGGGCCTCGTCTGCCAGCACCTGCACCGCCTCGTAGGGCTTGCAGTGCGCATCGTCCGGGAAGTAGTAGCCTCCGACCGTGGGGCCGATGATGGCCGGTTCACGGTGCCGCACCTCCTCGGCCGACCAGTGCTCGGCGGAAACGCCGGCGCGCATGATCAATTCGTTCGCCTTCGCCGCGGCGGCAAAGTTCCTGGCGTGTTCGTACACGGCAAGCAGCCCGCGGCGCTCGAAGCTGCTGAAGGCTGGGTTGCGAGCGGCGAGCGCTTCCCACATGTTGGTGGAGGCCGTGCACAACTGCACGAGCGCCATCGCACCAGGCTCGAACTTCGACTTCCGCGACGACAGCAGGAACTCGATGAGCCAGCGGAGATAGCCCAGGTCGAGACGCGGCTGGATATAGAGCGGGCTCTCCGGATCGAGCATCCAGCGGAACGACTTGAACAGCATCGCGGGGTTGGCGAGCGGCACCGCCTGTGACGGCGTCAGCCATCCGGCATTGCCGAACGAGCAGCCGTGTCCGACGAGGTCGCGCTCGAGTACCGTGACCGACGCGCCGCGCTTCGCCAGTTCCAGCGCGCACGACACGCCGACCACGCCTCCACCAATAACGAGAACGTCCATCGCTCGATTATGTCCGGTTCCCCGTGCATATGGTCGAGAAGGCACGCAGCGCACACGCGGACAAACGTGTCGCTTTCGGCGGCGCGAGCGGGGTACTGTGTGGGGCATGTCTCGGGTGGTGGTCTTGCTGCGCGGTGTGAACGTCGGGAAGGCGACGCGCGTGCCGATGGCCGAGTTCCGCGCACTCCTGGACGAGCTCGGATGCACGGACGCGCGGACGTTGCTGAACAGCGGCAACGCGGTGTGCGAGGCACCAGCGGGCGCGACGAGTACGCAGGCGCGCCGCATCCACGCTGCGCTGGTCGCGCGACTCGCGGTGGACGTGGCGGTCATCGTGAAGAGTGCGGCGGAGGTGGCGGCGATCGTGCGCGCGAATCCGTTCGCGACCGAGGTGGCCGATCCGTCGCGGTTGCTGGTGGCGTTCGCCCCTGACGCGGAGGCGCTGGCGTCGCTGTCGCCGGTGGCGGCGCTGGCGGTGACGCCCGACGCCTTCGTCGTCGGCACGCACGCCGCCTATCTGTGGTGTCCGGACGGTATCCTGTCGTCGAAGGCCGGCGAGGCACTGCTCGGCAAGGCCGGCCGTCAGGTCACGACCCGTAACTGGGCCACGGTGTTGAAACTCGCGGCTCTCCTAGACTCGGTAGAGTAGCCGCACATCGCCGGCGGAGCGTCATGCACCTCGTCACCTGCACCCACGACCGTCACGCCCAGGCCATCCTCGACATCTTCAACGAGGCGATCCTGAACTCCACGGCGCTGTACGACTACACGCCGCGCCCGCTCGAGTCGATGGCCGACTGGTTCCAGCAGAAGGCTGCGGCCCGCTGTCCGGTCATCGGTGTCGAAGACGACGACGGCACGCTACTCGGGTTTGCCAGCTACGGCCAGTTTCGCGTCCGGCCGGCCTACAAGTACACCGTCGAACACTCGGTCTATATTCACCGCGACCATCGGGGCCGGGGGCTCGGGCCGCTGCTGATGCGGCGGCTGATCGAGGAGGCGATGGCGCAGGGTTATCACGTGCTGGTGGGCGGCATCGATGCGTCGAACGCCGCGAGCATCCGCCTGCACGAGCGGCTCGGATTCACGCACTCTGGTACCATTCAGCAGGCTGGTTTCAAGTTCGGCCGCTGGCTCGACCTGACGTTCTACCAGTTGATTCTCTCGACGCCACGCGATCCGCGTGACGGTTAGTCCAAAGGCACACCATGAATAGACGACAGCGCAGGAAGCACCGCATCGGGGAGTTCCAGGAACTGGGCTTCGACCTCACGTTCGAAATGCCGGCGGCATGGACGGACGAACAGGAACTGACGTTCTGGCACGCGCTCATCGACGAAGCGGAAAAGCGCGACCTGTCGATCGGCGGCAACTCCGGTGAGCCGTGGGAGTTGTTCATCACCGCTGCCGGCCACGCGTCAGTGAAGCCGGAAGAGCGTCAGGGGCTCATCGACTGGTTGACGGCGCGCGACGGGGTGACTGGCCTCGAGGCCGGGCCGCTCGAAGACGCCTGGACCGACTAGCCCTTACACGCAGGAGAGCGATGACGATGGTGAAGCGGATTGTGGTGGCGATGTGCCTCATGCTCGGCGCGGTGTCCGCGTCGGCGCAGCCGAAAGCGGGCGCAGCCGAGGGGAGCCAGTTGAGCTTCTTTCTCGGCAAATGGACGGTTGACGGGCAGTCGCGATCGACGCCGGCGGGGGCCTTTGGCCGGCTCACCGGTAACGAAACCTGCGCCTGGTTCTCGGGCGGGCCCTCCGTCGTGTGCCGCGAGACGACGCAGGACGCCAGCGGCGAGGTCGACAGCATCTACATCCTCTCCTGGGACCCGGCGAAGAAGCAGTACTCGGTGCACGGCACCGACAACGCCGGCAACATCACGTCGGGTACAGGCACCGTCGCGGCCGGAGTCTGGAAGTGGACCGTAGACGGGCGGGGAGCCGACGGTTCGGTCACGCCGACGCGCTTCACGTTCCGTCAGGCCGGACCAGGCGCGCGCAGCATGGACGTCGAGATGGCCGCCGGCAAGGGGACGTGGGCGAAGGTCATGGGCGTCACCTACAAGCAGACCCGCTGATAGCCGTTAATTCAAGAGGAGTGCGCGACATGAAGTTCACATCGGCCATCGTGGCCAGCCTGGTGGTGGTACTGGGCAGCACCGGTCACGCTGCTGGGCGCAGCGTGCTGTTCGTCGGCAACAGCTTTACCTTCGGGTCGGGGTCGGCGGTTCGTTTTTATCGCAACGATACGGTCACCGATCTCAATAACGAAGGGGTCGGCGGCGTTCCCGCGCTCTTCAAGTCGTTCGCGCAGCAGGCGGGCCTGGATGTCGACGTCGCGCTCGAGACGCGCGGCGGTGTCGGCATCGACTTCCACCTGGAGAACAAGCTGGGCGTCCTCGGCCGCCGCGGCTGGGACACGGTCGTCGCGCACGGCTACAGCACGCTCGACGCCGACAAGCCGCGTGATGGCGGCAAGTTGGTGGCCACCGCGAAGCAGTTCGGCGACTTCCTCCGCGGCCGTAACCCGCAGGTGGAGTACTACCTGATGTCCACTTGGTCTCGTGCCGACCAGACCTACCCGGCAAAGGGCGCGTGGGCCGGGGCGCCGATCGAACAGATGGGCAAGGACGTCCGCGTCGCCTATGACAAGGCCGCCGCGGCCGCCAACGCGAAGGTGATTCCGGTGGGCGATGCCTGGAACCGCGCCATGGCCGCCGGCGTGGCCGACACCAACCCCTACGACGGCATCGACACCGGCAAACTCAATCTCTGGACCTACGACAACTATCACGCCAGCACCTACGGCTACTACCTCGAGGCGCTCGTCATCTTCGGCAGCGTGACCGGTCGCGATCCGCGGTCGCTCGGTGACAACGAATGCTCGGGGTTCGAACTCGGCATCTCGACCGCCGAAGTGCGGAAACTGCAGCAGACCGCCTTCGATCAGCTGAAGGAGATGGGGCCGATCGTCGCGAACCCGCTGGTGCTGCCGAAGCCGGTGGCGCCAGAGCGCTGCTCGGTCCGGTAATCGCGCTGCGGCAGGACACGCCCCGTGACGACGCTCGACGCGCTCGAACGCTGGCGGACCGACGGAACGCTCACCGAGGCGCAGCATGCGGCGCTCGTTCCGCTCGTCAGCCGTGCGCGGACCTCGCTGTTCGCTGAACTGAACGTCCTGCTGTATCTCGGCGTGCTGGCCTTCGCAGGAGGGCTGGCGTGGACGGCCAGTGTCTACTCCGACACCTGGGGTGACCTGGCCATCCTCCTGCCCGCCACGGCGCTGCTCGTCGGCTGCTTCGCCTGGTGTGCCAGGCACGTGCCGCCCTACGCGCACACGCAGGTGCCGGCGCCCGGGCTGGTGTTCGACTACGTGCTCTACCTCGGCTGCCTCGTGTTCGCGGTGGAGCTGGGCTATATCGAGTACCGGTTCCAGTTGCTGCA
>CALQBJ020000251.1:0-5230 GCA_943328785.2 Bifidobacterium breve
AAATTCCTAAACGGTAGGAGCCGGTATCGTCTAGGGGTCAGGACACGTGGTTCTCAGCCACGGGACCGGGGTTCAAATCCCCGTACCGGTACCATTCACTTATAGATCTCCACTCGATGACAGCCCCGCGCCAACGCGCGGGGCTTTTTCGTTTCCAGCCGCTCTAGCAGCATCCCGCTGTCGTGTGGCTCGGCCTGACGCTGCAGGATACGCTCGGCAACTTCTTCATCGTGCCGAATCGTGTCCTGTCGAAGGACACCATCATCAACTACTCGGAGCCGACGCTCGAGACGCGCCTCGAACTCGAGGTTGGCGTCAGCTACGACGCCGCACCGAACCGCGTGAAGTCGACGCGTCCTCGACGCAATCAAGGACGACCCGCTCATCTCGCGCGTTGTGCCGCCCGAGTTACTGCTGGTGGATTTCGGGGAGTCGTCGATGTTCGTGCTGTTGTCGGGTGAGGCCGCGGTCTACATCGAGCCGGGCGACCGCGAAGTGGCGCGCATTCCGTCAGGCGGGTTCTTCGGCGAGATGTCGCTGCTGACCGGGGCGCCGCGCAACGCGACGGTCCGCACCGCCGTCGACTCCGAGGTGCTCGAGATCACGGCGGATGAATTCAAGCAGTTCATCCTCGCCAATCCCGCGTCACTCGATGTCATGGGGACTGCGGTGGCGATGCGGCAGGCGGAGTTGGATCAGGCCCGTGCCCAGGGCCCGACCCAGTCGGTGGCCGACGAGTCGCGGGGCCTGGTCGACCGTATCCGCCGCTTCTTCGGCGTCGCCCTCAACTGAGTCGGGCCGTCTAGCGCCGGTAGCCGCGATACCCCGCCGCGTAGCCGCGCTGGAACGCCGCCCGGTATTCACGTGCGTAGTCGTCGCGCGAGCCCCACTGCCGGTCGTAGCCGTGATCGCCTTCCCGATAGCGCTTCTCGCGAATGGGATCGAAGCGGTCGCCGCTGCGCGCCGCGCGTTCGCCTTCCTGCAGCCCGTCGCGATAGCCAGTGTCGGCGGCCGGCGACAGCACGCGGCCCCGTGCATCCCCGTCGTATGGCGGCTGACGACGGTAGTCGGGCGGCGGTGTGGTGCGACGCGGGTCGCCACCGTTGCCCCGAGCAACGCGCCGATATCCATCGTCGTAGCCCGACTCGAAGCCGTCGCGATAGGCGCGCAGGTCGCCGCGGTCGTCGCCCCGGCGGTTGTCGCGGTACTCGTCGTGCCGGCGCACGTCATAGGCGCGCCCTCGCCGCGCATCGTCAGCGCCCGCCTCGCGGCCGTCGCGCAGGCCGCGGTTGTAATAGGCCCGATCGTCGCGATCGGATACCGGACCCCGCTGCGGATACAACATGCCGGTGGCGCACGCCGGTGTGGCGACGAGAATGGTGGCGGCGAGCAACAACGAGAGATGGCGCGTGGGCATGCACATGAGCTCCTCCAGACTTCCTGGGGAGGATCCATCAAGGGACATGCCACGCCGCTCACCGAGGAATTCCAGAAGAATCTGGCCGACTCGTGCCGGCGGGCGTCGCCGTGAGCGGACGCTCAGCGGTCCGGCGTCACCTGTTTGAGCAACTCGCGCGCGCGGGCGGCGCTGGCGCCGTCGGAGTCGCTGTCGCCGAGCTGCGACGCGGTACGCAGATGCTCGCGTGCCGACGCCATGTCCGACTCGGCGAGTGCCAGCCGGCCGAGTTCCAGGTGTGCCCGCCCCTGCACCCACTTCCGGCCGCCGTGCGCGATCGACTGCGTCAGATCGGCCCGCGCCTCGGCCGCCCGGCCGAGAGCCGCGCGTGCCTCGCCGCGGCGGTAGTACCACAGCGTGTCTTCGCCTGACATGCGCGGCCGCGTGTCGCTGGTCAGTATCGTCAGCCCCTCGTTCAGTATCCGCTCTGCCTCCGCCGGCCGCTTCGCGCGGAGCAGGGTCGATCCGGCCTCGAGCCAGAAGAGCCGGTTGCGCGGATACTGCTGCCGCAGGATTCGTAACTGCGCGAGGGCGTCGTCGTAGCGGCCGTCGCGGTTGTAGAGCAGCAGCAGCGCCAGGCGCGCGTCACCCTGGTTGTCGCCCGGGTAGGCTGCGGCGCGCTCGACGAGCGCGATGCCGCGATCTCGGCCGCCGCCGAACCCGGCCACGTAGGCGGCCCATCGCAGCGGCATGTTCAGCGCCGACACCAGGTAACGATACGTACCGACGATGAGCCCGGCGTCGCCGCGTGACGGGTCGAGCTCGAGCACACGCTCGTGTTCGCTGTAGGCCTCGCGCGCCGCGCGAAACGCCGACACCACACCGCCATCGATGGTGGCGATGTACGACGCCCGCAGGCCGACGGCCGCCCCGAGCTGGTAGTGGGCGTGCGACTCCCGTGGCGCTGCCGCCACGCGCTGGCGGGCCAGACCAATCGCACGGTTGATCGCGCGCTGGAACTCGTCGGCGACGGCTTGCGGCGGCGGCGGCAGCGACACGTCTCTGGTCGTCACACGCCCGAGGTAGCTGTCCACGGTCATCGTGCCGCGCAGCATCGCCAGTTGCACGATCAGCGCACCGGCCAGCCCGCGCCACGCCGCGGCGTCCTGCGGATCGGTGCGTGTCGCCTCGCGCCAGGTGGCCAGCGCCCTCGCTTCGTCGAGGTTGTAGAGTTCGTCGGCGGCCCTGGCCCGCAGGACATCTGACGCCGGATTGGCCCGCGCATCGCGCCCGAGCAGGACGGCCAGGACAACAGCCAGCGTTGCCACGCATCGGGAAAACCGTCGCATCGGGCGATTCTACGCTCCACGGGCTGGCTTGCACCCCTCGCGCCTTGTGCCTACAATCGGGCCGTTCATGCCCTCCCGCCGTCAGCCCTTCTTCAGAACCTACGTCTTCTCGCTCGATCACAAGGTGATCGGCATCCAGTACGCCATCACCGGGCTGCTGTTCCTGCTGTTCGGCTTCTCGCTGATGATGATCATGCGGTACCAGCTCGCGTACCCCATGACCCCCGTGCCGTTCATCGGCGGCATGCTCAGCCAGGCGAATGCGTCGGGCGGCATCCTGCTGCCGGAGTTCTACAACCAGCTCGGCGCGATGCACGGCACCGTGATGGTCTTCCTCGGCGTCGTGCCGCTGGCCATCGGCGGCTTCGGCAACTACCTCATCCCGCTCCAGATTGGCGCCGCCGACATGGCCTTCCCCAAGCTCAACCTGATGAGCTACTGGGTATATGCCGTCGGCGGCCTGATCATGATCGCCACGTTCTTCGTGCCGGGCGGCGCTGCGCAGTCGGGGTGGACGTCGTATCCGCCGCTGTCGGTCATCGCCTCGGGCGGCCAGACCTGGTGGCTGGTCGGGATGGTGTTCCTCATCACCTCGTCTACGCTCGGCTCGATCAACTTCATCGTCACGATCGTCCAGCTCCGTGCGCCGGGCCTGACGTGGATGCGGTTGCCGTTCTTCGTCTGGGCGCAGTTCGCGGCCGCGTTCCTCCTGCTGCTGGCGTTCCCGCCGCTCGAAGCCGCCGGCGTGCTGCAGTTGATGGACCGCGTGGCTGGCACGAGCTTCTTCCTGCCGAGCGGACTAGTGGTGGCCGGTCAGGCGGTCACGTCGATGAGCGGCACCGCGGAAGGCACGCTGGCGTCGGGCGGCGGCAACCCGCTCCTGTGGCAGCACCTCTTCTGGTTCCTCGCGCACCCCGAGGTCTACGTCCTGATCCTGCCCGCCATGGGGATCGTCGGCGAGATCATCGCGAATAACACGCGGCGGCCGCTGTGGGGCTACCGCGGCATGGTCTACTCGGTGGGCTTCCTCACCTTCATGTCGATGGTGGTCTGGGCGCACCACATGTACATCACCGGCATGGGTACCACGCTCGCGGCGTTCTTCCAGACGACGACGATGATCATCTCGGTGCCGTCGATCGTGATTCTCACGTCGCTGCTGATGACGCTGTGGGGCGCGTCAATCCGCTTCACCACGC
Organism: Bifidobacterium breve; assembly: GCA_943328785.2. Taxonomy (GTDB): domain Bacteria; phylum Acidobacteriota; class Vicinamibacteria; order Vicinamibacterales; family CAVVIG01; genus CAVVIG01. The sequence continues at coordinate 3,945 of CALQBJ020000251.1, forward strand.
CGATGCTGTTCGCGCTGGCCTTCCTGCCGATGTTCGGGATCGGTGGCCTCACGGGGTTGCCGCTCGGGCTGGCGCCGTCGGACATCCACCTGCACGACACCTACTACGTCATCGGCCACTTCCACTACGTGGTGGCGCCCGGGACGATCTTCGCGTTGTTCGCGGGCATCTACTACTGGTTCCCGAAGGCGACCGGCCGGCGGATGAACGATCTGCTCGGCCGCATCCACTTCTGGGGTTCGCTGGTGTGCATGAACGTCATCTTCATGCCGATGTTCATCCAGGGGCTTGGCGGCATGAACCGGCGCCTCTATGACGGCGGCATGCAGTTCCAGCACAACGCCGACCTGCTGAAGTGGAACGTCGTGATCGGCATCGCCGCCTGGGCCATGGGGCTCTTCCAGGTGCCGTTCATCATCAACTTCTTCACCAGCATCCGCTGGGGCGCGCCGGCGTCGGCAAATCCGTGGGACGCCACGACGCTCGAGTGGGCGACGACGTCCCCGCCACCGCATCACAACTTCGACACGCCGCCCTCCGTGTACCGGGCCGCCTACGAGTACAGCGTGCCGGGTGCGGAGCGCGACTTCTCGCCGCAGTTCGAGCCGGAGCGGGTCTGATGCAGATCCCCTACACCACCGAGGCACGCCCGGACACGGGCCTGTACAACGCGAAGCTGGGCATCTGGCTGTTCCTGGCGTCAGAGGTGATGCTGTTTGCCGGCCTGTTCTCGAGCTACATCCTCCTGCGCACCGGCGCCGTGGAGTGGCCGCACCATGTGCTGCCGGTGGGCATGGCCACGGCCAACACCGCACTCCTCATCACGTCGTCGATGACCATGGTGATGGCGTGGGAGGCGTTGAAGACGAACAACTGGTCGCGTCACCGCGCGTGCCTCGGACTGACGGTGGCGCTCGGCGTCATTTTCCTGCTCATCAAGTTCGTGGAGTACCAGGAGCACATCGCGGCGGGCGAACTGCCGTCACGCAACACCTTCTTCGCGCTGTACTACACCCTCACCGCCGTGCACGCGCTGCATATCGTCGGCGGGTTGGTGGTGATGCTCTACCTGCTCGGGCCCGGCGCGAAACTCTGGGCTGAACAACCGGTGCAGTTCACCAATCGCGTCGAGTCGACCGGTCTCTATTGGCACTTCGTCGACTTCGTCTGGATTCTCCTGTTCCCGCTGCTGTACCTGCTGTGAGGACGCATGCGCACCTCCGCTGACACCGCACCGGATACCCGTCGCCACGTCGCGACGTTCGCGTCACAGCTGGTATTGATGC
>CALQBJ020000252.1 GCA_943328785.2 Bifidobacterium breve
CCGGCGTTCCCGACCATGGCCGACTACGACACCGTGCGCGCGGCGCAGCAGCGCACCGGCCGCGTCATCGTGGTCGGCGAGAACGATCACTACAAGCCGCTGGCCGTGACGCTGCGGCGACTGCTGGCCGATGATGCGATCGGCGAGATGGTGTTCCTGCAACTGACGACCGTCGCCCACCGGCTGAAGGGCGCCGACGACTGGCGCAACGACGAGTCGATGGCCGGCGGCGACGCCTTCTTCGAGGAAGGGATCCACTGGCTGCACATCGCCGGCAGCCTTGGCCCGACCATCACGTCCATCCAGGGTTACCGTCCATCCATCTCACGCACTGGCCCGGACCGCCGCGCCAAGAGCATGATGGTGGCCTTCACCTACGACAACGCCGCCGTCGGCACCATCTACTACTCGCGCGAGATTCCGTCGCTGTTCCGCGGGTTGCGCCTGTCGAAGATCATGGGTCGACAGGGGTCGATTGCCTTCGAGTCGAACGGGCTGTTCGTCTTCGTCCACGGGAAGCGGCATTCGTTCGCGGTGCCGGGTCTGCTGCGCGACATTCGCGGCTACCAGGCCATGTACCGCGACTTCGCCACGTCCATCGCCACCGGCCGCACGCCCGGCATGAGCCTCGAGCGCGCCATCGACGACCAACGGCTCATGGACCGGATCTATGCCAGTCTCGGGTAAGTCGCGTTCCCCCCGGTTCGACCGCTACGACCTCATCATCATCGGCAGCGGCGCAGGGGGTGGCACGCTGGCCATGGCGCTCGCCGACACAGGCGCTCGCATCCTCATCCTCGAACGGGGCGACTTCGTGCCGTCCGAGCCCGAGAACTGGGACCCGGAGCAGGTCTGGAAGTTCCTGCGCTACCGCACGACCGACCGCTGGCTCGACGAGACCGGTGCCGCGTTCCAGCCGTACACGCACTACAACGTCGGCGGCAACACGAAGTTCTGGGGCAGCGTTCTCTACCGCCTGCGGCGCGACGACTTCGGCGAAGTACAGCACGCGGACGGCGTCTCGCCGGCGTGGCCGATCAGTTACGACACGCTCGAGCCGTACTACGAGCGCGCCGAGCAGATGTACCAGGTGCACGGCGAGGTGGGACACGACCCGACGGAGGGCGCGCGCAATCCCTTCCCGCAGGCGCCGATTGCCCACGCCGCCGGCATGTCGGCCATCGTCGAGCGCCTGCGCGGGATGGGGCTGCACCCGTCGCCGTTGCCGCTCGGGCTGATTGAGCCCGGCAGCGACGGCGGCTGCGTCCTCTGCAACACCTGCAACTCGTTCCCCTGCCGCCTCGGGAAGAAGAGCGACGCCGAGATGTGCGCCGTGCGGCCGGCGACGGCGTTCGACAACGTCGAACTGCTGACGAAGGCCTACGCCAGGCGCCTGATCACCGACGCGGCCGGACGCAAGGTCGAGGCGGTGGAGGTGGAGCACGACGGCGAGGTGAAGACGCTGCACGCCCCGCTGATCGTGTCGTCGTGTGGCGCCGTGCACTCCGCGGCGCTGCTGCTGCGCTCGGCCACCGACGTCCATCCGAACGGGCTGGCTAATTCATCCGATCTGGTCGGCCGCCGCTACATGGCGCACCTTGCCACGATGATGCAGGGGTTCCATCCGCTGCGCATGAACCACGACCTCTTCCAGAAGACCGTCGCGATTAACGATTTCTACTTCGCCGGACCGGACACGCCGTTTCCGCTCGGCCAGATCCAGTCGCAGGGACGGACGCATGGGGTGATGGCGCAGATCGTCGTGCCGTGGATTCCGCTCTGGGCGTATCAGGCGTGGGTGGCGCGCGGTGTCGACTGGCTGGCAATGTCGGAAGACCTGCCGAGTCCGGACAACCGGGTGACGGTGGAACGCGATGGGCGCATCCGCCTGACCTACGCACCGAACAACGAGCGGGCGCATCGGGAACTGGTCCGCCGCTTCACCCGCGTCCTGCGCGATCTCGGCTTCTGGAAGGTGATGGCCTATTCGCACCGGACGCGCAACACGACGCACCAGTGCGGCACGCTGGTCTTCGGCACCGATCCGAAGACGTCGGTGCTCGACCCGTTCTGCCGCACGCATGACATCGACAACCTGTTCGTAGTCGATGCATCATTCTTCCCATCGTCCGCCGCGGTCAACCCGGGGTTGACGATCGTGGCGCAGGCGCTCAGGGTGGCGGAGCACATACGCGTGAACCACCTGCGCTGACGCGCCGGTGGCGGCGATAGGCGATGGGCGGTAGGCCAGAGGCCTGGCCCTGAGCCACATTCAGCAATTGGCAATCAGCCATCAGCCATTCTTCCGAGGTATCCGTGAACGCTCGCTCGCTCAGTCACATCGGCATCACCGTGTCGGATTTCAACACGGCGGTGAAGTTCTACTCGGAGGTGTTCGGCTGTCCGCTGGTTGGCGTGTCGGATGCCGAACCGGAGCGGGTGCGCGCCTTCTTCGGCGTCGACGGCCCGGCGCCGGCCTGCAAGATCGGCTGGGTGCGGGTGCCAGGCGGCGGCATCCTCGAGATCTTCTCGTTCGAGCCGAAGCTGCCGCCCGAAGTGAAGATTCCGTGGAATCGCACCGGCATCACGCACTACTCGTTCAACGTGCGCAATTGCCAGCAGTGGTACGACTACCTGCAGAGCAAGGGCGTCGAGTGCCTGTCGAAGCCTGAGCAATCGCCGCGCGGCCACTGGTTCTTCTTCGCCAAGGACATGGACGGCAACCTGATCGAGATGATCGACCTGCGCCGCATGCACTGGGTGCTGCAGTGGGGCGGCGCCCTCGGCGGCTTCCTCTTCAAGCGCGGGATGTACAAGAAGTACTACGAGTAGTCAGGAAGGCCGGGTGAGGCGGGAGGGTAAGACGGAGACACGCGGGCATCGCGTAGTGTCCGGCTTCAGCCGGACCGCGCTTTCCTCCCCGACCTTCCCGACCTTCCAGACCCTCCCGACCTACCGCCGTAACGTGAAGCCGGTCAGCATGCTGACGCGCATGCCCTCCTTCGACGGCACCACCGCAAAGGTCATCGGGAGGTTCAGGACACCCGCCCTGAACGTCACGCCCGCGGCCATGGCCAGCGCCACGCCGGCGGGCGAGATGTTCGGGCCGATGCCGAACTCGGCGCCGTCGCGCGTGCGCAGGCCCACCATCCAGTTCAGGCTCGGCAGCAGCAGCCCCTGATCGAGGCCGCCCGCCAGCAGCACCCACTCGTTCAGGACCGACGGCCCGCCTTCCTTGCTGTAGAACTGTTTCTCGAACTGCCAGCCGAACTGCGAGATGCCGTTCTTCACCTCGATGTTCTCGTCACGCAGTTTGTCGACGACTCCGTCGCTGAGGAAGGTGAACCCGAAGCGCGGTCCGGCCAGGCTGACGGCCTTCGCCAGGGGCGGCGCGATCTGAGTGTTCGACGGGGTGACGGATTGTGCACAGAGCGGTGCGGCGGCGAGTACCAACAGGGACGTCAAGAGCAGGGACTTCATATCGACCTCCTGCCTTCACGGTAGGACGCCGAGGTGTGCCGAGTCCTTCGGGCCGTGCTGAAAAAGCCTGAAGGCGATCAGGCCGAGCGCATCGACAGGCGCCCCAGCGCCGGCGTCCAGCGCGGCGAGCCATCGACCTGGAGCAGCGGCTCGAGCGGCAACAGCCAGAGCGCGCTCCCCTCGCCCACCGACGTCAGCGCCTCGTCCACGATCCGCGCGGCATCGTTCTGGCGCCCGCCCAGTGCCGCGGCGACCGCGCGCGCCATGGCCAGTTCGGGCACCGCCAGACGCGCAGCGGCAGGCGCGGCCAGCAGCACGCCGCGGTCGGCCACGCCCGCGCCGCGCAGGGCCGCCGTGGCAGCGTGTGCCGTGGGATGGAGCGGCACCCGCGCAATCGCCTCGTCGAAGGCGGCCAGCGCCCCCTCCCGGTCGCCCTGCCGTAACCGCACGGCGCCGACGGCGTACCACGCATTGGCGCAACACTCGCGCGCATACAGCTGCCCGCTCTGCTCACTGGCCAGTTCGCGCTCGAAGTCGACCAGTGCGCCAGCTTCGTCGCCGCGCGCCAGCAGAATGAGGCCGCGCAACCAGTGGAGCGCCACGCCGCCGAACCGTGCGCGGTGCACCTGGCCCGCATCAGCGGTCATGCCGGCGGTCAGTTCGCGCTCGGCTTCGTCGAGTGCCTGACGAGCCACGTGCACGGTCGCCGCAAGCCAGTGCGCCAGCGGAAACCCTGGCAGCAGGGCGAGGGTGCGCCGGGCTTCGCGCAGCCGTTCCTCACCCCAGCTGACATAGCCGAGACGCAGGTGGTGCCGCCAGTTGTCGGGCTCGAGCAGCGTCGCCATGCGCGAGGCCGCGAGGGCGTCTGCGCGGTGCCCGGTGCGGTCGAGCACGAAGCCGAGCGTCGCCCAGGCCTCGCCGTATCGCGGGTCGAGGCGGCACGCCTCACGCGCGTGGTCAGCGGCACGCGCCAGCGCCGCCGTGTCGGGCGCCAGTTCCGACCGCGTCATCTCGAACTGCATCACGCAGGCGTTGGCCAGTCCGACATGGGCCGAGGCCTGGTCGGGCACCTGCTGCACCACACGCTCGAACACCTGACGCGCATGCACGATCTGCGAGCGCTCGAGCGTCTCGAGCGACGCACGCCCCTCGAGCCAGGCGCGATGCGGCGCCAGCAGCGCATCGAGCGCTTCGAGCGGCTCGCGGCGCTCGGTGCGGCGCACCTCGGCGGCAAACCGGTACCCTCGCCTCGCCTGCGTTTCGATGTAGACGGCGCCGTCCGGCTGCCCGAGCAGCCGCCGCAGTGATGAGATGGCCTGCTCGAGGCTGTTGTCGGTCACGGCAACGCCTTGCCAGGCCGCCTCGATCAGCGCATCCTTCGTCAGCACCTGGCCGGCGTGCGTGACCAGCAGCACGAGCAGTTCGAAGTGGCGCGACGGCAACGTGACCGGCGCACCGTCCCTCTGCAGTTGGCGTGAGGCGATGTCGAGCTGGTACGGTCCGAACAGCAGCAGGTCGGCAGGCAACGTGAGGCTGATCATACAAGCGGCCGGACGGAACGATGGCAAGCTGGCCGCGCCGCCGCTCGCCCGCTTCGCCAAGCCGGAGCCTGGCAGCTAGAGCGCTTTCCATTTCGGTGTAGTACGTAGTGTCCGGCTTTAGCCGGACTTTCTGGGGTCCGCCTGAAGGCGGACACTACACCGATCTCGAAAACGCTCTAGCTAGAGCGCTTTCCATTTCGGTGTGGCGTCGC
>CALQBJ020000253.1 GCA_943328785.2 Bifidobacterium breve
GGAGCTGCCGTGGGGGTGGTCGCGCTCGTCAGCAACGCTGTTGACCACTCCGGCGACCAGTTCGACACGGGCGAACACGACTACCGGACGAGGGTCCTGGCCGGTATCGCGCGTGCAGCGGGCGCATTTCTCGCGGATCGGGCGCTGGCACCGGACCGTCGCTAGCGGCAGCGGTCGCCTGAATGGAGTCGGGGAAGAGACTGATGGACAGAACCGCACGCTGGGACGCCGTCTACCGCACGAAAGCCGAGGGGGACGTGAGCTGGTTCGAGGCCGCGCCAGAACTCTCGCTGCACATGCTCGATGCTGCCGGAGTCTCGGCAAGCACCTGCATCCTCGATGTCGGAGGTGGGGATTCCCGCCTGGTCGACCAATTGATCGCGCGGGGCCTCACCTGTCTGGCCGTGCTGGACATTTCCGGTGCGGCGCTGGCACGTGCGCGCACGCGGCTCGGTCCTGCGGCGTCAGTCCCAACACTGCATGCGGCGACCGTCAACACCGCCAGAACGCCGATCACCGCGAAGAAACGCATGACATGACTCCTAAGCGCCCGCCTGCGGCGGCAGTTCACTGACGAGTTCAGAGCCGGTGTCATTCGCACGGTGCTCGATGATGGCAACGCCTTGGCGAGCCACTTGAACCCCGCCGAGACGGCGGTGCGCGAGTGGGTCAGGCGCGCGCTGGGCTGAGCGCGTGAACGAGGACGTTTCCGTGTTTAACGAAGATCCGAAGACAGCCCTGGATCGAGTCGTGAAGAAGAAGCCGTCCTAGGCTCGCAGCCGCACGCCTCCAGTTGGACGGGCGGGCACTTCACGTCCCCGTACGAGCAGTAGACGCAGCAATCTCCGACCTTTGGCCGCAGCAGTGCGTGGCACTGCGGGCATTCCCAGAACGCAATACAGCGGTCGTCCGGCATGGTGTCGACCGTGACGGTCGCGCACTTCGGGCAGGTGATGCTCGCCGGAGTCGGCATTTCCCAACTATCCACCGGCAGGCCTCGCCAGCGCAACCGGATCCAATCGCTCGGATTGTGAGGATCCTTCGGGGATTCAACAACTGCTCACCCTTGGCAAATTCCGCAAGTCCATCGAGGAATTTAAAGCCGGCGAGCCGGACTGAACGGACGACCTGCTGATTACGAAGCAGGGAAGTTGGGCTGATCGGCTGAAGAAGTGGTGACCCGGGTGGGGATCGAACCCACGACCATTCGATTAAAAGTCGAATGCTCTACCACTGAGCTACCAGGTCGGCTGAACCGCGCACCACTCGGTGCGTGCTACCTAGGTGCTACCTAGGATTCTGGCGGGCTTCGCAATCGCACGATTTGCGCCGGAATTCGATGCCCAATCCCCTTGACACCCTGATTACAAGTCAGATGCTCTACCACTGAGCTACCAGGTCGACGAGGGAGTGGCTATTTTACTACGTGCGCGCCGGCGCTCGGCCGTAGATCGCAACTTTCGGGCGGTCGGTTCGGCTAAAGCCGGACACGACGGCAGGCAGATGCGCCGCACGCGGTCTGGCCCCGTTTAGATAATCTTCTTGCCGAGCACGGACAGCGCCAGTTCCGCGCCGAGTTCCGCCGTGCTGTTGCGAATGTCGAGCGTCGGGTTCACCTCCACGAGGTCGAGCGCGAGCAGGCGTCCCGAGTCGGCCACGATCTCCATCACCATGTGCGCCTCGCGGTAATCGAGGCCGCCCTTGACCGGCGTCCCCACCCCAGGCGCAATCGCCGGATCGCACGCGTCCAGATCGAACGACACGTGAATACCCGCGGTGCCGGCGCTCGCCAGCGCCACCGCCTGCTCGGCCACGATGGCGATGCCCCGACGGTCAATGTCCTTCATCGTGAAGACATGCACGCCGGAGGCACGCACGATCTCCTTCTCGCGATCATCGAGATTGCGGATACCGATGAGCACCACATGCTCGGGCCGCACAGTGGGGAAGAACCCGCCAATGCTCGCGAGTTCGTGCGGTTCGGCGCCCAGCAGCGCCGCCAGCGGCATGCCGTGCACGTTGCCGCTCGGCGAACTGGACGGCGTGTTCATGTCGCCGTGCGCGTCGACCCAGATGAGCCCCACGGGGAGATGGTGCGCGTCTCGCGCGAACGCTGCGGTCGCCGACACCGACCCGGCAGCCACGCTATGGTCGCCACCAAGCACGATGGGCACGGCACCGTTCCTGAGCGCGTCGAGCGACGTGTCGAATAGCGCGGAACAGACGTGCGCAATCTCGTCGATGTAGCGCTTGTGCGCGTGCTGTGGCTCGAGCGTCTCGCGAATGCGCACCGGCAGGTTGCCTGCATCGCGCACGGTGTAGCCGAGCGCGGTGATCTGCTGGCTGAGTCCGGCGATCCGCAGCGCGGACGGTCCCATGTCGACGCCGCGCCTGCCACCGCCGAGGTCGAGCGGCACGCCGATGATGTGGACGGTTCGGGGCATGGGGGCCTCATCAGAAGGTCCGGCTAAAGCCGGACACTACGAACGATCTAGCGCGCTTTCATCGTGATCGACACGCCTTCACCGGACGGCGTGACGATGGAACTGAACATGCGCGGGTCGGTGCGGATGGCCGTCAGGAAGTCGGTCATCTCGCTCTGCTTGTTCACGACGTTGTGCGCGAGGAACAGCCCACGCAACCGCAGTCGCGGAAACACCATGTCGAGGAACGTCTTGTAGTCGCGCTTCCACGCGTCGAGGAACACGAAGTCGAACTCGCCGGTCTGCCGCAGGCCACGCCCGATCCAGATCGCTGAGTCGCCGTGGGCTCCGCCAATTTCACGCGCACGCGTCGCACCCTGCTCCGCGTAGGCGGGAACCACCAGCAGCGCGAGCGCGAAGGCGAGGGTTACGAGACGGACGAAGCGAGCCATGCCGATACCTGCCTGGCGGTCGTGCGCGCGTCCGCGACGCAGTCGGGAATGCCGACGCCGCGGAAGCCGCTGCCCGTGATGAAGAGTCCTGGATGTGCGCGGAGGTCCTGCGAGATGGCGGCGACGCGATCGAGATGACCGACCTCGTGCTGGGCATTGGCGTTCTCCCAGCGGTAGATGCGGGTGAAGAGCGGATCGCCCTGGATGCCGATGAGCGGACGCATCGCGGCGAGCGCGGTGGCCACCAGTTCCGCATCGGTCTTCTCGAGCGCCTTCGGGTCGCGGGCGCCGCCAAAGAAGGCGCGCAGCAGCACCTTGCCCTCGGGTGCGCGCCCCGGCCACTTCGACGACAGCCACGTGCCGGCCATGATGCCGGTCTTCTCGACCTTTGGCACAACCCAGCCAGAGCCGTTCAGCGGATGCGACACCGCCTCGCGGTTGAAGGCCATCGCGACGGTGGCTGCTGACGCATACGGAACCTCGCCGCAGCGCTGCGCGACAATCGGCGCGACCGCGCGAAGCGTGGTCGCCGAGACGAACGCCGGTGTGGCTGCCACCACCGTGCGCGCCGAAAAGAGCTCGCCGCTGGCGGTCTCAACGCGGTAGAGCGCGCCGTCGAACGAGACGGACGTCGCCCTCGTGTTCTTGCGGATGGAGTCGGCCGGCAGCGCCTTCTCGAGCGCGGTAATCATCTCGCCCAGTCCCCCCGGCAGCGACTTGAAGGCGCCGTCTTTCGACGGCGCATGCCGCGGCTGCGAGCGGAATGCGCGCAACAGGCTGCCGAAGCGCTGCTCGGTTTCAGTGAAACGCGCAAAGAGCGCGCGAATCGACAGCCGATCGACGTCGCCGGCGTGGATGCCGGCCAGCAGTGGCTCGGCGAGGTAGTCGACCGCTTCGTTGCCGAAGCGGCGCCGCATGAACGCGCCGATTGACTCGTCGCCCGTCTCGGTGCGCTTCGGGATGAACATCTCCATCCCCATGCGCAGCTTGCCCGGCCACGTGAACAGCCCGGTCTTGATAAACGGTCCCCACTGGGTCGGGATGCCCATCACCGACGCGGCCGGCAGGGCGTGCAACCGGCCGGCCCGCTGGACGTAGGCCAGTCGCGGCAGCTTGGTCGGGACGAGGCGCGTGCCGAGCCCCAGTTCCTGGCACAGCTTGATGCCGTCCTGCTTCTGAATGAGCAGGGCGTCGGGACCACCGTCGATGTTGAAGCCATCCACTTCTTCGCTGAAGACTACGCCGCCGACGCGGGCACCAGCCTCGAGCAAGAGGAAGGGGATCTTCTGCTGATGGAGTTCGAAGGCGGTTGCCAGGCCGGCAATGCCGCCTCCAAGGATGAGAACCTGGGGGGATGCGCTCACGGCTCGATCATAGCCGGTCGAGCACGAGCGATTCGAGCAGCCGCACAAAGACCGGCGAATCGTTCAGTGACGCGCTGCGCCGAAGCTCCACGCCCAGTTCCCGCGCGACGCCCGCGGCCTGGATGTCGATGTCGAACAGAATCTCGGTGTGGTCGCAGACGAAGCCGACGGGCACGACAAGGAAGCGGCGCGCGCCGCGTGCCGCGCGGTGGCGGAGAAGGTCGCCCAGGTCGAGCCCCATCCAGCGGTCGGCGGTCCGTCCCGCGCTCTGGAACGCCCGCTTGTAGCGCGTGAGTCCGAGGCGTTCGGCGATGCCGCGCGCGGTGCGGGCCACCTCGTGCGCGTAGCGATCGCCGGTTGCCGCCACATGCGCCGGGAGGCTGTGCGCCGTGAACACCACCTCCTCGTCGTCGACCAATCCAGCCTCGCGCACCCGTTCGGTGAACGCCTCGAGCAGCAGCGGATGCTGGTGGTAGGACGCGATGCGCAGCAGTTCGACGCCAGCCGGCAACGCCGCTGCAGTCGCGGCGTAGTACTTCGCGACGCTGAGCGTCGAGAACTGCGGTGCGAGCGGAATGGCGATGATGCGAGTGACGCCGCCGGTGACCAGTCGGTCGACCGCGTCTGTCAGGAAGGGGGCCCAGTTGCGCATCCCGACGGCCACCGGGATGGAGGGCCCGAGCCGCGCCTGAAGCGCGGCTCCCTGGGCCCTTGTGAGATCGGTGAGCGGCGAACGTCCGCCGATCGCCTCGTAGTTGTGCCGCATCTCCGCGACGAGTTCGGGAGAGGGCGGACGACCACCGCGCACCAGCGTCAGGTAGTCCGGCATCTCGTCCAGCGAGGACGGGGTGCCGTGCGCCATCAGCAGGACGCCGGTGGTCATTGCGCGGTGCGCTGGTGCACGTACC
>CALQBJ020000254.1 GCA_943328785.2 Bifidobacterium breve
GGCATCGCCTTCGCCCTGCTGGGGCTGTCGGCGCCGGTGTTCTGGGGAGTGGTGATGGCGCTGGCGTGCCTGCTGCCGTTCGGCGCGGGCGTGGTGTGGATCCCCGCCGCGATCTATCTGATGGCGACCGGCTCGATGACCAAGGGCATCGTGCTGATTGCCGTCGGTGCCGGCATCGTCGGCACGGTGGACAACGTGCTGCGGCCGCTGCTGCTCAGCGACCGCGTGCAGATGAACGGCCTGGTGATCTTCATCAGCCTGCTCGGCGGCCTCAACGTATTCGGCCTGCTCGGCATCGTCCTCGGCCCGATCGTCGTCGTGACGGCGCTGGCCCTGGTGCAGAGCTACGTGAACGCGGTGCCGACAGACACCGACGTCGCTGCCGGCTAGTCCGCCACTCGCTGCGGCTGCGTCAGCGCGCCGTTGCCGGCCACGTCCCACACCGCGAAGCGGACCCACTTCTTGCCCGTCGCATCGAACGGGACGCTGACGTGCTGCGCCCCAGACGGCGGCAGGCTCGACACCGGCAGCGTCTGGCGACCGGTGGTGACGCCGTCGCCCCACACCACCTCGACGATCGCCAGCGGGAAGGTCCACTCGATGTCGGCCTCGACCGTGCGCGCCGCGCCGCTCCCCTTCACGCTGACGTGTGGAATGAGGACTTCGCCAGACGTGATGAAGTAGTCGCCCTGCATCAGCGTCGAAATGAGCGGCGTCACATCGTCGGGTGACGGCAGCGCGGACAGCTTCACGTAGCTGACCGGCGCGCTGGCGTAGATGTCGTCGCCAGGCTGCTGATGCCGCACCTCGGAGATGGAGAGCGCCTGCTTCAGCGGCGTGTCGCGGTCGGCGAGCCAGTTGCTCATGTCATCGAGAAGGGTCAGGCAGCGGTACTCGCACAGCCGCTGCTCGGAGCGATCGAGCCCCATCCCCCAGCGGAAGCCGACGCCGTGAAAGTGCGGGTCGTTGAAGTACGGCAGGTGCTTGATGGAGTCCGGGAATCCGGTCGACCCCTTCGTGCGCGGATGCGGCATCGACACGAGGACGTTCTCGCGGCGCACCATCTCCAGCAGGTCGTCGGCACCCGCGAGGTGGTAGACCGTGCCGAACGTCGGATGCATCGAGGTGAGCGGTTGTCCCGCGCTGCGCTCCGTGTCCCAGTAGGCCGGCTTCGAAAACAGCAGGTCGGTGTGCCCTCCGAACGGGCTGCCGTAGTACTCCTGCGCCGGCAGCACCAGGAAGTTCGTATCCGAGTGGCGCTTTGCCCCTTCGATGGAATTGAAACGGATTTGCAGTTCGTCGACGCGCGGGCGTGCCGCGGACGCCGCTGGCGCGGCAGGCGCGCTGCGCGGCTGCACCGGCGGCTTGCCGGGATACTGCGCGCCGACCGGCGGGTTCTCGACGCCGAGCCCGACCGAGTCGACCTGCGACACGATGTTGATGCCGAGCGCCTTCAGCGCCACCAGGTCAGGAATGTCGGCATCAAGGCTGCCCGCATCACCGAGCCGTCGCCCCAGATCCATGTGGTAGTGGTGATTCATCACCTGGTAGCCGGGCAGCGGCTTGTAGCGGTCGCCGTGCGTGAAGGTAAGCGCGCGCTCGAACGTCGCCTCGCCGCCATCGGCGCTCGGATAGAGGAACACCGTCATCCGCTGCTCGGTGCCAGGCCGCGCGCTATAGAGCGCGAAGTTCGCCTGGTTCTCCGACTCGTCCTCGTGCTCGGCCTGCCGGATGCCGAACGAGAAGGTGCGGTCGCTGTCCTTGCGGTAGAAGTTGTAGCCGAGATTGATGGCGATCTCGCGCGCCCAGAAGAACGTGTGCGGCGGCGGGAACAGCGCAATCGAACCCGCTCGGCCGCGCTCGGCCACCACAAGGCGGTTCGCCGCCTTCAGCGGCACCTCGTCGTCATTCGTCGCGCCCCCGAACCGGTAGTCCTGCCACGCATTCGCGATATCGCGCCACACGACGCGCGCACCGGCGATGCTCATGCCGGTCAGTCCTGCGTGGTACTTGTAGGCCACCCACGGCGTGCTGGTGGTGGCCACCACCTCCTGCTGCACGAGGTTGGTCCCCTTGAACAGCGTGTACTGCAGGGAGCCGGTGAAGGCGCCGAGTGTGACGCCCGGGAACGTCACCACGAGGCGGGCGCCGTCGGTGGTGACCGTGCACGACGTCACCGCGTAGCGCGCCGACGACCGCACCACCTCGCTCCCGTTTCGCGGCAGCCCGGGCTGGTTCGCCACCCCTTCGGCCGGCGGCGGATTCGCGCTGCGGTTCGCCGCGGCGCCGAGGTCGAGCGGCGCATCCCAGAACGGATCCCAGCGATAGATATCGACGATATCGCTGGTGAGGTCGACGCCGAGTCCACGCAGCGGCGCCATCTGCTGGTTGCTCATGCGGCGCAGCCCGGTGGTGACGTGGTAGTCGGCGACGACGTTCGACGCCACCACGCCCCAGGTGCCGCCCGCCTTGCGGACCGCCAGTTCCTCGATCGTCGGCGTGCCCTGCGTCAGCACGAAGCGCGCACGCAGTTCCTGGCGGCGGTCGCCGCTCCACTGCAACACGAGCGCGCCGTTCGCGACGCTCGCGGTCAGCCCGGGTTGCGCGTGGTAGCCGGCCAGCGAACACGACAACGGCTCTGCCGACGCCGGAGCCGCCGCGAGCAGGAGCGCCGCGACCGTGAGAGCAGAAGCAACGCCGGTCCGCAACATGCGGCGCCTACTTGCCCGTGGCGCCTGGTCGGACCACGCCCTGGTAACCAGCGGTGACCGCCTTGATGCCCTTGTAGACGAACTTCTGCAGGCGCTTCCCTTCCCACGTTTCGGTGGTGAACAGGTTGCCCTTCGAGTCGATGGCGATGCTGTGGACGCCGAAGAACTGGCCGACCTGACGGCCGCCGTCACCGAAGCTCGTGATCAACTGGAGCGACTGCCGCTCGATGACGTTGATCCGCTGGTTCATGCCGTCGGCCATGAAGATGTACTTCTGCTGCGGGTCCTTCGAGAACGCGATGTCCCACACCGAACCGGAGCCGGTGGTCTCCTTCTCGAAGAACGCCTCCTTCACGAACTTGCCGTCGGGCGTGAACACCTGCAGGCGGTCGTTCACGCGGTCGCAGACGTAGACGAGGTTGTCGACCGACTTGTCGGCACAGTGCACCGGGTTGCGGAACTGCTGCGCGGGCGGAGCCGTGGGACGATAGCGCCCGAGGTCGGTGTCGTCGGGCACATTGCCGTAGGCGCCCCAGATGCGCTTGAACTCACCGGTGTCTGAATTGAGCACGGCGACGCGGTGGTTGCCGTAGCCGTCGGCGATGTACGCCTCCTTGTTCGGTTCGTCCACGAAGATCTTGGCGGGCTGGCGGAACGCGAACTTGTCGGTGCTGCCGGCATTCGCCCAGCCGAAGCCGAACTGCTTGAGGAACTTGCCATCGCGGGTGAACTTCAGGATCTGGCCATCCTGCGCGCCGTTGCCGGCAATCCACACCGTGCCGTTGGTCTCGACGAAGATGCCGTGGTTGCTGTCCGGCCACTGGTAGCCCTGGCCCGGGCCGCCCCACGACTGCACGAGGTTCCCGTCCTGGTCGAACTCCAGCACCGGCGGCGCCGCCTCGCAGCAGTTCTTCGAGAGTTTGCCGCCGAGCGCGTTCTCGTTCGCGTCGAGTGTCGAGGCACCGCGCTGGATGATCCACACGTGGTCCTTGGTGTCGACCCACACGCCGATCGCCGAGCCGAGAATCCAGTGATTCGGCATCGGCTTGGGCCACATCGGGTCGACCTCGAACGCCGGCGCCTGCACCTTGGCGCCTGCCGCCTGCGCGGCCGCCGCATGCTCGAAGTAGCGCTCGCCGCCGGCGAGCACGCCAAGCACCATCACCCACGCTGCCGCCGTCTTCATACGCTGTGTCGTCACTGGAAACTCCTAACCCTTGCGGGCTTTCTTGGGCACGAACGCCAGGAAGCGCCTGGGGTTGTCGGTCATGATCTTCTTCAGCACCGCCGCGTCGGCGCCGGCGTCCTTCAACTTCGGCACGAATACCGTGAGCGTGCGCGCGTAGCCGGGGCCCTTGCCCTGCTTGGTCTGCGCGATGTTCGACAGGTCGGAGGCGAACATCAGGTTGTCCGCGTAACCCGCGTCGATCAGCTTCATCACCATCGGCACCTGCTGCGCATCGCCAGCGGCTCCCTGGCGGTCGAAGCCGATGAACGCGCCGCGACGGCAGATGGCGCGGTGCACCTCGACGTTCGGGTCAACCAGGTTGCCGACGTGACCGATGACCACCTTCTTCGGATCGACGCCGACGTCCTCGAAGATGTCGAGCTGCTCGAGTGCCGACTTCCCGGGAATGCCCGTGTGCGTGAAGATCGGCAGGTTCGTCGCAACACAGGCGCGGCCCACGGCGCGGAAGACCTTCCGCTCGTCCTTCGTCATCCAGTCCCACGAGCCGATCTCGCCCCAGCAGCCGATCGGTTCAGTGTCGGCCTGTGTGAGGAGCGCCTGGTAGATCTGCTCCTCGCTCATCGTGGCGATCTCTTTCGGGTAGAACGGCTGCGTGTAGAAGCCGCCGCCGGCCACAACCGGAAGCCCCGACTGCTGCGACATCTGCCGCAGGAAGTTGATGTCGCGTCCCATGTCCGGATGGCCGCCGTCAACAATACAGGCGATGCCTTCGCCTTTGGCGATCGTCATCTCCTCGACCTGGTAGGCGAGGTCCTGCATGAAGTACTTGCCGGACGGCGTGCTGGGCGGCGCAGGCGGCGCGGTGGCTGGACCACCCTGGCGGCCCGCCCCCTGGACGGGCGCAGCGGCTCCGGGCATGGCGGTGTCGCGGCGGGTGTCGGCCGCGTAGCCGGTCCAGCGGACCATGAAGGCGTCCGCAAATGACATGTGTTCGTGGAACAGCGTGGCGCCGCCGGCAAGCTCCTCGGGCGCGTAGTCCTTCAGGACCGTGCGGATGACCGCGCCACGGGGGAACGCCGGCGTCTGCGCCGATGCGAACTCGGGCAGCGCAGCCGCCGCGACACCCATACCGAGCATTCCAAGCGCCTCACGACGCGTCCAGCCTCGAGATTCCGACATGCCCTTATCGCTCCTTTAGCGGCGAAGATCCACAGAGGTCCGGCCCATACTGTAGACGAGA
>CALQBJ020000255.1 GCA_943328785.2 Bifidobacterium breve
GCGTGGCGACATAGCTCATGATTGAGGCTCTCCGGACCGGACGTTATTTCGAGGACGAGGTCGATGTCGAGGACGAGCCGAAGGCGCTGAGCGCGCCGCTCTGGTTCTTCAACTGCGTCATCGCCATGTCGGCCGCCGCGTACTCCTTCACCATGGACGCCCGCTGGACGTCCAGCCGACGCTGCATGTCGGCCATCTGGCGGTCGATCAGGGAGATCGTCTTGTTCAGACGCTCTTCAGCCTGATCGATCATCCCTGACGACTGCGTGTACTGCGCCATCAGCGTCTTCACCGCTCCGAAGGCGCCGTCACCGTTGCCTGTGCCGTTGAGGAGGCGTTCGAGTGGGGCCGTGCCGTCCGCGATCGCCGTCTTGAACTTCGCCGCGTTGAACTGCAGCGTGCCGGTTCGCGTGAACTCGACGCCGATCTGCGAGAGGTAGCTGATCTCCGAGGTGCCGTACTGACTGCTCAGCGTGTGGCGCAGGGCAGAGCGCATCGAGCGCACGAGTGGGTCGCGCGCAATGCTCGACGGGCTGCCGGCCGCGGCCGACGTGCCCTGGTCGCCAATGAATTTCTGCAGCGTGTTGTAGGCCGTAACGAAGGTGTTCACCTTCTCCTGCAGGGCGGTGTTATCCGCACTGACGTCGAGGCCGACCGACGTATTCGGCGCCTTGCGGAGCAGGTTCAAGGTGGTGCCGGGCACCGCCGTCTTCACGGTGTTGCTGGCGCTGGTGATTTCGAGGTTGTTCACCGTGAGCAGGGCGTCGGTGGCCTGCACGGCGTTGTCGAGCGCGGAGTTGCCGGTTGTCCCGTCGCCGTCGGTGTCGGTGAACGCGACGCTGCCGCCTGTCAGGTTGTTCTGGACCGTGAAGGCGTTGGCGGCGCCGGTGGCCGTGCCGGTCAGCACCAGGCGATAGGCGCCGGCACCGGTCTGCACCACCGAGGCGCTGGCCTGGATGCCGCTGGTGTCGTTGATCGCCTTGGCCAGACCCTGCAGCGTGACGGCACCGGTCAGCGTCACCGTGGTGCCGTTGATGGTCAGCGAGCCGCCGTCGGCGACGGTCGTGGTGTTGGCGTCTGGAGCCGTGCTCGCTGAGGCCGTCACCTGCGAACGCGCCAGTTCCTTCACCACCACGTCGTAGTGGCCAGGGGTGGCCGTATCCGACGACACCGCCGAGAACACGCTCGTGTCCGACAGCGTCGTCGCGTAACTGGCGAGCGCCGACGTCGACGACAGCGCCTCGGAGGCGGTCTGCACGGCCGCCAGCTTCGAGGTGAACTGGCTGAAGGTGGAGAGCTGCGACTTGAGCGCGTTCTGCCGCGACTGGAGTTCGGTGAGCGGCTGCGACGCCTGCGCCATCAGCGCGTTGATGACGGAGCCGAAGTCGATGCTGTTGAAGCCGCTGAAGGTGATGCCGGTCGACACGGGAAGCTCCCTCTAGAAAGACTGGTTGAAGGAACGGAATGCCAGAAGCCTGCCAGCGCTGAGCGGGGGGGCGTGCGGGGAAACGGGGCGGGCCGTCTCCCCCGAATGCCGGGGGGGCGGCCCGCCGTCGTCGGGTCAGGTATCAGCCGAGGAGCTTCAGGACGGCCGAGCTCTGCTGGTTCGCCTGCGCGAGGGCCGAGATGCCCGACTGCGTCAGGATGCTGTAGCGGGTCAGGTTCGCCGATTCCTCAGCCACGTTCGCGTCGCGGATGCGGGATTCAGCGGCCTTGTTCGAGACCACCTGCGAGTTGGCGAGGCTGATGGCGAACGTGAGGCGGTTCTGCAGAGTACCAATGGTGCTCTGTGCGCCGCCAAGCGTGCTCACCGCCGACGCGATGGTCGACACGGACGTCGCCGCGTTCGACGCGGAGGTGATGTCGAAGCCGACACCGGTGAGACCCAGCGCGGTGGTGTCGGCCGCGCCGACCGTGCCGGTCACGAAGCCGTTGTTGCCGTCGTTGCTGACGAACACCGAGAAGCCCGCTGCGGAGGTGAGGCCGGCGACGTTCGCTTCACGGTCGATTTCACCAAGGACGTCCTGGAATTCGCTGTCGAGCGCGGTGCGGTCGACGTTCGAAGCCGCCGACGCCGACTGGGTCGCCAGGGTCGAGAGGCGGTCGAGCAGCGTGCCGATGTTGTTGAGGGCGCCGTCCTTGATCTGGAGGGTCGACAGCCCGTCGTTCGCGTTGCGGATGCCCTGGTTCAGGACCGCCTGCGTCGAACGGTAGTTGTTGGCGAGCGCCAGGCCCGCCGCGTCGTCACCAGCCGAGTTGATGCGGAAGCCGCTCGACAGGCGAGCGATCGTCTTCTGCATCCCCATGTTGGTGCCAATGAGGTTCGACTGGGCGTTGGCGGCCGAGATGTTGGAGACGACTGAGAAAGAAGCCATGTTGCCTATCCTCCCTGAAAGGGCCCGAAGCATCCTTGCCTCGGGGTGCGGTTCGTGACCGCGTGTTGTTGTCGGGGAGGTAATCGGGAACGTCCGTTGAAGCTTTAATCAGAATGTCAGGACGGCCCCAGGCGCAGTGGCAACGTTCTCGCCTATCAGCGAAGGCAGGAACGTGTATATGGATACCAGACATCAGCCCCGGCTTGGCCCAGACGCCGATTTCAGCCCTGAACACAGGGATGATCGGCGGTCCACCCCTCTCTCCTCGACATCCGCCCAGACCGGGCCGGTGACGGTCGGCCGAGCAGACGGTGTCGTCCAGCCGTCATCCGGCACCCTCTGGTACGAGGCCGACCCGGCGGGACACCGGGTCGTGGCTCGCTATGCCGACGGCCAGGTGGCGTTCGCCTTCGGGCGCCTCGGCGACCACCCGGGACAGTTCAACACACCACTGCACGTCGCCGAACTCTCGCCCGAGTTTTCCGGCGAGCCAGGGTCGGTCGACCATGGCTTCAGCATCGTGACCCCGTGGCTGGCCGTGGCCGACTACGGCAATCACCGGGTGCAGTTTTTCGAATGCGACGGCGCCTACATCGGCGAGATCGAGCTCGAGGCGAGGCAGCCGCCCTGCCGTCTTACCTGGCGAGCCCCGGTGCTCGACGTGACCACGGTGGAAGGGCGCAGCGTGCGCCTGCACGTAGCGGCGGCACTCCTCGCCCGAACGCACCGCGACGAACGGCACGACCGGCGCCAGCACAGCGACCCGCATCGCGTGTGGAGGGTGTGCTGATGCGCGTCCTCTTCAGGGTGGCGGCTGGACCGTCCATTGGCTTCGGACACCTGGTGCGGTGCCGCTCACTGGCTCGGGCGCTCGGTGTGCCGCTCGCGGTGTCGGTGCGTGGCTCGCGCGAAACCAGAAGAGCCGCCTCAGCGCGCGGCTTCGACGTTCGGCTCGGGGGTATCGCCCTCCTGCGTGAACCGTGCAGGCCCGCTGTGCTCGTCGTCGACGACCCGTCCGCCCAGCAGGCCACACGTTGGGTGCGGCGCGCACGCCAGCTTCGCATTCCCGTGGCCACGCTCCACGACCTCGGGCTCGCGTATGTCGAGTCTGAGTTGTCGATCGACGGCAGCATCGAACCAGGTATCGCCGGCTCCAGCGTGGGACTGGCCGGACCGATGTACGCCGTGCTCGACCCGTCGGTAGCGCAGGCGCGCCAGTTGCCGCCGGCCGAACGCGAAGGGGTGCTCATCGCCCTCGGCGGCGGCGAACACGTGCACCAGTGGGGTACCCGGCTGGCGGAGGCGATCCTCGAACGCCAGCCGTCGCAGACCATTCGCCTCATCGAAGGCTTCAGCCACACGGCGACGGCCGGGGGGCACCCGCGCATCACGTGGGTTGCGGCGCCCAACGGCCTGGCCACCGAACTGCGGCGCGCGGCCGTCGCCGTGGTCGCCGGTGGCCTGACGCTGTATGAAGCGGCGGCGCTCGGCGCGCCGGTCGTGGCGCTCGCCGTCGTCGGCGCGCAGCAGCCGACGATTCATGGCTTTGCCAGGCGCGGGGCGGCCATCGATGCCGGACTCGCCGCCGACCCAGGCGCAACCGCCCATGCCGCAGACGCCGTGGCCGACCTGCTCTCTCATCCAACCAGGGCCGCACGCCTGGCCGGAACTGCCGCACGTCTGGTGGACGGGCGCGGCGTGTTCCGCGCGGCGGACGCCATCCAGCAACTGGCTCGACGTTTCGAGGACCAATTCAATGCCGCGTAACCCACGGGCCCTTCTGTTCGATCTCGATGACACGCTCTATCCGCTGCGCCGCTTCCGGTTGAGCGGCTTCGCGGCCGTCTCCCGGCACGTCGCCAGGTTCTACGGCGCCGACGAGCGGCAGGCCTTCAAGCTGCTGGTCGCGGCTTCGCGTGGACCGCGGCGCGGCAAGGAACTGGACCTGCTCATCGCGCAGTTCGACCTCAAGTTGCCGGTCACCGAGCTGGTGCGCATCGTGCGAGGCCACGACCCGGTGCTGCGCATCCCGCCGGCCACGCAGCAGGCGCTGCGTCTGCTCGGCCGCTCGTGGCAACTGGCCGTGGTGACCAACGGCATTCCGGCCATCCAGGCAGCCAAGGTGCGCGCGCTCGGGCTCGACACACTCGTCGACACCGTCGTCTATGCAGCCGACTACGGCTCCGGCGAAGGCAAACCGGATCGCGAGCCGTTCCTCGAGGCGCTGCGCCGCCTCGACGTGAGGCCCGCGCAGGCGATTGCCATCGGCGACGACGAGTTCGCCGATATCTTCGGAGCGACTCGCTGCGGTCTGCGCACCATCCAGACGCGCGAGTGGCGCACGGGTCCGCGTGGCCGGGTGTCGATCTGCGCGGACGCCGTGGTGAACCACATCAGCGAGGTGCCGGCCATGGCGGACTGCATCCTGCCCGGAAGGCTGGCGAGCCATGCCGCGTAACGACGCCTCCCTGACTGTTGCCGGCCGCACGGTCGCCAGCGGACGGCCGCTGTTCACGATTGCCGAGATCGGCCTGAACCACGGCGGCTCGCTGGCCCGCGCCCTCGAGATGGTGGACGCGGCGGCGGCGGCCGGCGCATCGGCGGTGAAGCTGCAGTCGCTCGAGGCCGCGGCGCTCGTCGCCCCCGCGTGCCCCGCGCCGGCCCACGTCGACGCCGAGTCGCTCACCGAGTTCTTTGCGACGTTCGAGCTGAA
>CALQBJ020000256.1 GCA_943328785.2 Bifidobacterium breve
GGGAAGATCGGGATGCTCTGGAACGAAGCACGTTCATTCCCGACCGTCCCGACCTACCTGACTGACTTACGTGTGCAGATGCTCGGGGATGCCGTCGAGATAGTGCTCGGCGTCGAGCGCGGCCATGCACCCGGATCCAGCGGCGGTGATCGCCTGCCGATAGGTGTGGTCCTGGACGTCGCCGCAGGCAAACACGCCCGGCAGGTTCGTCTTCGCACCGTCGCGAGTCACGACGTAGCCTTCGGCGTCGAGCTCCAGTTGCCCCTTGAACAGCGCGGTGTTCGGCGTATGGCCGATCGCCACGAAGACCCCGGCCACCGGAATCTCCTTCACGGTGCCGGACGCGACGTCCTGCACGACGATCCCGGTCACCTCACCCTTGCCGGTGTCCTTGATCTCCAGGACGATGGCGTTGGTGAGGATCTCGATCTTTGGGTTCGCGCGCACTTTGTCCTGCATGATCTTCGACGCACGGAACGAGTCGCGACGATGGATCAGCGTGACCTTGCTGGCGAACTTCGTGAGGAAGTTCGCTTCCTCCATCGCCGAGTCGCCGCCGCCGACGACCGCGATTTCCAGTCCGCGAAAGAAGTAGCCGTCACACGTGGCGCAGGTCGAGACGCCGTGACCCATGAGCGTCCGTTCGGACGGCAGGCCCAGCAGGCGCGCTGAGGCGCCGGTCGCCACGATCAGCGAGCGGGTCGTGTACTCCGCGTCGGCCGTCTTCACCACGAAGGGCGACGAACTGCAGTCGACCGACACCACGTGGTTCTGGATGATCTCGGCGCCGAACTTCTCGGCCTGGGCGCGCATCTCGGTCATAAGGTCTGGCCCCATGATGCCGTCGCGATTCCCCGGCCAATTCTCGACCAGCGTGGTCATCATGAGCTGCCCACCGGCCTCGAGCCCTTCGATCACCAGCGGAGAGAGATTGGCCCGGCCAGAGTACAGGGCGGCCGTGAGTCCGGCTGGGCCGGACCCGATGATGATGACGTTACGTGTGTTCATTAGATGTGCTTGTCGATCGCGCGCTTGAACTCTTCCTTCGCCTGCAGGCCAACGACCGACTCCACGATCACGCCGCCCTTGAACAGCATGACCGCCGGAATGCCGCGGATCTGGAACTTGATGGCGGTGTTCGGGTTCTCGTCGACGTTCAGCTTACCGATGGTGACCTTCCCGGCGTACTCGGACGCGAGCTGGTCGATCGTCGGACCGAGACGCTTGCAGGGGCCGCACCATTCGGCCCAGAAGTCCACGAGCACCGGCTGCCCGCTCTGGAGCACGGTCTGTTCAAAGTTGCTGTCGGTAAAGGTCTGCACGTTCTCGGCTGCCATTAAGGTGTCCCCCTCGATACTGCGGATTCGTATATTTTGACGTACTCGCGAGCTGAACGGTCCCACGAAAGGTCCTGCCGCATCCCGTTCACCTGCAGACGGTGCCAGGCGTCCTTGTCGCGGTAGGTGTCGAGCGCCCACCGAAGCGTGCCGATCAGCGCCCACGGCGTGAAGTCGTCGAAGACAAAGCCGGTCGAGTCGCTGCGCGACGGGTCGAAGTTCGTCACCGTGTCGGCCAGCCCGCCGACACGGCGGACCAGGGGCACGGTGCCGTAGCGGAGGCTGTACATCTGGTTCAGGCCGCACGGTTCGAACAGCGACGGCATCAGGAAGAGGTCCGAGCCCGCCTCGATGAGATGCGCTAGCCCTTCATCGAAGCCGATCCGGACGCCAATCTTCCAGGGGTGCTGCGAGGCGAGGTCGCGCCACATGTCCTGGTAGCGGCTCTCCCCCGTTCCGAGCACGGCGAAGCCGGCGTCGAGCCATGGAAGTTCGCCCGCCAACTGTTCGATGAGGTTCAACCCCTTCTGGTCGACCATGCGCGTGACCATACCGATCAGCGGTCGCTCCATCGCCGCATCGTCCGACGCCAGCCCATAGCGCTCGAGCAGCGCCTTCTTGGCCACGCGCTTCCCCGACACATCGTCGGCGGAGTACGGCGCCGGCAGGAAGCGGTCGGCCATCGGGTCCCACTCGACCGCATCGATACCATTGAGGATGCCGACGAGCCGGTCGCCGCGCGAACGCAGGATGCCGTCGAAGCCGACGCCGCCAGACGGCGTCTGGATTTCGCGGGCGTACTGCGGGCTGACGGTCGTCACCATGCCGGCATTCACGATGCCGCCCTTGAGCAGGCTGATGCGTCCGTAGAACTCCAGTTGGTCGATGCTGTAGAGGTGCCACGGCAGGTCGAGCCGCGGCAACCAGTCAGGGTCGACCCATCCCTGGTACGCCAGGTTGTGGATGGTGAAGACGACGCCCGCGCGCGAGAGCACGGGGTGCCCGCTGTAGAGCGTCTTCAGGTAGACCGGCACGAGTCCACCCTGCCAGTCGTGCGCGTGCACGACGGTCACCGGGATGTTGCCGCGCACGGCATGCTCGAGCGCCGCACGCGCCAGCACAGCGAAGCGGAGCGGGCTGTCCGGATAATCGCCGGTGCCCTCGCCGTAGATGAACTCACGATCAAACATGCGCGGGTCGTCGACGAAGAGGGCCCGCGCGCCGTCGGCCAGCGGCGCCTCGAAGATACCGATCTCGGTGGAATAGCCACCCACGCGGAGCGGGAACCGATCGATTTCACGCCCAGCCGTGTTGCCGCGGTAGCGCGGCAGCACCACCGTTGCGTCCCAACCGGCGCGTGACATCGCGGCAGGCAGGGCACCCAGCACGTCGCCGAGGCCGCCAGTCTTGGCAAACGGCGCCGCCTCGGAGGCGATCATCAGGACGCACGGTTTCGGCGAAGACGAGGGCAACGCAGGAGTGGCAGCCATGAGATGCAGCCATTGTAGCAACCGCCGGATAGACCGTCCGGCGGCCACGCTACAATCGCCACGTGACCGAACGACCGCCCCGTCCCGTCCGCGCCGAACCGCGCGAAATCGTCGAGCTCAAGGAACTGAAAGCGTCGAATCCAGAACTGGCCGACGCCGTCGACATGCAACTGGCCCTGGTTGAAATCCAGCGGCGCGTGCAGGCGCGGGTTCCGCTGCCGCGCCTGCATCCCGACCAGGCCTGGCTGACCGCGCAGCAGCAGGCCGGGCGGCCGGCCGTGCGCTTCGGCGACATCCCGCTCGACTGGAGCGATTTCCGGTTCGCGCTGCGCCAGATCGCGGACGTCCTCTACCGCTTCACGCACCTCGAACGCTCCGAGCACGAACAGATCGTGGCGCTCTGCCGCGAGGGGAACGCGCTGGAGCCACTGGTCACCAACTGGTATCTCGCCTCATCCGGCGTCGACGCAGGCGAAGCGCCGGCCCGCCTGCCGGCGGGGGTGCCCGAGGCACTCGAACTGCTGCTCCTGCTGTCGCTCCGCCCCTTCCTGGCGCGCTGCGCCGAAGTGCTGAGCACGATTCCGGAGTTTAGCAAGTGGACGCACGGCCACTGCCCGGTGTGCGGCTGGGAAACCGAATTCGCCGTGGTGACACCGTCCGGTGAACGACGCCTGATCTGTGGACGCTGCACGGCGCAGTGGAACTACGGCGCACACACCTGCCCCTACTGCGCCAACGACGACCGCTCACAGGTCACCTCGTTCGCCACCCGCGATGGGCGATACCGCGTATACGCCTGCGACGTCTGCCGGCGCTACCTGAAGGCGTACGACGCGAGGAGTGCGCAGCGGCCCGTGATGGTGTCGGTTGATTCGATCGCGACGCTGCCGCTGGACGCAGCGGCCCAGCAGCGCGGCTACATCGGCTGAGACGCGCGCGACGAGTGTGGTGGGATGACCGGGACCGGCGAGCCGGCCCCGAGCCTACTGCTGTTGCGGCTGGCGCGTCAGACCGAGCGGCGCGCTTGTGGCGAACACGGTGGTCGCCTTCGCCGACAGCCAATTGAACAGGTTCTGCGTCTCCATGAAGCGCGCGGCGTTCGAGCGGGCGCCCAGCACCACCACCGCCACTTCCTGGCCGCCCTGCGGCAGGCGAAGCAGCGTGGCGAGGCAGTAGCCGGCCTTCGAGATGAACCCGGTCTTGCCGGCGCGCACTTCCACATCGCTCCTGCCGAGCAGGTGGTTCGTGCTGCGGAACGTCATGTCGCGCGACTTCGAATGCACGGTGTACTGCGGCGTCCGCATGATGGAGCCGATGCGGTCGTCGTTGGACGCATTCGTGATGAGCCGCGCCATATCGAAGGCGGACGAGACATTCTCCGAAAGCAACCCGGACGGGTCGGCGTAGTGCGTGCTCTTGAGGCCCAGTTCAGCGGCCTTCTCGTTCATGCGGCGAATGAAGCCGATCGAGCCATAGGGTGACACGCGTGCCAGCGCCCGCGCCGCGGCGTTGTCGGAGGCGATGAGCAGCAGGTGCAGCAAGTCGTCGGCCGTAACCTTGTCGTTCAGCCGCAGCTTTGTGGTCGACGCCTGGTAGACGTCGCTGCGCGCGATGGTGACCGGCTGCGTGAGGTCAGGGTTGTTCTCGAGGAACACCGTTGCGGTCATCACCTTGGTGATGCTCGCGATGGAACGCTGGTCCTGCGAGTTCTCTTCCCAGAGAATCTGATTGGTCAACGGGTTGTAGATGATGGCGGCAGCCGCATGCAGATCCGGCACAAGGTCGCCGCTTGCATCGACCTTGTAACGCGGCGTGACGGTGTCGGCCATCTCGCGTGCGGTCGCGGCTGCGCGGGCGATGAGCGATCGCTGGCGGCTTGACGTGGCGCGAACGGGCGCCGCTTTCTTCCGTGCAGTCACGGACGCGCTGCTGCGCTTGGCGGCGACGCGATGAGTCGTTTGTGCCTCAGCCGGGACGTTCCCGATACCGACGAGGCAGGCGATCACAAGAGTACCGACCCAGACGTTTGATTTTCGGAGCACTTGACGACCCGTGGCTGTAAGTTACTGGAAGTGAAGGGCAATCGTAGCAGGGAATTACTAGAGCGCAAGCGGTTTATCGTCACCTGGCGAAACACACTTACGGTCGTTGGAGGCTCAGCTGATCCAGCCCCAACCCCTGTGCCACAATGGGTCCGTCCAAAACGACGAATCGTGCCGACGCTCTCTGTATCGGCCTGAAGTCGGGCGCTGACA
>CALQBJ020000257.1 GCA_943328785.2 Bifidobacterium breve
ACCTGGAAGCCACGGGCGTTCACCGCCACCTGCAGATCGCCGACGCGAAGTTCGTGCGTGCCGAGACTGCCGCTGACGTCGAGCGTGTGCCCGTTCTCGTCCTCTACATGCAGTGCTTCCACGCCGACGCGGTCGCTGGCGAGCGCCAGGGCCAGCCGTCCGTTGCGGTAGCGCGCGCCGGAGGCCACCACGTCGAAGGAGGCATGGTGCAGCTCGACGCGTCCAGAGAAGTGCGGGTCGCGACTACTGCCGACAACCGTGACGTCAAGCGTCATGTCACCGGTGACATTGCGCACGACATCCGTCACCCCTTCGAGCAGCGTCAGGCTGACCGGGCTCGACTTCACGGCCAGACGCATCGGCGTCACGGTGCGCGTGGGGTCGAAGAGACTGAGCGGCAGATCGCCGGCGCCGGTGAGCCAGACGCCCGCGTCCTGATCGAGCCGAACATCGACCGTGAACAGTTCGTCGCGGTACTCGACATGCCCGCCGAAGCGCTGGTACGCGAGGCGGCGGACGCGCCCTTGCGTGATCGTGAAATCCGACGACACGGTCGGCTGCTCGGCAGTGCCTCCGAGGGTCGCGGTGGCATCCAGCAGGCCACCATAGCGCGTCGGCGACGCCGCGTCGGCGAACAGCGCATCGAGCGACAGACCGCGCGCGGTCAGCAGCATGCGACCGCGGCCGTCGCTGATCCAGTTACCGTTCGCCGTCAGCCGCTCGGCGCCGCGTGCCTGGTTCACCATCTCGAGGCCCGCCACCACCACCGAGGTATCGGTCCACTCGATGCGCGGCCGCACGCCCGGCGCCAGCGTCCAGGCGGTCTTCGCCACCGTCAACGACAGACGGTCGATGTCGAGCCGCTGGGCGCGCTGGTCGAGCGCAAAGAGCCCTTTGAGTGCGGCGGTGAGGCCGTTGCTCAACACGCCGTCGAACGCGGCGTCGAGAGTGCCGCCGTCGTACGACGACGTGCCCTCGATCGATTGCCACGCCTGTCCGAACGCCTTCACGACCGACAGGTGGGCTTTCACTGACCCACTCGTGCTGGCCGGATCGCCGGACGGGACGGCAAGATCGTAGGAAGCGTTGGCGGTCAGCACCTCCACGCCCGATGCCGAGAGCCGGCTGACGCTGCCGTCGCCCTGGAACTGCATGCGCTCGGTCGTCCCGGTCAGGCGCCCGGTGGTGACGGCCTCGCCGGCGAGACCACGACCGAGTAGCGCCTCGAGCTTCGAGAGGTCGGCGCGTGTCACGCGGTAGTCGAGCGACGAACTGCGAACGCCGTCGAGTTCAAGCGTGCCGCTGGCCTGGACATCCGCCCCTGGGCCGCTCGTCTCCAACTGCGCGATGCGCATGGTGCTGTTGGCCATCGAGGCCTGAACCGAGCCGCGCGTGACATCGACCAGCCGCACCACCGAGTTCCTCAGATCGAGCGTGGCATCGATGGTGTAGTCGTCGAGCTCTGGCGCACGCACCATCAGGTCGCGCACGGCGAAGCGGGCACGCGCGAGGCCGGTGAGGCGCGCGTCGTACAGCGGATCCTGCATCGGGATACGAGGATCGATGCCGAGCAGTTCGCCGTCGTAGGTGCCGTTGAGCGACCCGTCCGCAATCGACACCGTCACTTCGGCGTTCGACAACCGGCCCGAGAAGAGCGATGCCTCGTCGAGCCGTCCGCCGCCGGTCAGCCGCATCGTCGCCAGTTCGGCGCCGGCCCCGTCCACGTGGAAGCGGCCCGCCACCATTCCGGCGTAGCGAGGCTCCTGCATCCATGCGATGTCGAGCTCACGGCCAAAGTGGTTGAGGTCGATCCCGGACAGCGGTCCTTCGCCCCGGTAGAGGAACGGCGCCGCCTGCGTGTCGATGAAGCCGGTCGCACCGGCGCCGAGCTGGGCGCCGAGGAAGACCGAGTCGGAGAAGGTCGCATCGCCGCGAATGAACGGCTCGGCAAACTGTCCCGTGACGTCGTAGGCGAAGGCCAACGTGCTCTCGACGTGAGGCACCGGCACGCTCGTCGGCACGTAGCGCAGATCGACGCCGTTCCCGTTGCCAACGAAGTGATAGCTGAACGGGGCATCGATCGTCAGCGAGCTGTTGACGAGCCGCACGTTCGCCCGGTAGGCCGTGGCCGTGGCGCTGGCGATGTGCACGTCGGTGTCCGTGATCGTCCCGCGCGCCACCACGTCGTCGGCCTCGTATTCGAGGTAGCCGGCGTGCGGACCGCGAAACGTGTACGACCCGCGCGGGAAGTGCCCGCCCAGTTGCAGATCGATGTCGACGTCGGCCTCGCCCGTGATGTCCGACGGGCGATCGGGACGGTTCAACCAGCGGGCGAGATCGAGGCGCCGCACCGTGGCCGACCCACGACCGTGCCAGCCTGGCACCGTGCTGTCGAGCACCAGGCGAGCGCGGATGTCGCCGCCGGTCGACCGCACGTCGAGCGTCGTGTCCATGGCTGCGGCGGGGCCGACGAGGCGGGCTTTCAGCGCCGATTCCACGGCGATGTTCGACAGGCCGTGGAGCACCCCGGCCCACTCCTGGAAGGCGACGCGCGGTGCATCGATGGCGAGGTCGAGCACCGTGGGCGTCTGGCGACGATCGACCCGTCCGTCGAGCGTGAACTCGCTGCGCGCCGTGGTCACGTGCAAGGCGCGGAACAGCCAGCCCTCGTCGCCGCTCGAGACCGCGCCGGACAGCGCGCGCACGTCGAGTGTCGGCTCGGTGCCGGCAAAGGACGCGGAGACGAAGTCGAAGGTCCAGGCGACCGGCTTGTACGTAAAGGAGAGCTGCGTGTTCAGGTTGCTGAACGAGGCCGGCACGTTGGCCGCACCGAAGGCCAGCTTGTCGTGCAGGACGACCGTGCCGTCGACGATGTCGATGCGATCGATACGGATGGGACGCCCGGGACCGGAGGTGCGAGGACGCTGCGTGTCCCGACGCACCAGGGCGCCGAGGTTCCAGCGGCCGTCGGCCTCCTTTGCGGCGACGACGCGCGGGCGGGTGAGTACCAGCCGGCGAATGCCCGTGCCCTGATCGATCAGTTCACGCAGGCTGTAGCTGACCTCCACGCGGTCGATGGCCACCAGCGTCGCGTCGCCGCGGCGCAGTCGCACGCCTTCGAGTTCGACGCCGCGGAAGAGCGAGCCACTCAGGCGGTCAATCTCGAGCGTCGCCGTCAGGTAGTTGTTGGCCTGGCTGACGACGAGACTGCGGAGTTGGTTGTGGGCCCAGGGCGTCTGCAGGAACAGCGCGCCGGCGACAACGAGCACAAGCCCGCCGAGCACCGCAAAGGCCAGTGTGCGTCCCAGCCTCGATCCGATTCGTCGCCACCCTGCCATGCGCCTGCCTGAATATTAGCAGCCGGGGCGGGAGTAGAACTGGCGGACGGTTTCCCGGAGGCGATCGAAGTCGAGCGGCATTCGCGAGGAATGCAGGTAGTGCATTGCATCGCGGCCTCCGGCAAGGGGGACGCCACGTCGCCGCTCCAGCAATGACGCTATAATTCGGCGCCTCGCCCGTGCCGACATTTACCCAGCGTCCCGTCCCGTTTCGCCCGCTCGTCGTCGTCATCGGCTGTGCCGTGCTCCTGTATGTCGTGCTCTTCTGGCGGCTGGGCGGCGCGTCCTTCTGGGACCCGGACGAGGCGCACTACGCGCAGACCACGCATGAGCTGATCGAGACCGGCGACCTGTTCGCGCCGTTCTACAACGGGCGTCCGTTCTTCGACAAGCCGATCCTGTTCTACTGGCTGCAGGGCGCCGCCATGAGCCTGGCGCCAGACTCGGAGGCGGCGGCACGAGTCGCGCCGGCCGTCGCCGGTGTCCTGCTGGTCGGCGTCACCGGATGGTTGGGGGCGCAACTGTTCGGCGTCTCGGTTGGCGCGATGGCGGCGCTGATGCTGGCAACCAACGCCGGGGTCTTCGGTCTGGCCCGCTATGCCATCCTCGACCTGCCGTTCACGCTGTTCCTGTTTGGCGGGGTGGCCGCCGTCACCGTTGCCCTCCTGAAGAAACGCCGGGGGCTCGAGTACGCGGGTTACGTTCTCATCGGCCTCGCCAATGCGACGAAGGGACCGATCGCCCTCGTGCTGTGCGGCGTGACGTTCGGCCTGGCGTCGCTGGTCTCGAGCGACGCCAGACGGCAACTGCTCGGCCTCCGTTGGGTGCAGGGAGCGATCATCGCCACGCTGCCCGGGTTGCCCTGGCCGCTCTACATGCTCGCGCGCTTCGGCAGCGAGTTCGTCGAGGGCTACATCCTCAACGAGAACCTCCGCCTCTTCGCCACGCCGATGTACGCGGGACAGCCCGGGTGGTATTTCTACCTGTCGATCGTCGCCGTCGGCATGCTGCCATGGACGCCGATGGTGCTGGCACGCGTCGCGGAACTGGTTCTGGCGGTCCGCCGGCACGAACCGCTCCCACTGGTCGACGTGCTGCTGTGGTCGTGGGTGGTCGCCATCATCGGCTTCTTCTCGCTCTCCCACTTCAAGCTCGACCACTACGTGTTCCCGACCTCGCCGGCGCTCTGCATCATCTGCGCGCGCGCATGGCGCGATGCCAGGGAGACCGGCTCGATGTCGGCGGCGATGCGGTGGGGCATCCGCCTGATCGGCCCCTCGCTGCTCATCGCCGGCACGCTCATCGCCTACGCGTCGCTCGTACTGCTCGATCTCGACCGCGGCTTCCTGGTGGTGCCGGCGGCATTGATCGTTGCCGGCAGCGTAGCGACCTGGTCGACGTGGAGCGGTCGGTCGCTGCCAGCCATCCCGGTGGCGCCGATCGTCGCGATGGGGATCGTCTATGCCGGCGCCGTCGGCTGGGTCATTCCCAGGCTCGAAGAGGGTAAGGTGGTGCCCGACGTGGCGAGGTGGGTGGCCGCGCAGGCCGCGCCAGCGGACCGCATCGCGACATTCCGGCTCAATCGCTGGAACACCGCCTACCGCTTCTATGTCAAACGACAGGTGACGGTGGTCGAGAGCGACGAGGAGGCACGCCAGTTCTTCTCGAACCCGGAGCCGTACTTCATCGTGATGACCGGCCCGCTGTATGACGCGCTGCGCGCGGCCGG
>CALQBJ020000258.1 GCA_943328785.2 Bifidobacterium breve
CGAGGCCCTGTCAGCGGCGGCCCTCGCCGATGCCCTCAGCGAGATCGAGTCGCTGCGTGGCCAGCGCGATCTGTGGGCAGCGCAACGTCTGACCTACGAGACCCATGCGCGCGAGGCCGCCGCACACGCCGACGCCGTCATCCAGCAGGCCCAGTCAGACGCCGCCGCGCTGGTCGAGGAACGGGCCGAGTGGGCGCGCGAGCGTCAGCACTACGCCCACCGGCAACGCGACGCCGAACAGACCACCGCCTCCCTGGCGCAGGCGGCCGCGGCCCTGCAGCAGGCGGCCGGCGTGGACCACGCCGCAATGCTGACGCTGCACGACGACCTGCTGCGCTTCATGGCTGACGCCGACTCGCAGTGCCGCACCATCATCGAGCACCACCAGGCGCGCCTGGCGCCCGGCGCCGTCGTCAGCAACCAGTCGTTCACCTGACGCGCCGCGCCGCCCGCGCTACAATCCGCCTCCATGCGAACCCGCCTCGTGGCGTTCTGCCTGTGCCTGCTCGCCAGTGTCGCCGGCGCTGCCGACCTCCGGAACCTGAAGATGCCGCTCGCCGACGGCGGCGACCTGCTCTATGGCCTGTCGCTGCCGGACGGCTACGTCCCCGGCCAGCCGCGCCCGCTGGTGCTCGCCCTGCACCCAGGCGGCGAGCGGATGGTCTACTACGGCAGTGCCTATACGCGGACAGTAGTGGCCCCGGCCCTCGCGGAACTCGGCGCGATCATTGTCGCGCCCGACTGCCCGACCAACGCCTGGACCGACGACACCTCCGAGCGCGCCGTCGTGGCACTGCTCGACCGGGTGCTGCGCGAGTACACCATCGACCGCGCGCGCGTGCTGGTCGTCGGATTTAGCATGGGCGGCCGGGGCACCTGGTTCTTCTCGTCGAGGCACCCCGAGCTGTTCACCGCCGCCATTCCGATGGCCGCCAGCACCGGCAACGACCCACAGGAACTGCTGGCGCGCGTGCCAACCTACATCATTCACAGCCGCCGCGATCAGGTCGTGCCGTTCGAGCCCGCGGAGCGCAATGCCCGCGCCCTCGAGCGGCTCGGCCGCACGGTGATCTTCGACCCGCTCGACACACCGACGCACTTCGAGATGAGCGCGTACATCCCGGCGCTGCGGCGCGCGGGCAGTTGGGTCGCCAGCCGCTGGACCGGCTCGAAGTAGCCGCTAGGGTGAGCGCGGCACGACCCGGTCGGTCGCTGTCAGGCACGCGTGAGGGCCAGGGCGCGAGCCTATGGCATGCGCCGCATTCGTCGTGCGGTTCACGACGGCCTCGTGGAGCTGGTCCGCATCGGCCACGACCCACGGCAGCTGAATCTCCTGCGCGCTCTCCACCGGACTGCGACGGTCAGTCACTTCGTCCATCGCCAGACCGGCATTGCCGCGGATGGCCGCGAGGATGTTGTTGAAGTCGTGCGCGATGCCGCCCGCCACTCACGCCGGCGAGCAGCAGCGGGGTGGTGAATCGATCGAAACTGCGCCCGTCCCTGAACAGCACGAGGTCGGCCGATTCGGCATTCGACTGGTAGAGCGCATCAACCTTCCGGCGGAACTCGTCGGGATCGACCAACTGGCCGGTGACGTGCGCCAGCAGCGCCTGATCGTCCCGCGAGTCGAGCAACGCCTGAGGAATGCGCCACAACTCGGCACACCCCCGGTTCGTGCGCACCACCGGTCCCTGGGTGTCGACGGCCAGAATGCCCTCCGAGGTGGAACCGCGGATGCAAGCCAGCGGCATCTCGCTCGCCGTGAAGGCGCACAGCTTCGAACCGTTCTTCACGACGAAGAGGCGCAGGCTGCCACGAACTCATCGGCGTCCCGCATTAGCGCATTCTAGCGGGCGGCAGCCGGAGCGTCCGTGGGCAGTGCCCGGTGCGGCGCGAAGTCGTCCCAGATGCGCTGCAGGATGCGGCGGTCGATCGTCTTCGTGTCTGCCTTGTCCGGCGTCTTCTCCGACGACAGACGCAGCGTTGCCGTGCTGCAGTGCGGACCGAGCGTAGCCGCGTCGAACACGTACAGCCCTTCGCGTACGGCGTCGGTGTCCGACACGCGCTGGTCGAGCGTGAATGGATGGATCGGCGTGAGCAGCGTCTCGCCGCAGGAGACGCGCAGGCCAGCGAAGCCCGGCTTGAACCGCCTGATGGGCGGCAGCGCCACACCCTGCGTGTAGGCGGCGCCGCGCGCCACCTTCGTCCACCACCCTTCTTCGAAGCGCGGGGTGACGCGCACGACGAGCACGGCGGGCAGGTCAGCGAAGTAGTCGGTCCACACCCCGAAGTCGGTCAGGTCGACCGGGTTTGACTGCATCTGCAGGCTCTGCGAGGTGGTGCGTCCCGACGCGGCCAGCCGCTGCGCGTTGCGCAGCACGACCGGCGTGATGAACGCCACGTCGAAGTCGGAGGCAGACAGGGTGTAGGGCTCGATGTTGCCGGCGCCTGACGGAGCCGCGTTGAGCGCGGCGGCCGGGAACGGACGTACCGGCTCCACCGGGAGGCCCGTTGCAGAGGGTGACTCGGCAGGCGGTAACTGCCGTGCGGCCTCGAGTACGTCGCACGCGACGCGTACGGGGACGATGCGCGCATCGCGGCGGCGGCGCTCGTCCTGGTCGTCCACGGCTGACGACAGGCCGACGAGAGTGCCGGCCGCGCCGAACACCGGTCCGCCGAGGCTGCCGCGCCCGAGCCGCACGTCGGCCAGCACCAGGCTGGGGGAGCCAGGCAGCAACTCGCCGATCGAGAGGTCTCTCGGGCCGCGCAGCGGCGAGCCGAGCGCGATCACCTTCCGCCGTTCCGCGAAGAGCACGGCTCCGGCGTCGGCGCAGTGCATCGGGACCGGCGTCACCGTCGACGCGACGCTCGGGTTGATCTGCAGCACGGCCACATCGCGCGCCGCATCGGCGGCGACGACGCGCGCGGCGACCTTCAGCGCTGACGACAGTTGCACGTCCACCTGGGTGGCGCCGGACACCGCGCGCTGGTTGGTCAGCACGAGCCCTGATCGGTCGACGATGAAGCCGGAGGCGCGCGAGGACGGCGTCCAGACCGCGACGATGCTGTCCTGCCACTGCGGCAGCAGCAGCGCCGGGTTGCTCTCGGGCAGCGTGGAGGCGGCGGCAGCCGCGCTGGCCGACACCGTCGCCGCGTCAGCATTGCCGCCGTTCAGTTCGAGCACCACGTCGGTGCCAGCCAACACGTCGAGCGAACGCACCCATTCGTAGCCGGCGCCGCCGAAGGCCACCGGCTCTTCCGACTCGATCGTGTAGTTACCAGGCCGCAGCCGCACGTCCACCCGGCCGTCGGGACCGGTCACGACGCGCCGCGGCGAACTCGTGGCCGGGTTGTCGCTGATCAGCAGCGCGTGCTGTGGCACCGGCGTCGACACGCCGGCTGTGTCGGTGAGCGTGACGCGGATGTGCAGCACGCCCTGCGTCTGCGCCACAAGCGCGGGCGACAGTACGGCGACGGCGGCGAGCGCGGCGAGGGCCAGCCTGCGGAGCATGGGGGACAGGGTCCTCCGAGCGGCGGTCGATGTCAATCGCGGTGCCACGGCCGGCGGTGTTCACGTCGTGGTTCCTTGGTTGGGGACCCGATTCAAGACGTCCGCAGCGAACGCTCGTCCCGCCTGTAGCCCTTGCACGGCGACGCGCACGTCGTCGGGATCAATGCGGTCCACTGAGCCCCCGCAGCGAGTAACCACTGGAGTCTTACTGTTCCACTGCGGACACCGTGTGAGCAGTGCGAGCTGTCTGGTCTCCTGTCACTGCGCCGCGTCCACCGGCACCGCCCCGAGCACCCGCACCAGGTCCCGCGGGTCGATCCGCACCAGCAGGCCGCGCCGGCCGCCGTTGATGTAGATGGCCTCGAGGTCGAGAATGCTCCGCTCGACGAACACCGCCATCGTCTTGCGCGTGCCAAAGGGTGAGGTCCCGCCCACGAGGTAACCGGTGTGCCGCTGCGCGACGGCAGGGTCGCACGGCACCACCGCGCTGCGGCCTGCCTGACGCGCCAGCTGGCGCGTCGACACCTCGCGGTCGCCGTGCATCAGGATGATCAACGGCGTACGGCTCTCGTCCGCCATCACCAGCGTCTTCACCACGGCATGCTCATCCACGCCAAGCGCCTGCGACGAGGCGCGCGTGCCGCCGTGCAACTCGTAGCGGTATTCGTGTTCGGTGAAGGTGACGAGGTGTGCGCGCAGCGCGCGCTGGGCAGCGGTCATCGGAGGAGTCGATCCTAGCCGGATGGACGCATTCCCGCTACGATTCGAGCTGACCGCTGATGACTGCTCCCACACGGTACCGGGTCGAGGACGGACGCTGGTGCATCGACCTCGAAGTCCGCCACTCACGGCAACTGTTCGACACGCGCGATCCGGCGCCGTTCCGCGAGCGCGATCTCGACGCGGGTGCCGTGCAGTACCTGCTGACATCGGCGCAGGAAATCCCGCGGGCGCGCCCCCTGGCCGTCGTCGTCACCATCTCCGAGGAACCCGAGCCTCGCCTCCCAGCGACGGTCATTGTGGAAGCGGTGCGCAGCCACTTCCTGTACGAGGGCGAGCAGATCGAGCGCCGGCTGCGTGAGCACCTGCGTCGCGGGCAACTGATCCTGGGCGTGGGGCTGACGGCGCTCGTGGTCTTCCTCACACTCGCCGAACTCGCGTCGTCGCTCCCGCTGGGACACGCGCGCGAGATTGTGCGGGAGGGCCTGGTCATTACGGGCTGGGTCGCCATGTGGCGACCGCTCGAGGTGTTGCTCTACGACTGGTGGCCGCTCATCGACGAACGACGGCGAGTGCAGCGGATACTGGCCGCGCCGGTGTCGATCCGCTACGGGAGCCCGACGCCGCGGTCGGTGTGATGACGTCGGGGGCAAGGCGACCGCCCCAGAACAGGTGTCGGCAGGAAATAGAAAAGGCCGGTCAGATTGACCGGCCTTTTCCGAAGAGTTGGTTGCGGGGACAGGATTTGAACCTGCGACCTTTGGGTTATGAGCCCAACGAGCTACCGGACTGCTCCACCCCGCGGCAC
>CALQBJ020000259.1 GCA_943328785.2 Bifidobacterium breve
ACCAAGGCGAACCGCTCCAACCCCGATCCGGAACAGTGGGTCGGCTACGGCGACCGCACGGTCGACGAGATGGCGCATGCCTGGATGAACGTCGTCTACCTGAGTGATGCCGAGTACGCCGAGCGCGTCGCGAAGTACGGCGAAGGGGTCACCAACGGCATCAAGCCGCGCAGCAACACGCAGCAACAGCAGTAACCTGCACACGTCCCTGGTGGAGGTCGCGGCTTCGGCCGCGGCCTCCGTCGAGGCGCCCGCCACCGCACGTCCCGCCTGTTCTGCTATCTCGGTTCGATCTCGACCATCTCGAGCGCCTGCGCGCCGGCGGCCAGGACGCCGGCCGCCTCAGCGCCGCTGTGCCACTTCCACGTGCCTGCCCCCTCGAGTCCGCGTACCACGACGCTGACGAATCCCGCCTGATGCGTGTGGTCGGCGATACTCTGCCCCGCGTCGAGTTTCACACGCGACACACGCACGCGCGCGTTGGCGAGCACCGAAGTGTGATTCGGCTGTGGCCTCGCGTCGCCGGCGCCACTGGCGTCTGGTGCCCGCAGTTCCACCGCGATGAATCGCATCGGCGCCGTGTTCGGGTTCGTGATGATGTGGGAGTAGCCGCCGCGCGAGAACCCGGCGAAGCCGACGCGCGCCTGGCCCTGCGCGCCGTCGACGCCAGACAGGATCGTGACCGAGACGTTGTCCAGCGCGTGGGTGTGTTTCTGCGAGACGTAGAGCGGCGGCAGCAGCGCATCGATGATGCGCACGAACTCGTTGGCGAACACGAGCCGATGTCGCGGCTCTGGCTCGATCGGCACGGCAATCGGATCGAGCGGTGGCGTTTGTTCGGCACGCCCGACAAGGACGGCAGCGACGAGGAACGCCGGGAGCAGAGCACGCGTCATGGGCACAGGCACGGGAGCGCTAGGCCTCCGCCTGGTGGAGCGAGGCGATCGTCGTCACGCCGTGCTCGGCTTCGGCCCGGTCAGCCACCGCGGCCTCGATGCCGTCCCCGTGGCAGTCGCTATCCCCCACGGCCTGGATGACGAAGCCGTCGCGGCGCGGCAGCAACGACACGTCCTTGTCGCTGCCGCCGTGCCCATAGTTGTGCACGACGGTCTTCTTCCCGATCTTCTCCGTCTCGAGCCGTGGCCAGAGCGGACGAAACGAACGGATGCAGACGGTGAGGCGTGTGACGCGGTCCATGTGCATGGGCGTCAACTGCAGCGCGGGTGCATGCGGAGTCGCGGTGGAGGTCGGGAGGGTACGGCACGCGTTGACGGCACCGCGCGCGGCGACGGCTCCGGCGGCGCTCAGAAACTGGCGACGTTCGATGGGTCTGGGCATGGCTCGTCGTTGCGCCTCATTGTAGCTGTCGTCGGTCACGCGTTTGCGCGTTCGTTCGCGACGCCAGTTGGATCCATACAGAGCTATCTGGAATCCGCGCGCAGAAGAGGGGCGGGAAGGAGCAACAGGCAGGACGCGTGAGCGT
Organism: Bifidobacterium breve; assembly: GCA_943328785.2. Lineage (GTDB taxonomy): Bacteria > Acidobacteriota > Vicinamibacteria > Vicinamibacterales > CAVVIG01 > CAVVIG01. The sequence goes on from CALQBJ020000259.1 coordinate 1,484, forward strand.
GAACTCGTCCGTGAGTTCCTTCGCGGGTCCTGCTCGATTGGCACGGCCACCAGAACAACGGCAGGCGGTGACGCAGCGGCCTGTTCGCCATCCACGGTCCGACGTTGAACCGATTCGAGTTGATCAACGAGAGATTCCAGTTATCCGGCGTGAAGGCGATCTCGCGGTCGATGCGGGTGACGCGACCGCCGCCGATGTAGCGACAACACGCGGCGAACCCGGCCGCATCACCGGACGCCAGCAGCGGCAGCCGCACGATGAGTGCTGCATATTCGAGAGGTGTGCTGAACGGAATGCCGTTGAAGAGGAGGTCGTGCGTCGATGGGAACAGGCGGGGGACGCGGGCCGTCTCAGGACGGCTGGCAGCGGGCTGAGCAGCGGCAGCGCGAAGACAGGACGAACATGGCGTGCATGCCGTGTGTCCTGCCTTCGCGTGTCTGAGTCTTGAGCGCGCCTAGACGCCGATGACGTCCGTGAGTTCCTTCACGGCGCCGGCCGACTTGTTCAGCGCCGCCTGCTCGTCGGCGGTCAGCTTGATCTCGATGATCTGCTCGACGCCGCGGGCGCCGAGCTTCACCGGCACACCGACGAAGAGGTCCGTGATGCCGTATTCCCCCTGCAGGAACACCGAGCACGGGACGATCTTCTTGGTGTCCTTCAGGATGATCTCGACCATCTCGGCCGCGGCGGCGCCAGGCGCGTACCACGCGCTGGTACCGACGAGCTTCGTGATCTCGGCGCCGCCGTTGGCAGTGCGCTCGCAGATCGCCTTGATGCGCTCCTCGGAGAGCAGTTCAGTGATCGGGATGCCCGCCACCGTCGAGTAGCGCGGCAGCGGCACCATCGTGTCGCCGTGACCACCGAGGACGAACGCGTGCACGCTGTCGACCGACACGTTCAGTTCCATCGCGATGAACGTGCGCATGCGCGCGGAGTCGAGCACACCGGCCATGCCGATGACGCGCTCACGCGGGAAGCCACTCAGGCGGTAGACCGCCTGGCACATCGCATCGAGCGGGTTCGCCACCGGGATGATGATCGCGTTCGGCGAGTACTTGATCACCTGCTCGGTGACGGCTTTCATGATGCCGAAGTTGACGTTCAGCAGATCGTCGCGGCTCATGCCCGGCTTGCGCGGCACGCCCGAGGTGATGACGACGACGTCCGAGTTGGCCGTCTGCGCGTAGTCCGAGCCGCCGATGACGCGGCTGTCGGAGCCGGTGATCGGGCACGCCTCGAGGATGTCGAGTGCGATGCCTGCGGCTTTCTGGTCGGCGATGTCGACGATGACGACATCAGCCAGTTGCTTGTCGGCGATACAGCGGGCGACGGTTGCGCCGACATTGCCGGCGCCGCCCACCACGGTGACTTTACGATTCATCTGTGTGCTCCTTGACGGCGGTGGGCGATGGGCAGTGGGCGACGGGCATGGCGGCGTGCACTCCCTGTGGGGGTTGTGACGCGACCATGCCTACGGCCACTCGCCAATCGCCGATCGCCAGCTACATATGCTTGATAATTTCGTCGCCGAACTCCGAGCACTTGAGCTCGGTGGCGCCGTCCATCTGCCGCGCGAAGTCGTAGGTAACGCGCTTCGACCCGATCGCGCCGTCCATGCCCTTCACCACCAGGTCGGCCGCTTCGTTCCAACCCATGTGACGCAGCATCATCTCGCCCGAGAGGATGACCGAGCCTGGATTCACCTTGTCGAGATTCGCGTACTTCGGCGCGGTGCCGTGGGTCGCCTCGAAGATGGCGTGACCGGTGACGTAGTTGATGTTGCCGCCCGGCGCGATGCCGATGCCGCCCACCTGCGCCGCCAGCGCGTCGGACAGGTAGTCGCCATTCAGGTTCAGCGTCGCGATGACGTCGAACTCGTCAGGGCGCGTCAGCACCTGCTGCAGCGTGATGTCCGCAATCGCGTCCTTGATGACGAGGCCGGCGCCCGGCTTCCCCTCGGGGATGCGGCACCACGGACCACCATCGATCTCGACGGCCCCGAACTGCTCCTTCGCCACCTGGTACCCCCAGTCGCGGAAGGCGCCTTCGGTGTACTTCATGATGTTGCCCTTGTGGACCAGCGTGACGCTCTTGCGCTTCGCCGCAATCGCGTAGCTGATGGCGCTGTGCACCAGGCGCTCGGTGCCGAGCGAGCTGACAGCCTTCAGGCCGACGCCCACCTGCACGTTGACCTCGCGCTTGGCCATGCCGACCCCTTCGAGCTGCGTCTGCCACCCCTTCGAGGCGGCGTCGGTGCCGAAACGGATCTTCTTGAAGTCCTTCGGGAACTCCTTGGCGAAGAAGTCGAGGATCTTCTGCGCCTCAGGCGTGCCGGCCGCGTACTCGATGCCGGCGTAGATGTCTTCGGTGTTCTCACGGAAGATCACCATGTCGACCTTCGCCGGGTTCTTCACAGGCGAGGGGACGCCCTTGTACCAGCGGACGGGGCGGAGGCAGACGTAGAGGTCGAGCATCTGGCGCAGCGCGACGTTCAGCGAGCGGATGCCGCCACCGACCGGCGTGGTGAGCGGTCCCTTGATGCCGACCAGGTACCTGTTGAACGCTTCGACGGTCTCGTCCGGCAGCCAGTTGTTGAACTGCGTGAAGCTCTTCTCGCCGGCGAAGACCTCCATCCAGGCGATCTTCTTCTTGCCGCCGTACGCCTTCGCGACGGCCGCGTCGAGGACGCGGACACTCGAGCGCCAGATATCGGCGCCGGTGCCGTCGCCTTCGATGAACGGGATGATCGGGTTGTCCGGAACGACAAGGTGGCCATTCTCTCGGGTGATGGCGGCACCGTCTGCCGGCGGAGTGAGGCTAGGCGTATTGGACATATTGGTGAATGCTGCCTTTAGGTCAGTTCCCCCGTTGGCGCCGCGCGTTTCACACAGTTTCTGTGGAAAACTCTGTGGAAAAGAGCGGCGTTTACGCCGCTGTGACAGCTCATTTGGAGCGTTCTAGCGAATTGCACCACAGCAGGGCGAGCGCACAAGCGCCGGACGTAGCGACCGAACAAAACCTCAGGATTATACTGTAGGCACGGAGGGTCGAACGATGCGATCACTACTCGCATGGTCTATCGGTGTTGCCGCACTATCTGCCTGGACGATCGGTGTGTCTGCGCTGGGTGCGGCGGCCGCAGGAGGCCTGCACGAGACTGGCGCCCATCATCATGAGGGTGCCGCGAAACTGAAGAATCCGGTGAAGCCGTTGCCGGCGTCGGTCGACGCGGGTAAGAGGCTGTACACTACCCAGTGTTCGACCTGCCACGGACCGTCGGGCAAGGGCGACGGCAGCATGGCTTCCGCCATCAACCCACCGAAGCCGTCCGACCTCACAGACGCCAGCTGGAAACACGGCGCCGCCGACGGCGAACTCTTCACCGTCATCAGTGACGGCGCCACGGGCACCAGCATGCGCGCCTACGGCCAGCGAATGAAACCCGATGACATCTGGAAAATCGTCAACTATCTGAGAACGTGCGCTCCCACAACGGCCAAAACATGAAAATTGTAGTCTCCGACGAACT
>CALQBJ020000260.1 GCA_943328785.2 Bifidobacterium breve
AGCAACACGCCGTGGACGACCGTACGCTCGGCCAGCGCATCGTCGAGCCACGCGCTCAGTTTGGCGATGGCGGTTGGCGTGGCCGTGGACGTCCGCAGCAGCGGCAGGCCGGCCCGCTCGGCCGCGAGCGTCAGTTCGGGCGGTGGCGCGAAGCCGCCGGTGATCAGGATGCAGGGAAAGTCGTGATGAAGCGCAGCCTGAAGCGCCAGTAGCCGGTTCTCAGCGGTGAGGCTCTCGAGAAAGCGGATTTCGCTTTCGCCAAAAATGAGAACCCGGCCTGGTTGCAGGTACTCGTCGAAGCCGGCGAGGGCGAGACCGGTTTTCTGGACGTGGGGGCTGGTAATGCAGCGCTCCAACCCACTGGCGCCGGCCAGGAGACCGGCGTACTCCGACCAGCCTTGCAGCAGCGCGCCTACGGTGACGCCTGGACTCTGGGACATGAGAATGCACCGGCCCTGGCGGCCAGAAGCGCCGCCAGGCTGGTCTGTCAGCGGCGCATTACGGCTTGGTTTCGATGAGCGTCAGGTCGCCACCGGGCGCTCGATAGACTACCGCAATCCGCTCGGTCTCGGCATCAAGGAACAGCACCACGCCTTCCCCGCCGTCCAATTGCGAGGCCGCCTCGCTGACCGTCATCGTGCGGATGGTCTGGCGCTTCGCCTTGAAGATGCGCGGCATCTTCACACGCGTGCGGCTGGCGGCGGCCCGCGGCAGCTCCGGGTCGGCCACTTCAATCGGCAGCGGCGCGTCCTTGGCCGCCTTGCGCTTGCGCCCTTCGAGCTTCCCCTTCAACTTGTGAGCCTGTTGCGCGATCTTGTCGACTGCCTCCGCCATCGCCGTCGCCACGCTTTCGCCGCGGCCGTCGCCGTGCAGGAAACGCTCGCCGCGGGCGTGCAGGGTGACATCAGCGCGATGCCCGGTCTTCTCCCGGGTGATGACGACCTGCGCCGAGACGGCGGCGTCGTTCATGAACCGCTCGAGCTTGGCGAGCTTCGTGTCGATGATCCGGCGTGTGCCGGCGGTGATGTCGATCTGTCGGCCTGTGAGCTCGAGTCGCATAGTCGCAGTCTGTCCGCACAACGCGTGCGCGCCGCCGAAGTGGCGCGCATGCAGGGGTGAATCGGATTAGTAGAGAACCTTGCGCTGGTTCGACGTGGGAATCTTCAGCTCTTCGCGGTACTTGGCAATCGTGCGCCGGGCGAGTTCCAGTCCCTCGCGCTGCAGGATGCTGACGATCTTCGAGTCGCTGAGTGGCTTGCGGGGATCTTCGTTCTCGATGATCTTGCGGATGCGCTGCTTGATGGTCACGGACGAGACGCTCTCGCCGTACTGGCTGCTGATGCCGCTGTGGAAGAAGTACTTCATCTCGAACACGCCCTGCGGCGTGTGCATGTACTTGTTCGTCACCACGCGGCTGACCGTCGACTCGTGCATGCCGATGTCGTTTGCCACGTCGCGCAGCACCAGCGGACGGAGATGTTCGATGCCGTGGTCGAGGAAGTCGCGCTGGAAGTTGATGATGCTCGTGGCGACCTTGTGAATCGTCTTCTGGCGCTGCTCCACCGACTTGATCAGCCACAGTGCCGAGCGGAACTTGTCCTTCACGTAGGCGCGTGTCTCGTCGGTGTTCTCGCTGTTCTTGTCGAGCAGGCGGCGGTAGACCGGGCTGATGCGCATCTGCGGCAGGCCGTCCTCGTTCAGGGCCGCCACATACTGCTCTTCCACCTTGATGACGTAGACGTCCGGAATGACGTACTGCGACTGGCTCGGGTTGTAGCGGCTGCCCGGCTTCGGATCGAGGTGCCGGATAACCTCGATATGCTCCTTCAGGTCTTCGATCGTCATGCCCATCTTTCGGGCAATTTCAGGGACCTGGTGGTTCTGGAGGAGGCGCAGGTGTTCGGTGACGATCTTCTCGGTGGGCGTGTTCTCGAGACCGAGGTGACGCAGTTGCAACAACAGGCATTCCTGCAGGTCGCGCGCGGCCACGCCGGTCGGGTCGAAGCTCTGGACCAGGCGCAGTGACCGTTCGACATCGGCACTCTGCCACGGACCCATCGACGCCAGTTCCTCGAGTGAGGCCACCAGTGAACCGTCGTCATCGAGGTTGCCGATGATCGCCGTGCCGATCTCGCGCGTCAGCGGGTCGTCGGTCTGCATCGAGAGCTGCCACATCAGGTGGTCCGACAGTGAACTCGACGTCGACAGCGTGTTCTCGATCGGCGGGAGTTCCTTCACTTCCTGCGGCGCCCGCTGGCGGTAGCCGTCGTCGAGGTAGTCGCCGAAGAAGTACTCGTAGTCCTGATCGTCCCAGGTATCGGTCTTGTCGGCCTGCTGCTCGGCGTTGGGCTTTTCCTGGGTCTGCGCGGCCTCGGCGGGCTGCAGTTCCTCCGTGGGCACCTCCTCGAGCATGGGGTTCTCGACCATCTCCTGGTTGAGCAGATCGGAGAGCTCGAGTGTCGACATCGGCAGCAGCTTGATAGCCTGCTGAAGCGACGGCGTCAGAATGAGCTTCTGGACGAGCCGTGTGTGAAGTTTCTGCTGAATACCCATGTGCCTGGATCGCGCGTCAGCTAAGCGAGGTTGCGTGAACGAGTGATCTGAACGAGCCAATCCGTACCGAAGGAGCGTTCGTCAACGGCCCGCCTCAACTCATGCAATTCCAAGGCCCCACTTTAGTCCAACCGGAACTCGGTCCCGAGATAAATCCGGCGCACCTCTTCATCGGCCGCAAGACTCTCTGGGGTGCCACTCTTGAAGATGGCGCCACCGTGGACGATGTAGGCGCGATCGGTGATCCGCAGCGTCTCGCGGACGTTGTGGTCCGTGATCAGCACCCCGATGCCCCGCTCTTTCAGGTGGAAGATGATCTTCTGGATGTCGGTAACGGCAATCGGGTCGATGCCGGCAAACGGCTCGTCGAGCAGGATGAACTTGGGTTCCATCACGAGCGCACGGGTAATTTCCGCCCGTCGCCGTTCTCCGCCCGACAGCGTGTAGGCCATCGAGTTGGCCAGCGGCGTCAGGTTCAGTTCGGCCAGCAGTTCCTTCGTGCGCTGCCGGCGCTCGGCGGCGCCGATCTTCATCGTCTCGAGGATGGCCTGGATGTTCTGTTCGACCGTGAGTCCACGAAAGATCGACGCTTCCTGCGGCAGGTAGCCGATGCCCTTCCTGGCCCGGACGTACATCGGGTCATCGGTGACGTCGATGCCGTTCAACTCGACGCGCCCCGAGTCGGGGGCAACGAGGCCGACGGTCATATAGAACGTGGTGGTCTTGCCGGCGCCGTTCGGACCGAGCAGTCCGACCACCTCCCCAGACGACACGTCGAGGTTGATGCCGCGGACCACCGTGCGGCCGCCGTACGACTTAGTGAGATCGAATGTGCGGAGTGTGGCCACGTCGGTGGTGAGTGGAGGCTACTTGCAGCTCGAGGTGCCGCGGGTTTGCGTGCGAATCTGCTCGTTGCCGTCGACGACAATCCTATCGGTGGCTTGGAAGAAGGTCAACGTGCGCCCGATGGTCTCCCGCCCGCATTCGTCGACGATGGTGACGGGCGACCCGGTCACGACGTAGCGCTGGTCGGCGCCAAAGAAGGTCAGTCTGACGCCGGTCGTCTTCCGGCCGTCGCCCCGAAGGGTGACGCCGTCATAGGCCTCGGCGCGTTCGAGTTCGTCGCCAGAGGGTTGCAGGAATAGTTCGACCCGCGGCGACGTCAGGTCGCCCTGTGGTCCGGTGATGTGCGCGTCGCCGGTGTAGGTCGCCTTGCGCACCGCGTCGACATAGGCGAACTGCTTCGAGGTGCCGATGGAGCTCACCTTCTCCTTGCCCCCCTTCTTGTCGTTCTGCCGCAGCATGGTCGCGGTGGTGACCGGGCCGGCGGCCGATAGGTCGCCAGTCTTACTGTCGATCGTCAACGTGGCCGACTTGATGGAGGTCTCACCCTGCCACAGCAGCGCATTGCCCGTGTAAACGGCGCGCGAAGTGGTGCCGTCGTAGGCCAGTTGATCCGCGGCGACGTTCACGGGCTGGTCGGATTTCAGCATAGACGGCAGCTTCGCCCCGTCGCCCTTCGCCTCCGCCCCTGGCTTTGCGGGTTGCAGGACACTCTTGACCGCGCCGGTGGCCTGCATCTGCGGCCCTTCGAGCGTGATGTCAATCCGCGTGGCATCGACGGCGATCTGGGCATTGAGGACGTGCGGCGAGAGGCTGCCCGGTTCACTGCCCGTCAACTCCAGCACGCCGCGCTTCAGGGCATAGCGCGCCGCCGCCGACGTCGCGAACATCGGGCCGTCGGCGAAGCGAACGCCGCGAGCGAACGTCGCGTCCTCGAGGGCGCCGAAGCCCGGGGCCATGACGACGTCCATCACCTGCGACCGCGCCGCGCGATCGATACCGCCGCCCCGCTCGGAGAACTGAACGTTGCCGGTGAAGTGCGCGCCGGTGAGGCCACGCCCGGGTGTGCCGGTCCCGTCGAGCGCCTGCGCGTTGATGATGCGCGTCGCTGAGCCCGGCTCGCCAGGCAGCGTCACCTTCACGTTGTCGCGCGCGACCAGCGTCGTGGCGGTGCTGCCGTCGGCGTCGAGGCCGATGTTCATTGCGTTGGCTGAAATCTGCCGGCCCGGCTGGTGCCGCTCGCCGGCGAGCCGCACGACCGCATCGCCGGTGATGACCGCCTGCTGCAGCGTGGGCCCTACCGGGCTGTAGTGCAGGTCGATGTCACGCCCCGACAAGGACTGCAGTCCGCCCGCCGCGCCTGGCTGGCCGGTAATACGGGAGTTAGTACGCAGTTCCAGCAGTTCGAGGCGTTCGTCCTCCGTCAGGTGCGCGACGGCCAGGTCGGCTTCGAGCGTCTGCTGATCGCGCAGGATCTTCGCGCCGCGATCGAGCCTGATGGTCTTCTCGACCCGCCTGAACTCGAGGGCTCCAGACGACAGCGACATGGTGTCGCCGCCATTCTTGTCTGGCGCGACA
>CALQBJ020000261.1 GCA_943328785.2 Bifidobacterium breve
GCGCGCATTGGCCTGACCGCGCGCTTCTAATCCACGGGATGACGTGGCTGTGCCGCCGCGCCGCTGCCGGAATTCCGGGTGCGGCGCGGTCACCCGGCGAATCGCGGCCCAATCTAGGCATGCGCGGAGCGGCACGATTCTGGTAACTGGACTTGGCGGAGTGCCGCGATGAGCGTAGTCGCCGCTGGAGTCTCGCCGCTCAACTGCCGCTGGAACGCTTGGAACGACACGCTACCCGTGTGCACCCGTCCGCCGGGGCCGGCGCACAGCGTCAGCGAGGCCGAATGCCTGGTCTGCGAGTTCTGGAATGAAGGGGACGTCGCCGGGAAAGTGGCGCATCACGCGGCGATGGCCCATCCCCACCAGCCGCTGGCTCCGAACCAGCAGGACCCACTGAACCGGGACACCTGCCCGATCTGCGGGACGACGGACGTGATGTTGATGCGACGCGATGCGGTGGTGCAGTCATTCGTGTGCTCGATCTGCCATCAGCGGTGGCTGGCGACGCGCCCCTGGCCTGTGCTGCGCGACACCCGGTCGCATGATGGCCACTAGGCGGCGAACTGACGACTGACGACTACGGAGCGTCAGCTCCGTGCGTTCATCATCATGGTGGCAACGCCCTCGAAGAAGGGGCGCAGCGCCAGTTCCACCTCTCGCGGCAATTGCGTTTCCTCGAGCGCTCGCGACATCAACTCCACCCAGCGGTTCCGTGCGGCGGCATCGATGACAAATGGTGCATGGCGCATGCGAAGCCGCGGGTGCCCCCGCTGCTCGATGTAGCGAGAGGGGCCGCCGAACCGGCCAACCAGGAAGTCGCGAAGCCGTTGCTCGGCCCCATCCAGGTCGTCCGGCGGGTACATGGGGCCCAGGAGGTCGTCGCCTGGAATCTGCCGGTAGAACGCCGCGACAAGGCGCTCGAACCCGTCTTCACCGATGGCTTGGAAGATCTCGGAGTCGTCCATGTCTGTGATGTTACCAGCCGGGCTGGCACGTCACTCACGCGTCCCCATAACCAAATCTGTAAGCGAGCGACAAGGTGCTGGCGTCAGGTTGAGCGCGATGCCACACCGATTCACACCATGGCGCGGGCATCGGACTTGCCTCTGAGCCTGCCATGGCACTCTTCTGGGAAACCCCGCCGTCGGCGCCGCAGCCCAAGCCCGCCCCGCTCTCGGCACTAGCCGTCGCCCTGCTGCTGAAGTTACAACGCGACGTCGACAAGTAGGCCCACAATCGGCCCCTCGCATTGACACGCCTCGTACGCGGCTTCCACAATAGCGGCGTGGCAGCTCCGCGCATCACGAGAGACGACCTGAAGCAGCGGCTCGACGCCGGCGCGGCCATCGTCCTGGTGGACGCGCGTCTGAAGTATCCCTACGAGCACAGCAGCGTTCGGTTGCCCGGCGCACTTCGCGTCATCGGCGACGACCCGTTGCCGCCCATCCCGGATGGAGTGGAAGTCGTCGTCTACGATTCCGACCCCAACGAACTAGCCAGTTCGCACGTCGCCGCACGCTTCATTCGTGCCGGTGTCCGCGCCACCGCCCTCACAGGCGGCATCGTGGGGTGGCTCGCTGGCAACCTGCCCGTCGACACCAAGGACGCCCCGAAACAGGCAACGCCGGAACCCGGCGCCCTGAAAGGTTGATGGCCATGCGGCACCGCGTGCTTGCCGGACTCCTGCTCGCCTGTTCGGCCCTGATGCCGCTCGGCGCGCAAACCCAGACGCCGACGGAGCTGGCCCAGGCGCTCCAAAAAAGGTACGCGGCCATCCGCGACTTCTCCACCGACTTCGACCACACCTACCGTGGCGGTGTCCTGAAGAAGTCGATCACCGAGAAGGGGCACCTGCTCATCAAGAAGCCCGGAAAGATGCGCTGGGATTACACCTCGCCGGAGGTGAAACAGTTCGTGTCCGACGGCCTGAAGCTCTACTCTTACATCCCGGCCGACAAACAGGTCGTCGTCGGCACCGTGCCGCAGGACGACGCCGCCAGCACGCCGGCACTGTTCCTCACGGGCAAGGGCGACCTGACCCGCGACTTCACCGCCTCGGCCGGCGACGTGCCGTCCGGGAGCGCGCCAGGCACGCGAGCGCTGAAGCTTGTGCCGCGCAAGGCCCAACCAGACTACGATTGGCTCGTCCTGCTCGTCGATCCAGGCTCCCTGACGCTGCGGGGGATGATGACGGCGGACGCTCAGGGTGGAACGTCGGTCTTCTCCTTCTCGAACCTGAAGGAGAACGTTGGGCTCGCCGACAAGGAATTCACGTTTAGGATGCCGCGCGGTGTTGATGTCATTACTGATGGTGGCGGGCGTTAACCGCCCTCGCGTCCTCGGCCTCGTCGCCGTTGCCCTGCTGGCAACCGGCTGTGCCACCTCTTCCGGCCTGCGCCGCGCCGCGGCCGCAGAACAGCGTCAGGATTACGACATTGCCGTCGCGGAGTACACCAACGTACTCCGCCAGCATCCCGACGATGCGGGCGCGAGGCAGGCGCTCGAGCGCGCCAAGCTGAGGGCCTCGAGTGACCATCTCCAGGCGGCTCGTCGTCTTGCGGCCACCGGCAAGCTCGATCAGGCGCTAGTCGAGTACGAACTGGCGCTGGAACTGAACCCCACCAACAGCGAGATCGACACGGCTCTCCGCGATGTGCGCTCGCAGCTCCGGACGAAGGTGGCCGTAGCGCGCGAGGGCAAGACAGAACTGCAGACCCTCATCGAGCGTGCGCGCGACACCCCGCCGGTCGGCCTCGAACTTCCGAGTGATGTCCGGCTACCCACGTCGCTCGTGTTCCGTGATGCCAGCAGCCGCGACGTCTACCTTGCGATTGCGCGCTTTGCGAACATCAGCCTGAGCTTCGATCCGACGTTCCGCGCCGCGCCGCTGACCATCGATCTCCGTAACAACACGCTCGAGGCCGCGCTGCGCACGGTGTCCGAAACGACGCAGAGCTTCTACCGCGTCACCGGCGCGCGCAGTGTCCTCATCATCCCCGACACGCCGACCAAGCGGCGCGAGTTCGAGGAAGAAGTGGTCCGCACCTTCTACCTGAGCAACGCCGACCTCAAGGAAACGATGGACCTGCTGCGCATGGTCCTCGATGCGCGTCGCGTCTCGCCGGTCACGGCCACCAACGCCATCACCGTGAAGGACACGCCGGAGCGCATTGCGGCGGCGGCGCGGGTCATCTCGGCAATCGACAAGGCTCGGCCCGAGGTGATCATCGACGTCGAACTGCTCGAGGTGGATCGCACGCGGCTGCAGGAATACGGACTGCAGATCGCATCATCGGGGTCGCCCGGCATCAACGGCTCGGCGAGCGTCTCCGCCGGCGCGAACGGCGCGCTGAGCCTGCAGGCACTTCGGAGTCTCACCCAGGCCGACGTGCTTCTGGCCAACCTGCCGTCGCTCTACTACCGGCTGCTCAAGACCGACACGAACACGCGCACACTGGCCAACCCGCAGCTCCGAACGTCGGAGGGCATGCCGGCGCAGGCCCGCTTCGGCGAGCGCGTCCCGGTGCCGGTCACCACGTTCACGCCATTCGCCCAGGGCGGCGCCGCGCAGCAGCCGATCACCTCGTTTAACTACGAGAACATCGGCGTCAACATCGACATCACGCCGCGCACGCACCACGACGACGACGTGACGCTGAGCCTGAAGATTTCCGTGCAGAGCATTTCTGGCACCGGCTTCGGCGGGCTGCCCACATTCGGCAACCGCGAAATCAGCACGGTGATTCGCCTGCGCGACGGCGAGACGAACATGCTGGCGGGCCTGATCCGCGACGACGAGCGGAAGGTGCTGGAAGGACTGCCTGGGCTGAGCGACTTGCCGGTCATCGGCCGGCTGTTCGCGCACTCGCGCATGGAGAACAGCCAGACCGACATCATCCTCACGTTGACGCCGCACATCGTGCGGGTACTCGACCTCGACGAGAGCGACCTGCTGGCCTTCAGGGTGGGACGCGACTCCGGGGCGCCGGCGATTCAGCTGCCGGCGTTCCTGCCGGCGTTCCAGCCCGGCGACACGCCGCCGCGCGACACGCCGGCCCAGCCTGCCGGGCCGAGCTCGGTCATCGGTCCGCCCCCTGGCACGCAGCGTCCGGTCCTTCCGAGCGCCGGCCAGCAGCCGCGTTAGTGGCGGCTGCCGACCGTCCGGTCGGCAGCTACGCCTATCTGGACCTCAGCCCAGGCGCGTCACCGACGCACCCAATCCCTTCAACCGATCGACCAGTTGCGCGTAGCCGCGTTCCACTGTCTCGAGCGGTGTCACGCGGCTCTCGCCGTCGGCCGCCAGCGCCGCGGCAATGAGCGCCATGCCCGACCGCAGATCGCGGCTGTCGAGCGGACGCCCACGCAGCTTGCGCGGCCCCGTGACGATGATGCGGTGCGGATCGCAGAGGAACAGATCGGCGCTCATGCCGCTCAGTTGTTCGAGGGCGAAGAGCCGCAGTTCGTAGAGCCAGTCGTGGACGAGCGTGCGCCCCTCGGCCTGCGTCGCCAACACGGTGACAAGGCTGACGAGGTCGCTCGGGAAGCCGGGCCAGAGGCCGGTGGTGATGCGTCCGGCCGCCATCGGCTTCGACTGCTCCACCCGAAACAGGCCTTCCTCAATCGAACACTGGATGTTCAACCGCTTGAGGACGGCGGCAATCACCTCGATGTCGTCGGCGCGCGCGCCGCGCACGTCGATCTCGCCGCCGGTGATCGCGGCCACCACGGCCCAGCTGCCAGCCTCGATGTAGTCGCCCCACAGCGTGTGCGACGCCCCACCGAGCTTGCCGCCGCCCTCGATCCGGATGGTCGAGGAGCCGGCGCCGGTGATGCCGAC
>CALQBJ020000262.1 GCA_943328785.2 Bifidobacterium breve
CGGGGACGATGTCGTCGGCATCGACTGCTTCACCGACTACTACCCGCGTGAGGCGAAGGAGCGGAACCTGGCGTTCCTGCGGACCGCCCCGAATTTCCGCTTCATCGAGAGCCGGCTTCAGGACGCCGACCTCGGCCGGTTGGTCGCCGATCGGACCCATGTGTTCCACCTGGCCGCCCAGGCCGGGGTTCGAAAGAGCTGGGGCCGCGATTTCGACGTCTATACAACGAACAACATCGAAGCGACGCAGATGCTGCTCGAGGCCTGCGTCGGGACCGGCATCGAACGGCTCGTGTATGCGTCCAGTTCATCGGTCTACGGCGACCTGGTCGCCATGCCGATGCGCGAGGATGCGCTGCCGCAACCGGTCTCGCCCTACGGCGTGAGCAAACTGGCGGCGGAACAGCTCTGTTACCTGTATTTCGTGAACTTCGGCGTGCCGACCGTGTCGCTGCGCTATTTCACGGTCTACGGACCGCGCCAGCGGCCAGACATGGGGTTCCACAAGTTTCTGCGGGCCACGCTCGAGCGGACGCCGATCGCGGTCTACGGCGACGGTGAACAGACGCGCGACTTCACGTTCGTCGAGGACATCGTCTCGGCGAACATCGCGGCCGCGGAACGAGGTGTTTCGGGGCGTGTATACAATATCGGGGGCGGTTCGCGGGTGTCGTTGAACCACGTGCTCGAGCTGATCGGGCGGGTCACCGGACGTCAACCGGTCATCGCGCGTGAAGCGGCACAGAAGGGCGACATGCGGCACACCTACGCGGATACGGAACTGGCGCGTGCCGATCTGGCCTTCCGCCCCACGACGGATCTCGAACGCGGCCTTGCCGCGGAGTTTTCGTGGCTGACCGGAATCCTGCAACCATGACCACAGCTGTTCGAACCTATTCGGCGCTCGCGGCTCTCTGTCTCGGACTCACCCTGCTGTCGGGCTGTGCGTCGGCCAACGGCCGCCGTGCGGTGCCTCCAGGTACGGCCCAGCCCGACCAATTCCTCTACGACCGCGGCCTCGAATCGCTCGAGAACAAGAAGTGGCTCACCGCGCGCGAATTCTTCAAGCAGGTGACCGAAACCTACACGCAGAGCCAGGTGCGGCCCGACGCCAAGCTCGGCATCGGCGACAGTTACATCGGCGAGGGTTCGCCCGAGTCGCTCGTGCTCGCCATCTCCGAGTTCCAGGAATTCCTCTCGTTCTACCCCACGCACCAGCGCGCCGACTACGCACAGTACAAGCTCGGGCTGGCACACTTCCGCCAGATGCGCACAGCCCAGCGCGACCAGACCGAAACGCGCGACGCCGTCCGCGAGTTCGAGACGTTTTTCGTGCGCTACCCGAACAGCACGCTCGCGCCGGACGCGAAGAATCGCCTGCGCGAGGCGAAGGATCGGCTGAGCGAAGCGGAATTCGAGGTCGGCCGCTTCTACTGGCGCGTCCGCTGGTATCCGGGTGCGATCGACCGGCTGAGCACGCTGCTGAAGGACGACCCGCAGTTCACCGGCCGCGACGGCGCCTACTACTACCTGGGCGAATCGCTCATCCAGGTGAACCGGCAGGCCGAGGCGCTGCCGCTCTACGAGAAACTGGTGACCGAGTTCCAGCAGAGCACCTATCTGGTGGACGCTAAGAAGCGGATCGAAGCCATCAAGAGCGGCGCGCCGATTCCTGGCACGCCGGCCGCGGTCGCCGCGAAGAAGCCATCCTGAGGTAGCGGCGGACCGGAAGGTCCGCCGTGTCACTTCTTGCCGCGCAACTCCAACGTCAGCAGCAGCGGACCGAAGCGGCGGAAGTAGTCGGCGGCCGAGACCAGCGCGGTCAGCACGACGATCCACAGGGCAATCTGCCCGACGATGACGAACTGGTGCAGGTGATCCTTCCCCAGGATCAGTGCGAGAATCGCCACCACCTGCGCCACCATCTTGATCTTGCCGAGCGACGAGGCCGGCATCGCCGCGCCGCGCGCGTGTGCCAGTGCGCGCAGCACGGTGACGGCGAACTCGCGGCCGATGATGATGGCCACCATCCAGGCGGGCGCCAGATCCATCTGCACCAGCGAGATGAACGCCGCAATGGTGAGCAACTTGTCTGCGAATGGGTCGATGAACTGGCCGAGGGCGGTGATCTGACCGCGCCGGCGCGCGAGATAGCCGTCGAGCCAGTCGGTGAGCGAGGCGATGCCGAAGATGGCGGCGCCGACCAGTTCCTTGCGAACGCCGAAGAGCATGCGCCCCTCGAACTTGGTGAGCAGCACCACGACGAGCAGCGGCACAAGGAAAATCCGCGTGATCGACAGCGAGTTCGGCAGGTTCATGTCGGCGAGTCTGGCCATGATAACATCGCTGATTGCCTATGAAGGCGATCATGCTCGCAGGGGGCAAGGGCACACGCCTCCGACCACTCACGATACACACGCCGAAGCCGATCGTGCCGATCTTCGAGCGGCCATTCCTTCACTACCAGCTCGATCTCCTGAAGCAGGTTCCGGAGATCGACGAGGTCATTCTCAGCCTCAATTACCAGCCACGCCGGATCGAGGAGATCTTTGGCGATGGCAGTGACGCAGGGCTGAACATCCGCTACGTGGTCGAGCCCGCTCCGCTCGGCACCGCAGGCGCCGTGCGCTATGCCGGCGAGTCGCTCCACGAGTCGGTCGTCGTCTTCAACGGCGACGTACTGACGAATGTCGATCTCGCCGCCGTGCTGCGGCTGCACCGCGAACGCAAGGCCAAGGCGACGATCGTGCTCACGCCGGTCGACAACCCCACCGCCTACGGTCTGGTGGAAACCGACGCTCAGGGCAACATCACGCGCTTTCTCGAGAAGCCGAAGGCCGACGAGATCACGTGCGACACGATCAACGCGGGCATCTACGTCCTCGAACCGGACACCTTCGACCGGATTCCCAAGGACGAGCCGTGGTCGATCGAACGGAGCTTCTTCCCGTCGCTCATCGAGCGCGGTGAAACGTTCGTGGCCTACGTCGACCGCGGCTACTGGATCGATATCGGCACCCCCGAGAAGTACACGCAGGTGCATCGCGACATCATGGACGGACGCTGCGTGGCGCCGCCGTTCGCGACGGCGCCAGGCAGCACCGTCATCGCGCCCGGTGCGCGGGTGGAGGACGGCGCCGTCATCGAGGGCCCCTGCTACATCGAAGAGGGAGCCGTCGTGAAGGCGGGCGCGCACATCGGCCCGTACAGCGTCATCGGCCGGCAGTGTCACATCGAGGAGCACGCGACGATCGAGCGGTCCATTCTGTGGGCCAGCACGCGCGTCTGTCAGGACGCGGTCGTGCGCCGCTCCATCCTCGGCCGGCACTGCCACATCGGGCGCAACGCTTCCGTCGAGGACGGCGTCGTGCTCGGAGACAAATCCGTGCTGACGGACTTCAGCCGTCTCTGAACATTGCTAAAGGCTGATTGCTGAGGGCTGACGTGAACGTTCAGCAATTGGCAATCAGCAATTCGACATTTGCAATTCGTCGTGTCCGGTTGTAGCCGGACCGTCAGCATCCGCAGGAGCGTCCATGTCCATCGCGATCAACCCTGACATCTTCAAGGCGTACGACGTTCGCGGCACCTACCCTGACCAGGTGAACGAGGAGGCGGCGCGCGCCATCGGCGCGGCGTTCGTCACCTACCTCAAGGCCAAGCGCATCGCAGTGGGCCGCGATATGCGCCTGTCGTCGCCCTCGGTCGCCCAGGCCTTCATCGACGGTGCCACCTCGCAGGGCTGCGACGTCGTCGACTACGGGATGATCGCCACCGACATGCTCTACTTCGCCGTGGCGAAGGACGGCCACGACGGCGGCGTGATGGTGACTGCCTCGCACAACCCGAAGCAGTACAACGGCATGAAGATGGTGCGCCGCGAGGCGTTCCCGCTATCGGGTGAAGAAGGCATCTCGGACATCCGCGACATGATCACGGCTGGCACGATTCCGGCGCCGGCCGCCGTGCGCGGCTCGGTGTCGCAGGCCAACACGCTCGATGCGTACATCGACCACGTGATGGGCTTCATCGACGCGTCGATCATCAAGCCGTTCAACGTCGTGCTCGATGCCGGCAGTGGCATGGGCGGGCTCGTCGCGCCGCGGCTCTTCGAGAAACTGCCGTGCAAGACGACGCGGCTGTGCTTCGAGATCGACGGCCGCTTCCCGAACCATGAGGCGAACCCGCTCATCGACGAGAACCGCGTCGACATCACCGAGCGCGTGATTGCCGAGAAGGCCGACATCGGCATCGCCTGGGACGGGGACGCCGACCGCTGCTTCTTCATCGACGGCAGCGGCGAATTCATCTCGGGCGACTTCATCACGGCGCTGCTCGCCGAGGCGTTCCTGCTGAAGACGCCGGGCTCGACGATCATCTACGACCTGCGCGCCAGCTACGCCGTCCGCGACATCGTCGCCGCTCACGGCGGCACGTCGCTGATGAACCGCGTCGGGCATGCGTTCTTCAAGCGGCGCATGCGCGAGACGAACGGCATCTTCGGCGGCGAGGTCACGGGGCACTACTACTTCCGCGACAACTTCTTCGCCGACAACGGCTTTATCCCGGCGCTGCTCATCCTCGAGCTGATGTCGAAGAAGGGCAAGAGCCTGCGCGAGCTGCTCGAGCCGCTGCGCGAGAAGTACTTCATCTCGGGTGAAATCAACACCAAGCTGGCGAGCATGGACCACGTCCAGCCGAAGTTCGACCAGATTGCGTCGAAGTACGCGGACGCGCATCAGTACACGCTGGACGGTATCTCGATCGAGTACC
>CALQBJ020000263.1 GCA_943328785.2 Bifidobacterium breve
CCTGGCGCTGCTCTGGCGGAATGGTGCCATCGGCGCGCGGCATGCCGTGGTCGAAGAGCATCATGTCGTGCTGGATCATGCCGAGCCAGCGTGGCTCCGGGTAGCGACCCGACCCCGCCGGGTCCTCCTGCCCCTGCAGCCCTTTCCGTTGCTCCACATAGGCGCCGGCACCGTTTAGCCCCGTCTCCTCATTGTTCCAGAGGGCGAAGCGGATCGTCCGCTCGGTCTGCACGTCGGGCATGCTGAAGATCCGCGCCAGTTCCATCACGAGCGCCGTGCCTGAACCGTCGTCATTGGCCGCCTCGCCCCAGCCGTGCCCGTCCATGTGCGCCGCGACGATGTACATCTCGTCCGGATGGGTGGTGCCGACCTTGGTGCAGTAGACCTCCTCGCGCGGTCCGTTGACCGTCGGCTCGCGGTTGAGGGCGCGCAGCGCCTCGTTCGGCTGCTTCAGCGGATCGGTGTTGACGCCGGTCGTGGTGCGCACGCCGCGGGGACGGCCGCCACCCACGGCACGAGGTGGCGCTGGTTCGGCGGGACGCGCCCCTGCCGTCTGGCCGGGCCGCGGCGGCGGCGGGTCGTGCATGTAGCGGATGCGCTCCGTCGGGCAGCCGTAGCTCTTCAACTGCGCTTCGATCCAGTCCACCGCCTTGCGATTGCGTTCGGTGCCCTGCCGGCGGTCGCCAAATTGCGTCAGCCCCTTGATGGTGGCTTTGTAGCGCTCGAGGTCGAGGCGCGATGCCAGCATCGTCACGGCCGCACGTGGCGCCGGCGAGATGGGTGGCAGCACCACAGGTGCGCCTCCCTGCGCAGCGACGGCGCCCTGCACAACGGTTGTCACCATCGCGACTGCGATTGCGGCGTTCCAGAACCTACCCATGCTGGCCCCCCTCTCAGTGTGTTCGCTATCTTCCATCAGCTCGACGAGATCGTCCGATTCTTCGACTACCGCCTGGCGGACTGGCGCGCCCGTAATCCGGAGCACCTGGCCGCCTCGAAGGTGTGCGGCTCTCCACGAGGACGGACGGCGTCATCCTCCACGAGGACCGGCAGTACGACTACTCGTCGCTGCTCATCCCTATTGGCGTCTTGCGCAGCAAACCGAACTTCTAGTGGCCCGGGTCGGCTAGACTAGCCACCCCTGAACATGCAGTGCCGTCCCTTTTCGTCTGTCCTGCTGGTGGTGTGCCTGATGGCACTGTCCGGTGCCCTTCACGACCCGTTGCTCGCACAGGCCCGTGGGCCTGTCGTGCCGCCGCCATCCGCACCGGCCACCGTGGCCCGCAACGATGCAGGCCAGGCGACGATCCGCGCCGTGCGGCTCGAGCGGCCACTGCAACTCGACGGCCGGCTCGACGATGAGGTCTACGCGAGTACGCCGCCGATCGACGGCTTCATCCAGCAGGAGCCAAGCGAAGGGAAGCCCGCCTCCGAGAAGACTCTGGTCTGGGTCTTCTACGACGACCGCAATATCTACGTCAGCGCCCGCTGCTACGACAGCCATCCCGAACGCGATGTGGTGACCGAGATGCGGCGTGACCATAACAACGTCACGCAGAACGAGAGCTTCACCGTCGTCTTCGACACGTTCCTCGACCGGCGCAACGGACTGTTCTTCCAGACCACCCCCCTCGGTACCTATCGCGATCAGGCGATCGTCGACGACGTGCTGAATTCGAACTGGAACACCGTATGGGACGTGCGCACCAGCACGTTCGACGGCGGCTGGACCGCCGAATTCGCCATTCCCTTCAAGTCGCTCCGCTATCCTGCGCCTGGACCACAGGTGTGGGGCGTGAACTTCCGGCGTGTCGTGAAGTGGAAGAACGAGTACTCGTATCTCACCGCGATGCCCGCGTCCTACGGCACGGGCGCCGCTATCGGGCGCATGGGACCGGCGGGCACGATGGTGGGGCTCGAGACGCCGAGCGTGTCGAAGAACCTCGAGCTGAAACCGTACGCCGTCGCCACGTCGACGACCGATCGCACCGCCACAGTACCGTTCTCGAACGACCTGAAAGGCAACGGCGGCTTCGACTTCAAGTACGGCCTCACGCGCAGCCTGATTGCGGACGTCACCGTGCGCACCGACTTCGCGCAGGTCGAGGAGGACCTGCAGCAGGTGAACCTCACCCGCTTCAGCCTCTTCTTCCCGGAGAAGCGCGACTTCTTCCTCGAGGGGCAGGGGATCTTCGCCTTCGGCGGCATCGGCTCTGGCAACGGCGGCTCGCCCGGCGACGTTCCCGTCATGTTCTTCAGCCGGCAGGTCGGCCTGCTGAAGGGGCAGGAGGTGCCTGTGCTCGGCGGCGGCCGCGTCACGGGACGCACGGGACGCTACAGCATCGGCGCACTGAATATCGAGACCGGCGACAAGGCCAGCATCGGGGCCAGGGCCACCAACTTCAGCACGGTGCGGGTGAAGCGTGATGTGCTGCGCCGCAGCAACATCGGCTTCGTCGGCACACGGCGCTCCGTCGGCATCAACGGTGGCGGCGCGAACACGCTCGTCGGCGTCGACGGCAACTTCTTCCTGCTGACCAACGTCACGGCCAACGCGTTCTACGCGCGCACTGACACGCCCGGACTCGACGGTGGCACCGCGACCTATCGCGGCACCCTCGAATATGCCGGAGACCGCTACGGTGTCCAGGCCGAGCACCTGCTGATCGGCGAGCACTTCGATCCGCAGGTCGGCTATGTCCGGCGCACCGATTTCCGCCGCAGCGCCGCCGAGGCGCGCTTCACGCCGCGTCCGAAGCGGCGCAACCGTGTTCGGAAGTACACGTTCCTCGGCAGCATCGACTACGTGACGGACGCCAGCGCCACCCAGGTCCAGAACAAGGAACTGCGCGGCTACTTCCAGACGGAGTTCCAGAACAGCGATCAGACCACCGCCGAGTACATCCACGGCTACGAGCTGATCCCGAAGGCGTTCGCGATCTCGCCCGGCGTGATCGTCCCGGTCGGCGGCTACGACTCGGACAACGTGCGCGTCACCTATTCGCTCGGCCAGCAGCGTCCGGTCTCCGGCCGGCTGGCGTTCGGCCACGGGGCGCTCTACGGCGGGCACCGGACCGAGACCAGCTACAGCGGTCGCGTGGCGCTGCGACCGCAGCTCGCGGTCGAGCCGAGCCTCTCGCTGAACTGGGTCGACCTGCCCTTCGGCACCTTCTCGGCCCAACTGGTGACCACGCGGCTCATCTTCACGCCGTCGCCGCGCATGATCCTCAGCAGCCTCATGCAGTACAACATCAGCGGCCACTCGGTTACCTCGAGCGCCCGCCTGCGCTGGGAATACCGGCCCGGCAGCGAACTCTTCCTCGTCTACAGCGACGGCCGCAACCTGCTCGACACCCAGACCCCGACCGGGCTGCTCAACCGGTCGGTGGCCGTGAAGGTGACTCGGCTGCTGCGCTACTAGCCCCGCCGGCCGGACACGCCGTCCGGGTGGCCTGCTCGTGTAAGATCACGCCCATTCGGCCCCCGGCCGAGAAGGAGACTCATGATGTCGAAGACTGTTCAGACCTGGCGCTGTCGCGTCGTCGTTGCCCTCGCCGCCGTGCTCGCGACCGCCGCCCTCTCCACGCCTGCGCGCGCGCAGGACATGACCAAGGAAGACGCCGCCGCCGTGAAAACGGCGTTCCTCGCCGACCTCGAAGGCGTGAAGACGAAGTTCGTGCAACTGGGCGGTGCGTTCCCGGACGACAAGATGACCTGGCGCCCAATGGAAGGCGTGCGTTCGGTGGCGGAAGTGCTGGCGCTCGTGGCGTCGGAGTTCAACGGCTTCGTGCCGGGCGGCTTCGGCGGCAAGCCACTGCTGCCGCGCGAAGAGATGCAGGCGCTCGCGAAGTCCACCAACAAGGCCGAACTCATCGCGGCTATCAACAAGACGTTCGACCACACGAAGTCGCAGCTCGCCGGCATCGACCCGGCTACGATCACCGGCAAGCGCCCGGTGATGGGCCAGCCGCGCTCGGCGATCGAAGCCTCGCTGATGATCGGCGGCGACCTGCACGAACACCTCGGGCAGTTGATTGCCTACGCGCGCATGAACAAGGTTGTTCCGCCCTGGAGCAAGTAAGCCGCAGCTAGCGTGTCCGCGGCCGCGGGGGGCGAGGCTCAGGCTTCGTGCGCCCGCGGCCCAGATAGTCCGAGCAGTCGCCGCGTGACGCGCTCGTAGATCGCTGACAGCGGGCTCAGGTCCGCCACCGCAATCCGCTCGTCGATCTTGTGGATGGTGTCGTTCATCGGCCCGAACTCCACCACCTGCTCCGCGATGGTCGTCAGGAAGCGGCCGTCCGAGGTCCCGCCGCTCGTCGATAATGTCGGTGCCACACCGACCTCCTGCATCACCGCGTCCCGCACCGCCATCACCAGTTCACCGTCCGGCGTCATGAACGGCTCGGCGGAGATCGTCCACACCAGCTCGTACTCGAGCCCGTGGCTGTCGAGCACCGCCTGCACCCGCTGCTGCAACGACAGCGCGGGCGACTGCGGCGAGAAGCGCAGGTTGAACTGCACGTCCAGTGTGCCGGGGACGACGTTCGGCGCACCGGTACCGGCGTGGATGTTCGATATCTGGAAGGTGGTGGGACCGAAGTATTCGTTCCCGGCATCCCACTGCGTGGCCGCGAGCTCCACCAGGGCCGGCGCCGCGTCGTGGATCGGGTTGCGGCCACGTTCCGGGTAGGCGACGTGACACTGGATGCCCTTGACCCGCAGCTTGCCGCTCAGCGAGCCGCGGCGGCCGTTTTTCA
>CALQBJ020000264.1 GCA_943328785.2 Bifidobacterium breve
CGAGCCCAACCGCTGCGCTCGCTGCTTCGGCGAATCACCCTTCGGCACGCGCGCCGCCTTCAGCCGTCTCGCGGGACGTCAGCCGCTGATCGCGGCGCCTCTGGCGATCGCCGCCGGGGCCGTGCGGGCCATCGCGCCGACGCTGACCGCGTCCGTTGCGAGCCACCTGCCAACACTGCCGGCAACGGCCCACGACATCACCGCTCGCCTCGACGCCGCGCGCCGGATCTTCGACCAGCTCGATCTCGTGGTGGCGCCCTCGCCGTCGATCGCCACTGAATACGCCAGCCTCGGCGCGCCGCCCGAACGGCTGCGCGTGTCCGACTACGGCTTCCGTCCGCGCGCCACGCCGCCCGTTCGTCCCGCGCATCGCGGACCGTTGCGGATCGGGTTCGTCGGCACGCCGGTGTGGCACAAGGGGCTGCACGTGCTGATCGAGGCCGTGCGCCAGTTGCCGGCCGGCAGCTTCGCGCTCTCGGTGCACGGCGACACGGCGATCTCCCCCGAGTACATCGCGAGCCTGCGCCCGCGTTCGAGCGGCCTGCCTGTGACATTCGCCGGTCGGTTCGCGCAATCACGGGCGGACGAGGTGTACGACGCGCTCGACATTCTGGTGGTGCCGTCCATCTGGCTCGAGAACTCGCCACTCGTCGCGCACGAAGCGTTCATGGCCGGTGTGCCGGTGGTCGCGTCGCGCATCGGTGGACTTGCGGACCTCGTCGAACACGGTCGAAATGGACTGCTCTTCGAACCGGGCAACGTCGACGCGCTAGCTACCGCGCTGCAAGCCCTGATCGACGACCCCGCACTGCTCCATCGTCTGCGCACCTCGCAGACCATCGTGAAGTCGATCGACCGCGACGCCGACGAATGGGATGCGGCGTATATCGAGGTCCTGGGTGAGCCTGAGGCGACACGGCCATGACGCGCCCGACCGTCTCGATTGTCGTGCCGACGCGCAACGGCATGGACTCCCTGCCCGCCCTGTTCGACGCCCTCGCGCAACAGGTGCATGGCTTCGAGGTCGAGATTGTTGTGATCGATACGGAGTCGACTGACGGCACCCTCGCATTCGTGCACACTCGCGCCACTCGCGTGCTCCAGACGGCCGCGGCGCAGTTCAATCACGGCCTGACGCGCAACCAGGCCATCGCCGCATCCTCCGGCTCGTTCATCGTCCTGCTCTCACAGGATGCGGTGCCGGCTGACGAACACTGGCTCGACGCACTGGTGTCGCCGCTGCACCAGACACCGGCGCTGGCCGGCAGTTGGGCTCGTCAGGTCACCAGGCCGGAGGCCGGCGTCATTGCGCGGCACTATCACGCGCACTGGGCCGGCAGTTCGCGCGCGCCGGTGGTGGCTCGCATCGACGACGCGGCGGCGTTCGCGGCAATGCCGCCGCTGGACCGCTTGCGTCTCTGCACCTTCGACAATGTCTGCGCCTGCCTTCGTCGCACGGCATGGCAGGCGTCTCCCTTCGCGGACACGCCGGTCGCCGAGGACCTGGCGTGGGCACGGCAAGTACTGCTCGCCGGTCACGCGCTCGCCTTCGTGCCAGAGGCGGTCGTCGTGCACTCACACGCGCGGCCGGCCAGCTACGAGTTCGAACGCACGGCGCTCCTCCACCGCGAACTGCATCGACTGTTCGGTGTGCGGACCATTCCGACCTGGCGGGCGCTGATGCGAAGTCTGGCGTCAACCGCGGCGCTGCACCTGCAACTCAGGCGACAGGCGCCCACCGGGGTGCCGGTGGAATCGCTGCCGCACGCACTCGCTCTGGCCGTGGCGTGGCCGCTCGGGCAGTTCATCGGCGGCCGGCGCGCGGTGCGCGGGACGGCGGCCGTGCGGAGTCGACGCGTCTGATGCGCGTCCTGATCGTCGTCCACGGCTATCCACCGGCGGCTCGCGGCGGCAGCGAGGTTTACGCCGAAGCGCACGCACGTACACTCCGCGACAGCTTCGGCGACGACGTACTCGTGCTGACGCGTGACAACGACCCGGCGCGACCGGAGTGTGAGGTGCGCGAGACGCAACATCGCGGCGTGCGCGTCGTGCGCATCAACCACACCTTCCGCACCGTGCGTTCGTTCGAAGAGTCGTACACGCAGCCGCGCATTGCCGCACTCGCCGCCGAGCTGATCGACACGTTCGCGCCAGACGTCGCACACATCCATCACCTCACTTGCCTGTCGACACAGATTCCGGCGCACCTGCACTCGCGTGGCGTGCCCTGTGTCATGACGCTGCACGACTACTGGTTGCTGTGTCATCGTGGCCAGTTACTCGACCGCGATTGCCGCGTGTGCGTCACCCCTGGCGCGTGTGGGCGGTGCGTGGACGAGAGCGCCGCCGTCCCCGCAGTTGTTGGCAGCGCCGCCGCCATGGTCCGCCGCGTCGAGCCGCACCTGCCGCCTGCCGGCCGCCGTGCCGTGCGCGCGATTGGGAACCTCGTGGCTTCTGGGGTGAGCAGCGGCGGGTCGGCGCAACACGCCGCGTCCGCGCGCCGCGCGCACATGCGGGAGGTGGCGTCGCACATCACGCGCTTCTACGCCCCCTCGGCGCATCTGCGCGGCGTCTTCATCAACGCCGGCTTTCCTGCCGACCGCATCGATTTGTCGCCCTACGGGTTCGAGCGCGACCGCTTCACCCGCAGCACGCCAGGGCCTGACGCACCGCCACTGCGAATCGGGTTCATCGGCAGCCTGATGCTGTCGAAGGGACCGCACGTATTGCTCGAGGCGTTCCGCCGGTTGCCAGCGGGAGCCGCGACGCTCGCTCTCTACGGGGCCTACGCGCCGTATCACGGCGACGACGCCTATCGCGCCGTCCTCGAACCGCTGCTGCGCACGCCGCACGTGACACTCCACGCCTGGCGGCCTGAACGCGAGATGCATCGCGCCTACGCAGACCTCGACGTGCTGGTAGTGCCGTCGATCTGGCCGGAGAACAGCCCGCTCGTCATCCACGAGGCGCTTCTCTCTGGTGTGCCGGTCGTTGCCTCGGACATCGGCGGCATTCCCGAACGTGTCCGGCACCACGAGAACGGGCGGCTATTCCCAGCCGGGAATATTGATGCGCTCCACGCCGAGCTACTGCGGTTGCTGCACGACCGCGCACTGCTCTCCATACTCGCCTCACAGATGACGCCGGTCCGCATGATCGAAGACGATACACGCACCATGCGGGACGGCTACAGCGCTGCGCTGAACAGGGCCGACCTGAAGGTCGGCAGCGACACACATCGGGACGTGCACGCCGTCGTGCTGAACTATCACACGCCGGACCAGACGCTACTCGCCGTGCGGAGCCTGCTGGCGCAGACGCTGCCGCTGGCGTCGGTAACGGTGGTGGATAACAGCGACACGACGGAGTGCGGACGGACGCTTGCCGAGTTGTCCGACCGCGTGGACTGCGTCAGCACGGCCGAAAATCTCGGCTACTCCGGCGGCATGAACGTTGGCATTGCCAGAGCGTTGCACGCCGGAGCCACGCACGTGCTGCTGGTGAACAGCGACGTCACCGTTCCGCCTGACTGCACGGCGCGACTGGTCGACGCGTTGGGGGCTGAACCAGACGCGGGCATCGCTGGGCCGACATTGCTTGCGCGCGACACACCGGACCGAATCGACTCAGCCGGGCTGTTGTTCGACGTCACATCGGGGCGCATGCGGATGCGACTGGCCGGCGAGCGTGTGACCTTGGCGCCAGTCGCACCCGCTGTGGTCGACGCCGTCAGTGGCTGTCTGATGCTCGTCGAGCGACGGGTGTTCGAACACATCGGCGTGCTCGACAACCACTATTTCTTCGGCTTCGAAGATCTCGACTTCTGTCTGCGTGCGCGAGCGGCAGGCATCGGAACCGTCGTCTCGCCGGCGCGTGCCTATCATGCGCGCGCCCAGTCGCTGCCGTCGCGTTCACCAGACCGGCTCTACTACGCTGCGCGGAACCACCTGCGACTGGCGTCGTCGATCCACGGTGGTAACGCCGGCCCGGCCAGGCAACTCGGCGTGCTGCTATTGAATGTCGCGTCTGCGCTGAAGGCGTCGCCGTCGCACGCGGCACCGCGACTGCTGGCGGTTGCGGGTGGCTGTTTCGATTTCTACCGCGGTCAATTCGGCCCGCGCCGCTGACGTTCAGGCAGGCTCGGCCTCGCGGTCGTCATCGACGCGCCTTGGCCGCATGCTGTGTCTGGGGTGCGTGCGTGCGCCGGCGGCACGACGGATCAGCCAGACCGCGATCGCCGCCACCCAGGCCAGGTCGCGCAGTAGGTGCACCAGCGGGAACAGCAGCGGCACCCAGTCGCTGAAGCGGCGCGCCGCGCGGGCCCCGACCCATGCGCGTTCCGCCGCCAACGCGAGGAGCAGCAGCAGCCCGATCGAAGCGCCAGGCGAGAACCCCGGATGCACGGCCGCGCCCGCCATCATCGCCAAAGCGAGGGCGGTGAGCACCGGATGCGCCATCATCACGAGGGGCGACACCGAATCGCCCGCGAGCCGCCCGCGATGCTTCGCCACGAGGTCGAGACGCCCGTAGCCGAAGCCGTACTGCTGCCGCAGGTAGCCGGCGAGCCCTTCGCGCCAGCGATGCGTGCTCCAGGCCGCCGCCACGTAGCGCAGCCTGAAACCCGCGGCGCGCAGCCGATAACTCATGTCGTTGTCGTAGCCGTAGCCGAGCGACTCGTCGAAGCCGCCGACCGTGCGCACGGCCGCCGCACGGTAGACCACGTTGCCG
>CALQBJ020000265.1 GCA_943328785.2 Bifidobacterium breve
CGCTGGTCTGCCGAACCGGTCTCCACACCGGCCGCTCGCCGAACGACAAGTTCATCGTCAGGGAACCGTCGAGCGAGCAGCACGTCGCCTGGGGGGGGCCGAACCGGCCGATGTCGGTCGAGCACTTCGACCGCCTGCACGAGGACATGCTGGCGTCGCTGCGCGGCGCCGAGTTGTTCGTGCAGGACTGCTACGCCGGCGCCGACGGCCGCTACCGGCTCCCCATCCGCGTCATCACCGAATACGCCTGGCACAGCCTGTTCGCGCGCAATCTCTTCATCCTCGACGATCTGGCCGGGCACGTGCCGGAGTTCACCGTCATCGACAGCCCCTCGTTCAAGGCCGACCCGATCCGCCACGGCACCAACTCCGAGGTGGTGATCGCGCTGAACTTCGCCAAACGGCTGGTGCTCATCGGTGGCACGAGCTACGCCGGCGAGATCAAGAAGTCGATCTTCAGCACGCTGAACTACCTGCTGCCGCTGCGCGGCGTGCTCTCGATGCACTGCTCGGCGAACATCGGTGCGGACGGCGACACGGCCCTTTTCTTCGGGCTCTCGGGCACTGGAAAGACCACGCTGTCGAGCGACCCCGACCGCGGGCTCATCGGCGACGACGAGCACGGGTGGAGCGACCACGGCGTGTTCAACTTCGAAGGCGGCTGCTACGCGAAGACGATTTGTCTGTCGGCCGAGGCGGAACCGCAAATCTACGCGACGACCCGCCGCTTCGGCACGGTGCTCGAGAACGTCGTTATCGATCCGGTGACGCGCCGGCTCGATCTCGACTCCGACCAGTTCACCGAGAACACCCGCGCGGCGTATCCGATTCAGTTCATCGACAACGCCGTGCCGTCCGGGCAGGGCGGACATCCAAAGCACATCGTGATGCTCACGGCCGATGCGTTCGGCGTGCTGCCGCCGATCTCGCGGCTCTCGCCCGCGGCCGCGATGTATCACTTCCTCTCGGGCTACACCGCCAAGGTGGCCGGCACCGAGAAGGGCGTGACCGAACCCAAGGCCACGTTCAGCACCTGCTTCGGCGCGCCGTTCCTGCCGCTGGCCCCGAGCCGTTACGCCGAACTACTCGGGGAGAAGATCGCTCGTCACGACGCGCAGGTCTGGCTGGTGAACACCGGCTGGACCGGCGGCCCGTACGGCGTCGGCTCGCGCATGCGCATCCGCTTCACCCGCGCCATGATTGCCGCGGCGCTCGGCGGCGCCCTCGACAGCGTGCGCTACGACACCCACCCGGTGTTCAATCTGCAGGTGCCGCAGTCGTGCCCGCATGTGCCACCTGAGGTGCTCAATCCGCGCAGTACCTGGGCCGACACGGCGGCGTACGACGCGCAGGCCGCGAAGCTCGCCCGCATGTTTCAGAACAACTTCAAGACCTTCGCGTCGTCGGTTGCCGCCGACGTCGTCGCCGCAGGCCCGCACGCATGACCTACGAAGCCGTCATCGGTCTGGAAATCCACGCCCAACTGCAGACGCAGACCAAGATCTTCTGCGGCTGCAGCACGGCGTTCGGCGCGCCGCCCAATGCGCATGTCTGTCCCGTGTGTCTCGGGTTTCCCGGTGTGCTGCCGGTGCTGAACCACGACGCTGTCGACCTCGCCATCCGCGCGTCGATGGCGATTGGCTGCCGGGTCAACGAAACCTCGGTCTTCGCGCGCAAGAACTACTTCTACCCGGACCTGCCGAAGGGCTACCAGATCTCGCAGTACGAGCAACCGCTCGCCAGTGAGGGGCATGTGGAGTTCAACGGGCCGGCCGGTCCGCGCCGCGTGCAGATCACACGCGTCCACATGGAAGAGGACGCCGGCAAGTCGCTGCACGAGGGGTTCGCCGACTCCGACCGCAAGACCTACATGGATTACAACCGCGCGGGGACGCCGCTCATCGAGATCGTCACCGAGCCGGATCTGCGCTCGGCCGGCG
The DNA here is from genome assembly GCA_943328785.2 of Bifidobacterium breve. Classification (GTDB taxonomy): domain Bacteria; phylum Acidobacteriota; class Vicinamibacteria; order Vicinamibacterales; family CAVVIG01; genus CAVVIG01. The sequence continues at coordinate 1,941 of CALQBJ020000265.1, forward strand.
ACGCGGCGGCGTTCTTCGAACACCTGCGCGGCATCCTGGTGTGGCTCGGTGTGAACGACGGCAACATGGAAGAGGGCAGCTTGCGCTGCGACGCCAACGTGTCGGTGCGCCCCACCGGGACGACCACGCTCGGCACCAAGGCCGAAGTGAAGAACCTCAACTCGTTCCGCTTCCTCCAGAAGGCGGTCGAGTACGAGATCGAGCGCCAGATCGACCTCCTCAAGGAGGGCGGGCGTGTGCGCCAGGAGACGCGCCTGTTCGATTCGGCCGCCGGCGTCACGGTGTCGATGCGCAGCAAGGAGGAAGCGCACGACTACCGCTACTTCCCGGACCCGGATCTGCCAGCGCTCATCCTCGACGCCGCGCGCATCGAGGCGAACCGGAGCGCGATGCCGGAACTGCCGGCCGCACGCCGTCAGCGTTTTGTGGCCGGCCTCGGCCTGCCGGAATACGACGCGGCGCAGCTCACCCAGACCCGCGCGCTGTCCGACTACTTCGAGGCGGCGGTGGCGGCAGGCGGCGCGCCCAAGGCGGTCAGCAACTGGATGATGGGCGAGTTGGCCCGCTCGCTGAACGAATCGGGCCGCGACATCCAGGCGTCGCCAGTGACGCCGGACAAGCTGGCCGGGCTGCTGGCGCTGATCGAGCAGGGGACTATCTCGGGGGCGATCGCCAAGGGGGTCTTCGAGACGATGATGGCGACGGGGCAGGAGGCCGCGGCGATCGTCAGCGCCCAGGGGCTCACCCAGATCGACGACGAGTCGCAGATTGTCGGGCTGATCGCCGATGTCATCGCGAAGAATGCCGATGCCGTGGCAGGATATCGAGCGGGCAAGACCGCCACGTTCGGCTTCCTGGTAGGACAAGTGATGAAGGCTGCCGCAGGCAAGGCGAACCCGAAGCGTGTCAACGATCTCCTGAAACGGGCGCTCGAAACGATCTGACGGCGTGATCGAAACCTACCACCTGTCGAAGGTCTACAGCCGCGGCGTCTATGCGCTGCGCGACGTGACGTTGTCCATCGACAAGGGGGAGTTCCTCTTTCTGACGGGCGCGAGCGGCGCGGGCAAGTCGACGCTGCTGCGCCTGTTGCTCTGCGCCGAACAGCCGACCGAAGGCACGCTCAAGGTGGGCGGCCGGGTCCTGAGCGACCTCACGCCCGCCGAAGTACAGAGCCATCGCCGCTCCGTCGGCTTCGTCTTCCAGGACTTCAGGCTCGTGCCCCGCTTCACCGTGTTCCAGAACGTGGCGTTTGTCATGCGCGTGCTCGGTGTCGATCTCGCAACGCAGCAGCGCAAGACGTTCCAGGTGTGGAAGGGGGTGGGGCTGCAGCACCGGATGAATGCCTACCCGGAGGACCTGTCGGGTGGCGAACAGCAGCGGGTGGCCGTGGCGCGCGCGCTGGTCAACGACCCGCAGATCGTGCTCGCCGACGAACCGACCGGTAATCTCGACCCGGACCTCTCGCTGGAGATCATGAACCTGTTCCGCGAGGCGAACTCGCGCGGCACCACCGTCCTCGTCGCCACCCACGATCTCTGGATGATTCGCCGTGTCGGCCGCCGCGTCGTCGGCCTCGAACACGGCCGCGTCGTCGAGGTGTCCTGACGTGCGGTTACTGCGCTACGCCTTCGAGGAAGCCGCAGCCAGCCTGTGGCGCGGACGCCGGTCGAGCCTGCTGTCGACCGCAACGATCGCCATCGCCCTGTTCGTGACCGGCGCGTTCCTGATCGTCACCTCGAACCTCGAGCGGATGGCCGAGGAGTGGAGCGGCGCGGCTGAGATGTCGGTCTACCTCGAGGACGGCCTTGGCGGTCCGGAGCGCTCGGCGCTCGAACGCGACCTGCGCACCGACGCCAGCGTCACCAGCGTCGAGTTCATTTCGAAGGAGATGGCGCTGGCCCGCTTTCGCCAGACGTTCCCCGATCTGGCCCAGACGCTCGGCGGCATGCAGGAGAACCCCCTGCCGGCGTCGCTGGACGTGCGGCTGCGCTCCTCGTCCGGCGAGTCTGCTCCAATCGACGCCCTCGTCACCAGAATGCGGACGATGCCAGGGGTGGCCGATGTGCGGTACGACCAGGATTGGCTCGACCGGCTGCTCCGCGGGGTGCGGGTGCTGCGCCTGGTCGGCTTCTCGCTCGGCGGCGCCCTGCTCCTCGCGGCGGCGCTCACCATCGCCAACGTCGTGCGGCTGGCGCTGACCGCGCGGCGCGACGAACTGGACATCATGCACCTGGTCGGCGCGCCTCCGGCCTATGTGCGCGGACCGTTCGTGATGGAGGGGGCACTGCACGGCGGCATGGGCGCCCTCGCGGCGCTGCTGGTGCTGGCCGCGGTGTTCTTCTCGGCCCGCCCGCACGTCCTGACGCCGCTCGCGTCCGCGCTGAACCTGTCGTCGGTCAGCTTCCTCTCGCCGCTGCTGGTGGTGCTGATCGTCGGGGGTGGGCTTGGCGTCGGCTGCCTGGCGGGGTGGGTGGCGAGCCGCCGGGCGTGACGCGTGTTACAGAATCTTGACACGCGTTTCTGCGTACTTCTACACTGGCCTCGTCTCGGATCCGTTCACCCTGAGGAACTGCATGCCACGCTTCGTGACCGATAGGCCGATCAGCGCGCTGCACCCGATTAGCGAGTTCTACCGACAGGAATTCGCTCGGCACCACCGCTGTCTCCAGCAGCAGCGGTCGTATTTTTCCGACAGCG
>CALQBJ020000266.1 GCA_943328785.2 Bifidobacterium breve
CGGCGACGGAGTACCCGGCGGAGCGGGTCGGCCCGGACGGCAACTACCAGGGCAGGGACTTCGCCGGCGCAAAGTTCATCTGGAGCGGCGACCTCGATCTGGACAACACGGTGCTGTTTCGATATCGCGTGGAGAAGCCGGGCTGGGACAAGCACTATGCCCAACCCGATCTGAACAACACCTGTATCTTCTTTCCGACCGAGCCGTCCTGCCAGCAGGTGGGGAAGCCGTAAGGGCCGCATACGGCCAAATCGTGCGACTTAAGCCGATCGTAAGAAGTCCTGCTTATCCTCGAGCATCATGACGAGACCAACGAGAACACATGTGGGGCTGCTGGCTGGCGGCGTCGCTGTCACGGTGCTGGTGATGGGCGCGTCGAGCACTCTACTTGGTGGACAGCCTGGGGTGGGGAGACTGGCGCAGCGACGCTTCCTCGACAAACTGTCTGGCGACGCCGGCGGGTCGAACCAGCAGACCGGCTCTCGTGCCCTGTGGATTCCGCCGCTGCTCGCGGGCACCGCGTCGGGCGGCGTCACCAGTTACGACCTCGCCCTGTCCGCCGCCTCGAAGCCGCTGGTGTCGGGACCGGCGACCGCGACCTACGGCTACAACGGCAACGACTTCTGGGGGCCGACCCTCATCCTGAACAAGGGCGAGATGGCGCGGATGACGGTGCGCAACTCGCTGTCAGAGGCCACGACGACACATTGGCACGGTCTGCTGGTTCCGGGCCCCGTGGACGGCGGTCCACACCAGATGGTCGAGGCCGGCAGCACGTGGACGACCGACCCCTTCGTGGTGAAGAACAACGCGGCCACCTACTGGTATCACCCGCACATGCACGCGACGACGCAGAAGCAGCTGACGCTCGGTGCCGGTGGATTCATCATCGTCCGTGACGCCGAGGAAGCGGCGCTGGCGTTGCCGCGCACCTACGGCGTCGACGACATTCCGCTGGTGCTGACGAGCCGACGGTTCACGACCACGAGTGGTACGGCCAACCAGTTTCAATACACCGCCACTGCCTACGGCGACTACGCGATGGCGAACGGCACGCTGAACGCATCGGTCACGCTGCCGAAGCAGGTGGTGCGGCTGCGCCTGCTCAATGCTGAGATCGAACGCGACTACAACCTCGGCTTCAGCGATGGCCGAACGTTCCGGGTGATTGGGAGCGACGGCGGATTGCTGGGGGCGCCGGTGCCGGTGACGAGGCTGGTGATGGCACCAGGGGAGCGCTATGAAGTGCTCGTCGAACTCGGTGGCGATGCCGTGGGGAGCACGCTCGACCTGATGGCCTACAACGGCAATGGCCAGGGGCTGGCATTCGGATTCGGCGGGTACGAGCCTGCGACGTCCGGCGAGTTCGGCAGCCTGTTGAACGCGAAGAATTTCTCCCTGCTGCGCATTACGGTCGGCGCTGCGACGGCGGACGGCGTGCGGACCGTTCCCGCCTCGTTGGCGAGCCAGGCGGGGCTGTCGGACCTGGCACTCGGCACGGCCACGCAGGCGCGGGCGGTCAGCATCACCGGGGGCGTTCCGCCACCGTTCACGTTCGACGGCCGCGGGTTCTCACACGACTACGTCAATCAGTTCGTGACGCGCGGCACCACCGAAGCGTGGACCATCAACGCGGGCGGCATCTTCAGCCACTCGTTCCACATCCACGGCGTGCAGTTCAGGATCGTCGCCCGCAACGGCAGCGCGGCCCAGGTGAAGCCGTACGAGCAGGGGTGGAAGGACACGTTCTATCTGCCGATTCGGGAGACCGTGACATTCGTGGCGCGCTTCGACGAGGTGGCTGACGAGCGCTATCCGTACATGTATCACTGCCACATGACCAACCACGAGGACGAGGGGCTGATGGGGCAGTTCGTGGTGCGGTAGATCGATGAACGACGACTGGCTGGTGACACCGCACCCGCCAGTCGCGCATAGCTCCTACGGGTGGCTCGGCATGGTCCGTTTCCCGTCGACGACTGCCGGGAAGTCCTTCACCTCGTCGAACACTTCGGTGATGAAGCGGTCCTTGCTCTGCTGCGTGTCGCCCAGCGTCGTCTTGTCGTACGGTGCGGTGAGGTTCGCCGCCAGCACGTCCTTTAGTGTCTTGCCCTGGTCGCGCAGCGTCTTCACCTTGGCGAGGATATCGACCAGCATGGCCCGGTAGGGCAGCAGTTCGTTCTTCCGCATGAGGGTGCCGTGACCGGGGACGAGCGTTGTATCTGGCGCAGCGAGCGTCATGATCAGGTCCGTGGCGTCGAGCATGCCGCGGATCGAGCCGCCGTTCGACTGATCGGCGAACGGATAGCCGAAGTTGCGGTAAAAGTCCTCGATGTAGATCACGTTCGCGTTGCGGAAGCGCACGATCGTGTCGCCGGCGGTGTGCGACGGCATCATCGGGATGAAGTCGACCGTCTCGCCGTTCATGTGGAAGGTGACGGCCGGCCGGCCCGGTGCGGCCGGGTCGTAGTTGTAGGTGACCAGCGGCATGCCCGCCGGATCGAGCGGCGGCGCGGGCTCGCCGTTGGCGCGCGGCGGCTGCCGCAGCATCTCGTTGCGCAGGTTCTCCTGCGCATAGATGAGCGCACCCTGCTTCGCGAAGAACGCATTGCCGCCGGTGTGGTCGCTGTGCACGTGCGTGTTCACCATGATCCGGATGGGACCGGTGGTGAACGAGCGCAGGGTGGCCAGCGTCTTGTCGGTGACCTGCCGGTTCTGTGCATCGACCATCAGCACGCCGTCAGGCCCGAAGAGTGCCATGGCGCGGCCGCCGGAGCCGTCGGGGTGCGCGGTGTCGACGCCTTCCGACCCGTGCAGCACGAACAGATTCGGTGACAGCTTTTCCTTCACCAGAATCTCGACCTTCTCCCACGGCGTGACATACCCGGCAGGGAAGGTGAACGGCCCCTTGCCCGGCGGGATGATCGTCTGCGGGTAGCCCGCCTGCTGTGCCGACATCAGCACGGGGACACTTGCCACTGCCAGCGCGAGCGCGATCCACTGCTTCATGCGGGCGGATGTTATCACCGGCGCCTGGCTATCGCCTTGCGTCCATCGTCGAGTCTCGGCGAGGTCGCGCGCTCGCGTCGCGCTACCGTGGATTCTGGAGGGATGTGATGAACGTCGTAGTCGTGCTGGTCATCATGCTTGTGAATAATGCGGGCTAGGGCACACTGACAGACCGGTTCATCCAGCTGATGTTGTCCCAGCTCACCGGCTTCTCCGTGCCGTCGAACAGCTTCGCGTAGCTGCCGCCCGAAGCCGTGAAGGAGAACGCCTTCACCTTGTCGGGCGGATTGGTCGTCGCGTTGCGGAGAATCTCGAGCACCTGTTCCTGCTTGGAGATCTGCACCTTCGACGCGTCCTTCGACGAGTAGAACTTCGTGTCCGAGGCGGTGCCGCGGTTCGAGACGCCGCGCTCGAAAGCGATATGCATCTCGAGGTGCTCGCCGCTGGCCGCCTGGAAGACCCAGTCCTGGGTTTCTGTGACCGCGAGCCCCTCGCCGCCGATGGCGCGCCTCGCCGTTGCGGTCGTCGCCAGCAGGTAGTTGCCGAACGGCCCCGGCGCATCCGCGGCGTCGGCCGTCAGGCCGCCAATCACGACCTGCGCATTTGCCCCCGACGCATCCTTCACAGGCGCGGCGAGATAGACGAGCCGGTTCGACCCTTTACCGACAGGCTTGCCGTCGGGGCCGTTGACCGTCAACCTGTCGACGAAAATCGCGCGCAGGTTGCAGTCCTTGGCCGGCCCCTGGGCCGCCACGTTCAGCGTGAAGCCAGGCGGCAGCAGCGGCGTCAGTGCGGCGTCTGGGACGTGGAGGTCGAGCTGGAAGCGCACTTCCGCACTGTTCTCCACAAGCGTCTGTGCCGACGCGCTCGCGCCTGACAGGAACAGGGCACATGCGCCCGCCGCCAGGCCGGTCGCGCGCGAGGAGCGGGCAAGAGTCATCGTCTGCATAGCCGCGGATTCTATCCGAAGCGCGGCCAGCCGCGAGCGACGCCAGACGACGGGCCAGGGCCAGCGGACGCGTCGGATGGTGCCGGGACGCACGGGTGTCCAATCAGCCGTGGGATGCACCAGGCACTGCATGCGAAGATCGTTGCCGGCACAGGTGAGCCACCATGTCCAGACAGACCCCGCTGCTGAACCATCCTCTTGCCCTCCCCTCGGTGTTTCGTCCGGAAGACCTGATGCAGGCCGTGCGCAGGAGCCGGCGCCTGGAGGCGGCGCCCGTGCCACCCGTGTGCATCCTGGATTTCGATGGCGATCTGTCGGATGGATTGGCGTGTGACGCGTCGGTCAGCGTCGTGTCGACCTGGGCCTGTTTCCACACGCAGATGTTGGCCCTGACAATCGACGGCATCCGCTGCGGTGTTGTCCCACGCACGATCGGCGGTCCGTACGCCGTTCTTGTCGCCGAGCAATTGCACGCGGCGGGCGTCGAGGTGATCGTGGGTATGACGTCGGCCGGTCGCGTATCCGCAGACATGCCGCTGCCTTGTGTGGTGATCGCCGACGAAGCCGTCCGAGACGAGGGAACATCGCTGCACTACGTACCGCCCTCGGAGACCCTGCCGACGCCGACACCGGCCCTGGCGGCGCACCTCGTTCGCGCCCTGGAGCCAC
>CALQBJ020000267.1 GCA_943328785.2 Bifidobacterium breve
CGCCCGCAGCCTTCCCGCCAGCGCTCAGCTACGAGGGACTCGACGCCACGGGCGAGTGGCCGCCGTCGCTCCGGCCCGACGTGCTGTTCGACGCGCCGAGCTTTGGGCGGTGGGAGCGCTACCTCGTCGAGACGATCGGCCAGTCCGACGCGGATCCACTCGTCGCGCTGCACCGAGCGGCCGCAACAGCCGAGCGGCTCCGTCGCTGGACGGTCGAGGCCAGTCCGCTGCCCGAGTGGGTCGAGGGCCAGATCGAGGACGCGTCACTCGACGCCAGTGCCGACCTCGATGCGCGCTACGTCCCGTTCACGCAGTCCGAGGCCTGGGCCACTGTGTGCGCGACCGTGCCGCCGGAGCTCGAGCGTCCGGCGCTCCCGTCCGACATCGCCGGTGCCGACGCGCAGTGGGTCGAGCCAGTCTGGCGCGCACATGCACGGCGCGTGAACCGCTACCTCGGCGCGAAAGCCTTCGCGTCGTGGACGGCATACCAATCGCGCGGGATCCGCACGCAGGTCGCCGAGCTCTACGCGACCCTCGCGGTGCTGCGTGTCGAGTGTGCACGCGCCTGTGTCGCTGCGGAACGGACGCTCGATCGCACGCTGCTAACGGACGCCGTGCGCGCCTCGGATCTGTTGCTGGTGCACGTCGCGGATCGTCAGGCCCTGATGGCCTGGCTGGGAAAGGTGGAGTGAGATGGCTCTGTTCCCTCGCGGCGCACGTCTCGGCCGGCTGTTCCTCACGCTGGCAGCCGCCGTCGGCGGCGGGGCCACGCTGCGATCGCAGCCGCCGGCGCGTCCGTTCGCGCTGGAAGACGTTGGCGTCGCCGAGTTGCAGCGGCGCATGACTGCCGGCGCGACGACGTCGCGGGCGCTCGTCGAACAGTACCTGGCGCGTATCGCGGCGGTGGACCGCACCGGTCCGGCGCTGCGCAGCATCATCGAGCTGAATCCCGACGCGCGCAGCATCGCGGATCGCATGGACGCCGAGCGCAAGGCCGGGCGTGTGCGCGGTCCGCTCCACGGCATTCCGGTGGTGATCAAGGACAACATCGCCACCGGCGATACCATGCGCACATCCGCCGGCTCGCTAGCGCTGGCAGAGGCGCGGGCGCCGCGCGATGCGTTCATCGTGGCTCGCTTGCGCGACGCCGGGGCGGTGCTGCTCGGCAAGACCAACCTGAGCGAGTGGGCGAACTTCCGCTCGACCCGCTCGACCAGCGGCTGGAGCGCCCGCGGCGGCCAGACGAAGAACCCGTACGCGCTCGACCGCAATCCGTCAGGCTCCAGTTCCGGCACTGGCGCGGCCATCGCCGCCAGTCTCGCCGCCATCGGTGTCGGCACCGAGACCGACGGCTCCATCGTGTCGCCGTCCAACGTGAACGGGCTCGTCGGCATGAAACCGACGCTTGGCCTGGTCAGCCGCACCGGCATCGTCCCAATCGCGCACAGCCAGGACACCGCCGGCCCGATGGCGCGCAGCGTCGCCGACCTCGCCGCGCTGCTCACGGTACTGGCTGCGCCCGATCCATCCGACGCCGTCACAATCACATCGGCCAGGCGGCAAGCCGACTACACGCAGGCACTGGATCCGAACGGACTCCGCGGCGCGCGCATCGGCATCGTCCGCAACCGGCTGTTCGGCTCGCACGCCGCGACGGACGCCCTCGCGAACGCCGCCATCGAGGTGCTGCGGAAACAGGGCGCGACGATCGTCGACCCGGCAAACATCCCCACTCTCGGGCAGTTCGACGACAGCGAGTTCGAAGTACTGCTCTACGAGTTCAAGGCCGACATCCCGACATTCTTCGAGTGGTGGGGGGCCGGCGCCCCGCTCCACACCCTCGCCGACCTCATCGCCTACAACACGGCGCACGCCGCCACCGAACTGCCGCACTTCGGGCAGGAGTTGGTGCTGCAGGCCAACGCGAAGGGTCCGCTCACCGATGCGGCCTACACGCAGGCGCTGGCGAAGAACCGTCGGCTGGCAGCCACGGAAGGGATCGACGCCGTGATGACCGAGCACCGGCTCGATGCGCTTGTTGCACCGACCGGTGGTCCGGCGTGGCTCATCGATCTTGTGAACGGCGACAGCGGCACCGCCACCATCCCCGGTCCCTCAACCGTGACGTCGGTGGCAGGCTATCCGCACATCACCGTGCCGATGGGATTCGATCACGGCCTGCCGGTGGGGATTTCCTTCTTCGGCCGTGCGTGGAGTGAGGCGACGCTGATCACGCTCGCCTACGCCTACGAGCAGGCGACGCGGCACCGGCGGCCGCCAACCTTCGCGGCGACGGCGGATCTGACGCGCTGAACAGGGCGTCGCCGCAGCGGAGGCTGGTTCGCCGCGCGCGTGCAGTCGTAACCGCGCACCTGCAGGTGCGCCTCCGACCGTTCTGAAGGCCGGCAGCTACGCATCACCCGCGACGATGTTAGAGTGCGCTCTGCCAGACCGCGCGGCCGACGAAGAACGGGCCGAGTCGCTCCAGGTACAGCGACGTCTGCTGCGTCTTCCGCATCGTCTGCACGACGGCCGACAGCGGGAACAGTTCCGGTCCGATGAGACCGACGACGAAGTCGTTGTCGTGCTTGTCGAGCCCATGGCACGCCAGACGGATGTCGTGCGCGTAGTCGCCGGCGCCAAACGCCATGCCGATGGTGCCGTGCTCGGAGAGGATGACGCGCTGTTCCTGCTCGGACAGGTTGGCGAACTTGCCGCTGCGGCGCAACGGGTACCACACCGCCCAACGCCAGTCCTTGGTCAGCACCGTGCGGCGCGGACGGTTCAGCAGCGTCTCGTCCAGGTCGGGCTCGTAGCCAATGGAGTACGTGCGGCCAAGCATGGTGTATTCGTGCTTCTGTTCGAGCGAGGCGAACGGCTCGACGTTCAGCAGCCGGCGCAGGCGGTCGACGAACTCGTTGGGGTCCTGCGTCACCGTGAGGAGCCCGACGCCATACGGGTCGTTCACATCCTCGTAGAGGACGCCGGTGATGCCGGAGGCCTCGAGCGCATGCGCCAGCGGGCGCGCGTCCTGGCAGGCGCCGAACACGAGCAGCTGCATGAACAGTCGATTGTTCGAGCGCTGGGGCACGCCGGCCTTGCTGCCGCCTTTTTCGGCCAGGTCTGGCGGCTCGGGCCCACGGCGCTTCTCGGTCTGTTCTGGAGTGTCAGCCATGCTGGCGAGTATAAACCGCGGACGACGGACGGGCCGTGCCTGGGCCGCTCACGACACGATGTTTTGTCGGCGAGCTGAGGCGCGGGGTATAATTTGACGGTTCTGGCCCCGCTGCGGGCCACCGGCCTCCTGACCAGGCGTCCGGACACCCCGACGGAGATTTCGCGAGCATGCCGTTCATCATTACCGACCCGTGTATCGAGACCAAGGACACCGCCTGCGTCGACGTCTGCCCTGTCGACTGCATTCATCCGCGTAAGGACGAACCCGAGTTCGCCACGGCGACGATGCTCTATATCCATCCGGAAGAGTGCATCGATTGTGGCGCTTGCGTGCCGGCGTGCCCCGTTGCCGCGATCTACGAGAGCGTCGACGCCACTCCGTCGCACCAGAAGGACCTCATCGAAGCGAACGCCATCTACCGCAACGGCGACGCCGACTCGATCGCGAAGGCCGAGGCGCTGGTCAAGGGCCACGTCGCCGCGCACGCCGACATCATGGCCGTTCCGGCCGCTGAGCGTCAGGCCGCGCACGCCAAGTTCTAGGATTGCGGATGTCAGATTGCTGATTGGAGTCCCACAGATTCCAGTCGCAATCTGAACTCCCCCCCTGCTCTGTCAGCCTGCCGTGAAGATCGCCACCTGGAACGTCAACGGCATCCGCGCGCGTCACGCCCAGGTCGTCGAGTGGGTCGAACGCGATCGCCCGGACGTCATCTGCCTCCAGGAAATCAAAGCCACCCCCGATCAGGTTCCGACGGAACTCTGCGAGATGGAGGGCTACTGGTGTTACTGGCACGGCGGCAAGGGCTACTCGGGCGTCGGCCTGCACGTCAGCAAGGCGCTCTCGCCTGAACGTCCGCAGTTCTCCCACCCCACCTTCGACTTCGAGCATCGCATCGTCCAGGCCGATCTGGCCTCAGGGCTGACCGTGTCGTCGATTTACGTGCCGAACGGCGGCAAGGACTTCCCCGCCAAGGTCCGCTTCCTCGACGCACTGGACAGCTATGCCGAAGCGCTGCAGACCGCCGGGCGCACCGCCGTGCTGTGCGGCGACCTCAACATTGCGCGCGCCGACATCGACGTCCATCCGAAGGAACGGAAGCCGCGCGCCATCGGCCAGTTGCCGGAAGAGCGGGTCATCCTCGAGCGGATCATCGGCCGCGGCTTGGTGGACGTCGGGCGTGCGCTCGAACCGGAGAACGACGGCCTGTTCACCTGGTGGGCGCCATGGCGGCAGATGCGCGAGCGGAACATCGGCTGGCGCATCGACTATATTCTCGCCAGCCAGGCCCTCGCCAACCGCGCCGTCGCCTGCCCCGTCTCGCGCGAGTTCGGCACCAGCGACCACGCTCCGATCGTCGCGACGTTCGATTAGGCGATGGCCGGTAGGCGGCAGGCATTTCCAATCAGCAATCAGCAATCAGCAATTCGCGTTTAGCATTGAG
>CALQBJ020000268.1 GCA_943328785.2 Bifidobacterium breve
AGAACCTGCCGACGGCCTCGCGAGCCAGGCTCCAGGCCACGTTTGCCAACCAGATGGTGTCCGAGACGATCAGCTTCGAGACGCCCCGAGGTCCACTCCGGTTCACGATGTTAGGAAAGGAAGCGGCCGTGCGTGCCGCGACCGCACTCGACCGTCAGCCGGCAACGATCGCCTGGATTGACGGCTTCAAGCCAGGCGGCGTCTTCTGGGATATCGGCGCGAATGTCGGCACCTACGCGCTCTATGCTGGCCTGAGGGGCGACACGGCCGTCATGGCCTTCGAACCGGCGGCTGTGAACTATTTCCTTCTCAGCGCGAACATCGAAGCGAACGAACTCAGTGCGCGAGTGGACGCGCTGCTCCTGGGCCTGAGCGACGGCAAGTCGCTGGCGCGCCTCGAAGTGTCGCAGTTCCAACCCGCGCGTTCGTTCAGCTTCAAGGGCAAGGCGCATAAGCCACAGCCCGGGCGCCAGGCGTCGCTGCTCCTGTCGATGGACCAACTACTGGACGAGTACGGTCTCAGGTGTCCGAACTACATCAAGATCGATGTCCCTGGTCTCAGCGAAGCTATTCTGGCCGGGGGAGAACGACTGCTGCGCCGTCACGAATTGCTCGAGATCCATATCGAAGCATCGGACGATCAGCCGAGCGGCGAACGAATCGTGCGGGTACTCGCCTCCGCCGGCTTTCGAGTGGCCGGCCGGGCTGACCACGGAAGTCAGGATGTCACCTTCACCCGGCCGTAGTCACCCGGGTGACTGCACGCAGGCTTCGGCCGTGGACCGAGGACGGCGGCGCTCGGGAACGACCCAGGCCTGATGCTCCAGTCTCACCGCCCTGCCGGTCCTGGCGAACGTTGGAATAGACCCATGGTGAGTGTCATCGTTTGCACCAGGAACCGGGCCGATATCCTGGCCGACTGTCTCCGATCGCTGACGGATCAGGACGACGGGTCGACGCCCTACGAGATCGTTGTCGTCGACAACGGGTCCTCAGACGGCACGGCCGCGATGGTCGAAGCGCTCGCACGAGACGACGAGAGAGTCCGATACGTCAGTGAACCCAGAATCGGCTTGAGCTGCGCGCGCAATGCCGGCGCGCGGGCTGCCCGTTTCGAGTACTTGGCCTACCTCGATGACGACGGCCATGTCGACCCGACCTTCATTGGTGTCGTGCGACGGGTGATCGAGGAGCACGCGTTCGCTTGCTTCGGCGGATGGGTGACGCCGGTGTTCCGCACGCCGAAGCCGGCCTGGTTGCCCCAGTCGTTCGGCTACTACAAAAAGTGGTCGGACCGGACGACGGCACTGACCGCCGGCCAGGACCTACCCGGGGGAATCTTCATTGTGAAGCAGGCCGCGCTGACTCGGTGCGGCGGATTTCCGGAAGGCATCGGGATGCGGGGAAGTTCGATCGGCTACGGTGAGGAAAACGTCGTGCAGCAGAAGCTCCGTAAGCAGGGCAACACCATCGGCTTCTGTCCGGACCTCGTCCTGCATCACCTGGTCGCGGAATACAAGTTCAGCGTCGTCTGGCACCTGAAGCGGCAGTTCGCTCTGGCGCGTGACCGGCGTTCCCTGCGGCGACCGCTCCGCAGGCGCGAGGTCGCGTGGGCCTTTGCACGGGGCATCTTGCTGCCGCTGCCCCTGTTGTGCGCCAATGCTCGCAGGTTCTTTGGGCCGACTACCTACTACTGGCAGAACTGGTTGCTCGACTCGCTCAAGGAACCGCTGCGGGCGCTTGGAGCTGCTGTGGCTTCGACGGCCCGCCGAGCGGCCTGACCGGCAAGCGCTGAATGCCAGACCGTCCCTCTCCTTCGCTCGGAATCGTGGTGACGCACTTCGGGGTGCCGCCACTGTGGCTTCCAGCCTTCCTGATCTCCTGCCGCCCGAATGTCGATGTCGAGTTCCTGCTGTACACCGATTTCCCCGTGTCCGACGTGCCGCCCAATGTCAGGGTGCGCCACCTCACGCTGGACATGCTCGCACGGCGGGCGTCCACGCTCGTCGGTCGGGAAATCGACCTGAGTCTTCCTCGCAAGGTGTGTGACCTCAAGCCCCTCTACGGTGTGCTGTTCGCCGACGATCTGACGGCCTGTGAGTTCTGGGCCCACGCCGACCTCGACATCGTGTGGGGCGACATTCGCCGGTTCGTCACCGACGACGTGCTCGCCGGGCATGATGTGGTGTCGTCGCGCCGGAAGCGTTCCTCCGGCCACTTCACCGCATACAGGAACGACCCCGAGACCTTGGCGTTATATACACGGATACCCGGCGTGGCCGACAGACTGGCCAATCCGGTGCATCAATGGCTGGACGAGCCGGTGCTGACCGACGCGCTGCGCGAGACGATATCTCACCCCGGTGGGTGGCCGCGTGTCCACTGGCAGGGAGGATGGACCATTGACAACGCCTACCAGCGGGCGATGGGCGACTCCGACTGCCTGCGGTGGCGCAGCGGACATGCCTTCGACGCGCACGGCGAGGAGCGCATGTATCTGCACTTCAATAAACTGAAGAAGCGCATGCGGCGCATCGATTTCAGTGCCTCCGACGACGTCCATGGGTTCTCGATCAACCGATCAGGCCTGGCCCGCGAGTAGTCGGTCGCGATTCAACGGGTGGCAGACAGCCTCGCCGCTGCGTACAGCCAGGCCGCTATCGTCAGGACGCTGATCGCGGCCCCGTAGTAGAGCGTGGTGGGGACGAAGCGCAACTCGATCGTGTGGAATCCAGCCTCGACATGCACGGCCGAGAGAGCCATGTTGGCGCGAAGGAGCGGCGTCTCTTTGCCGTCGATGAACGCGCGGCGTTCGGGATAGAACGGCTCGGACAGGACCAGCGTGCGTGGCGACTGCAGCGAGACACGTGCGCGCAGCAGGCCGCCCGGCGTGTCAGCCGCCATCACGTTGATCGTCACGCCTGGATCCGAACAGGTGGCCCGCAGGTTCTGCAGTGGCCGGCCATCGTCGCATCGAAGTGCCACGCGGCCGAACGCGCCGGGGTTGCGATACACGATCATGCCCTCATACCGCCCGGCCTCCTGCAGTTCAGGGAATGGGAGCGGTTCGCACGAGATGATCTCGGTGACATTCCAGGCACTCGCCACGCCGATGTCCTGCAGTTGCCGCTGGGCCACGCGGGGGAACGCCTTGAGCTGGTCCGCAGGCTGATCGCCGCGCGCCTTTTCCGCCATGCGAGCGTAGCCCGCGAGGAAGTAGGAGTTGTAACCCTCGGCGCTTGGCATTCCCATCGCCGAAATCTCGCTGGTGGTCACAGCGTTCTCGCAGACCGACAGCAGCCGACCGGATGGCGACGGCGTGAAGGGCAGGGTTCGCGTGAAGCTGCTGTCGAGTGGCTGGATGTCGACGAAGCGACGGGCGTAGCCACTCATGTCCACGAGAATCACCGCGGCGGCCGCGATACCGACGAGCGGCGCAGCCCATCCACCCGCGAACGCCGCTGCGCGCCGGCCGGCGGCGTCGAGCGTGAGCGCACCGAGCACGGCAACCGGAACCGACCAGAAGCACAAGAATCGCCCCGGTATACGGAACATCGGGAACGCGAGATAGTGGAGGCGGTAGAGCGGTCCGCCGCTCGCCAGCGCCAGGGCGAGCGCGGCCAGCACGAAGAGGAACGTGCTCGTCCGTCGGCGGCCCGGGTGGACCCACGCCAGTGGCGCCAGCACCATCAGCAGCCAGCCGACATACGCGCCCCGTTCCCACGATTCCTTGGCTGGCTCGCCGCGTGCTGGCCTCAGCATTTCCTGCGGCACGTCGGTCGCGGGCAGCGCATCCTCGATCGCCGACTCCCAGCTCATGCCGCCAGTACGTCCGGCAGAGGCGATGAGCTTTGCCGATGGCACCACCTGCAAGGCGGTGATGCCGAGTACCAGCAGGACCAGCAGTCCGTACTGGCCCGAGAGTCGCTGCAGGCTTTCCACGCGGGTCGTGCCCGCGTCTGGCGAGATCACGACGATAAATCCGTAGAGCGCAATTACCGCGAACGTATAGACGCTCAATTGCAGGAAGCTGCCGAGCAGGGCGAGCGCGAGCGTGATGACGAGCGAAGGGGTCGGCAGCACCGTTCGACGTTCGAAGGAACGGATCGTCTCGGCGATCGCGAGCGGTATCCACGCCACGGTGCGGAGTACGTCGAAGTGGCCGGCATAGACGCGCGGCATCGCGATCCCGCCGAGCATCAGCGCGGCCCCCGCTGCGAAGGCTGCCAGCTTGCCTGCACCAGCGACGCGCGAAAGCAGGTAACCGCCTGCCCCGAACAGCCACACGTGGAACACGGCCGTCCAGGTCAGGAACGTCGAGAGCGAAAACAGGCGGAGTAGCATGCTCGGCGGATAGAACACGCCGGTCTGCGGATCGGCCTGTGCGGGAAATCCGCTGAATTCAAATGGATTCCAGAGCGGCACGTGCGTGTCGGTCGAGGCAATGCGGTTGAAGGACTCCCGGCTGTAGTGCTGCGCCATGTCGAGTCCGGCGGCGACATAGCCGGGCTGGCTAATCGCACCGTAGAACAGCCAGATCGCCACCGCCATCAGGCAGGCGAGGCCAATGAGGTCGGTCAGGTGA
>CALQBJ020000269.1 GCA_943328785.2 Bifidobacterium breve
CATCACCTCGAGCGGGAATAGCTCCGGCGGCGGCTCGTCGGATGCGCCGACCATCTTCTACAGCCGACGGATCGGACTCTCGAACGGCGTGGTGATCCCGATCATCGCAGGGGGACGCCTGTCGGGAAAAGCCGGCAAGTGGAGCCTCGGCGCGTTGAACATCGCCAGTAAGGCGGACACCACCGCGAAGGTCCCGCTGACCGACTTCACCGTGCTCCGCGCTCGCCGCGACGTCCTCCGCCGTAGCACCGTCGGCGTGATGGTGGCGAACCGTTCGCAGTCGGTCGTGGCGTCAGGCGCCAACACGCTGGTGGGCGTCGATGGTAATTTCTCGTTCTTCCAGAACGTGTACCTCAGTGGCTACGTCGCTGCCACATCGACGCCGACGCGCGACGCGGAGCAGGCCAGTTACCGCGGCAACTTCGGCTACGGGTCGGATCGGTATGGCTTCTCGCTCGACCGGATGGTGGTGGACCGGAACTTCAATCCGGAGATCGGCTTCGTGCCACGCCAGAACGTCCGGCGTACTTTTGCATCGGCTCGATTCAGCCCGCGTCCGCGCCGCAACCGCATCGTCCGGCGCTTCAGCTACGAGGGTGGCTACAACTACGAGACCGACAACACCAATCGGCTCGAATCGCGCGAGGTGCGGGGCGACTACCGGATCGAGTTACAGAACAGCGACGTGCTGACCGTGGAGGCGACCCGCAACTACGAACTCCTGCGCAAGCCGCTCGCGCTGGCGTCGAACGTGGGCGTGCCTGCGGGGAGCTACGGCTTCAGTCATCTGCGCACGAGTATGTCGCTCGGACAGCAACACCGGCTGTCGGGCGTGGCTGCCTTCGATACGGGGCAGTTCTACGACGGCAC
Source organism: Bifidobacterium breve (assembly GCA_943328785.2). Lineage (GTDB taxonomy): Bacteria > Acidobacteriota > Vicinamibacteria > Vicinamibacterales > CAVVIG01 > CAVVIG01. The sequence goes on from CALQBJ020000269.1 coordinate 871, forward strand.
GAAGCAGACCGCCTCGCTGAACGCGCGCTACGGCTTCACGCGGCAACTTGGCGTCGAGCCGAACGTCTCGCTGAACTGGGTGGAACGCGCCGGCACCTCGGCCCTCATCCGCGCGACCGGTGCGCGCGCGACCTTTACCGTGACGCCGCGCATGTTCGTGTCGGCCCTCGTCCAGTACTCCTCGTCCGGGCATGCCCTGTCGACCAACTTCCGATTCCGCTGGGAGTATCAGCCTGGCAGCGAACTGTTCGTCGTCTACACCGATGGCCGCGACACCGCCGCGGCTCTGGGCGCGCCGACCCTGCAGAACCGGGGCATCGTCATCAAGGCCAATCGCCTCTTCAGGTTGTGACGCCCTGCCGGTTGCTGCGCCATTTGTCGTGGCGCGATGAGCGGAGGCCCGACTGGCCGCGTCGAGCTGAACCGTTCGACGCGATGGACAACCCGCTGGTGGCCGGGCGCGGGCACCGCTGCAATTCGGAGGGAAGCTCGCCAGGTCGGGCGTAAGACCAGCACAAGATCCAGCCGTAACCCGCACGGAGTTCTGCTGAGCGCGCGTTTGACTGCACGAATTGTCTAAGGGTGTGCCGAGGACCAGTCGAGGCGAGACCGGTTTGAAGAAACGGCCTACTCGGGAAGAACCGATCGTTCGAACTCCAGGTGGCACACGGAAAAAGCCTGCGTTGCCGCAGGCTTCTTGTCGATGTGATGGTCAGAGCGAATCGTTGCAGAATCCGCATCCGGCAGCGTCACGGATGCCGGTCCAGGGGGCGTTTCGACGCCGGCTACTGAAAACGCTTCCCGTCGGCCGCGGCGTAACTCGCCATCATCCGGTCGAGCGTGACGGCGGCTTCGAGCGCCAACACCACCTCGCCAAGCTTACGGCCGGGAATCGCGCAGGTCATTTCCTCGGGACGCATGCCCGTTCGCGCCCGGCTCAACGCGCAGCCGACGCTGGCGGCCACGTCGCCCTGCTCCTTCGCGATGGCGACGATGTGGCATTGCGGCTTGCCTTCGATGCGAAGGCCAGGCAGCGCGTCCTTGAGCGTCATCAGCGCGAAGCCGTTGATGCGCAACAGCACGACGTCCGGCACAGACGAGGCCTGCGCAAGCGGACTGTAGACGATCGTCTCCGGCTTCTCGCTCACTCTCGGCAGCGCCTGGACGGATGCGCCGTCCACCCACCCTAACTCGAGCACCGCGCACACATCGTCTTTCGAGGCGGCCTCTTCGAGCGTGAGGAAGCCATGCGTGAAGCTGCCCACACTGCAATTCGCGTGGTCGGGAGCGGTGGTCGCAAAGGCGGACGAGGAGCCCTTGATCCAGAAGACGCAGCCGGCAGCGACCTGTCCGGTGCGTCCGTGGTCGTTGGCCTCCGGATAGGCGTCGCTAAGCCGGGCAACAGGCGCAGTCGACCCCTTTTGTAGAAAAAAGATGGCCACTGGTGGGGCGGTCGGCTTGAGCGCCGTGGTCAGCCTGTCGCTGAGCGACCGCCAATCCTGTGTCGTCGCCTGCTGGTCGTCGGTCTGGCTGCTGTCGTGGTTGCTCATCGGCTTGGTGCTCCTCGCCACAGTATCCGGTCACTATCCGGAACTGGCGATTGTTTATGGTGGTGTCGATCCGAATGCGGTTCGGACCAGTCACGTCGAAGTGGGTGAACGGCTGTGCCGACTCGAGGGATTGTAGAACGCCTCGACGGAGTCTCGAACGTCAGCCTCGGCGAGCGACCGAGTCTTGTCGATCGACCGCTTGAGGTGTTCCTTCTTCGGCGACGTCAGTGCTTCCGCTCCTTCTCGAGCAGCGACGCGATCGACGGCTTCGCCTGGCGCCACTGTTCCTCGAGGCTGCGCGCGTCGATGAGCGATGTCACCCAGTCTGCCTTCATCCGCATCCACACCGCGATGTTGCCGGCGAGCCCGCGCCTGTGGCACACATTCGGGAAGAACGCAGTGAACGCCACGTCCGCCTGATCGCCAGGCGCGACACACCACGCGCCACAGAGGGCGGTCAGCGGATCGCCGGCCGCTTCCCGCGCATTCAGCAGCGCCGCGGCTTCCTGCGGCGATTCGGCCAGCGGTGGCGACGGCAGGCGCAGCGTCACGTGCAGGCCGTGGCCCACCTGCGGGTGCTTGTAGCCGGTGCTGAACTGCAGCAGTGAGGTGAACTCGCCGTACGGAAACTCGGCGACCAGCCCATCGTCGTCGCCCTTGGCGAGGAGGCTGATGGTGTCGAGCAGTTCGCGCGCGTCGCGCATCGACTCCCCCACCCACACCGACGGCTTCTCGCCCTCGGGCGCGATGAGACCGTCGATTACGAAGACCAGCGGGTCGTGCTCGGGTCGCGGCCCCGATGTCGGGTGCGCGGAGGTCAGCGCCGTTGCGCCGAACATCTCCGCAAGCCGCGCCCCCTGCGACTCGCCGTCCTCCGCCTGAATCGCCGCGCGCAGGGTGAAGTGGTCCGGGAGCCAGGAGACCGTCTCCGCGCTCACATGAGCCGTGCTGACGAACGCGATCGTGCTATCGACGAAGGTGATCGCGCTGAGCGTGGCGGCGTGCGCGTTGAGGTGGCTCAGCCCTTCGAACTGCTCTGCGGTGAGCGCCGACAGCGAGGCCACGGGTGTCCGTGCCTCGAGCCGCGCCAGCGTCACGCCGTCGGATTCGAACGGTGCAGAGACCGAGATCTCCTGCGCGAAGTCTTTCATCCACCACCGGAACGACCGCTCGGCGAGCACACTACACTTCGGATCGGTCTGCATCCGGGTGTGAATGGCCCGGAGTGCCTGGAGGCCGACGTCCAGGTCGGAGCCATCCGATGTGAGCCAGTGCGGTGCGTGCGTCATTCAATCAGTCCTTGAGCCGGTATGGGTGTCGTCGTGACGTGGAAGGAACAGCTTACTCGTACCGTGAATCCGCTTGCGTGCACTCTACGTTCGCTTTGCTGACGGACCTGAGCGAAGAGGGCCGCTCAGCCGAGGAGTCTTATGTCTATGACACTGATGACGCGCTCGCGGCTGTCCTCACACCGGCTGTCGCAGCATTTCGCTGTCGCGCGAACCGATCGTACACGGTTACCCTTGCCCAGACGTCACGCGAGATGGGCTCGTGTGAGGTCATGGAGATGCACATATGAGAGTTCGCCTTGCGTTCGTCGCGCTGTCACTCGCTGCCGCGATTGGTGTGGCCCCCGCTCGCTCCGTCTCCGCGCAGGAGGTCACCCCGAAAGACGCCGCAGCGGTCGTCCAGAAGGGCTTTGTCGCGGACCTCGACGAGCTTCAAACGAAATTTGTCGGGCTCGCAGAAGCGATACCGCAGGACAAATTTGCATGGCGCCCGATGGACGGCGTTCGCTCAGTGGCCGAAGTGTTGACCCTGGCCGCGCTCGAAGGCTATTCGTTCATTCCGACGTCGTTTGGGGCGAAAGCCGCAGACCTCGGCGGTCGTGAAGCCATGGCGGCGCTCCGCACGAATACGGACAAGGCGCAGATACTCGACCACCTGAAGAAGAGCTTTGCGTACGCGAAGCAGCAGGTGGCCGCACTGGACCCTGCGACGCTCACCGGCACCCACAAAGTGATGGGACAAGGCGACCTCACGGTTACGCAGACCGCTGATCACATCGCTGGCGATCTACAC
>CALQBJ020000270.1 GCA_943328785.2 Bifidobacterium breve
CGAGACTCGTCGCCACCCGGCGCCCGCGTCCGCGGCCGCCCGCCGAGTCGGCTGGAGCGTGAACCTTGGGCACGTTAGGTGAAGTTCCTCTCCGCGATATTAAGGAACTCCATCGCAAAGTCGTCCATCTGCGACGCGGAGAGACGCACGCGGTTCGAGAAATAGTTATAGCCGACGACGGCCGGCACGGCCGCCACGAGGCCGAAGGCGGTGGCAATCAGCGCCTCCGCGATGCCTGGCCCAACGGAGGCCAGATTCGTCGAACCGGTTTCCCCGATCATCTGGAACGACATCATGATGCCGACGACAGTTCCGAAGAGCCCCACGAACGGCGCGATGCTCGCCGTGGTCGCCAAGAAGGTAATACGGCTTTCGAGCTTATTCACCTCGACGACCGAGGCGCGCATCAGTGCCCGATCGACCGCCGCGAGGCTCTTCAGGGTAGGACGCGCAGCGGCCGCTCTTGGATTGGTCGCCAGATCCTCAGGCGAGGCCTGCCGAAGTTGCGCCGTCAACTCGGCGTAGCCGGATTGAAAAAGACCGACCAGCGGGCTTTCGGTCAGAGACCTGCATACCGCCGCCACCTCGGAGAACTTGCTACTCCGCCGGAAGACATCGAGGAAGCTGTTGGACTGCTGTTCCGATCGCCGGAACACCCACAGTTTGTAGAGGATAATGGCCCACGACCCGACTGACATCAACGCCAGGGTGAGGAGAACGGCTTTTGAAATAGGTGTCGACCGGGCGATCAGGCCCAGAATCGACGAATCGGTACCGCCAGACGCGGCACCACTTTCGGCCTGCAACAGCAGGGCGAGAAACGGGCTACCAAGCGTGCGCAAACTGCCCTCCGCATATCAGCTCCGCGCCGCTGGGACAGCGCCACGGGGAGTGCCCCAAACTGACGTCGTGCGGAACTGTAGCACGATGTAAAAATAGCTGTCAAACCTATGTTAGGATTGGAGTTCTCTTCCCGCCGATGCTTCGTTTCCTCACGATCAGACGCCTTGCGGTCATCGACTCCGTTCAGGTCGAGTTCGACCCCGGACTGAACGTCCTCAGCGGCGAGACCGGGGCTGGCAAGTCCATTCTCGTCGAGGCCGTCGGCCTACTGCTGGGCGGACGCGCGTCTGGCGACCTTGTCCGCACAGGCGAAGAAACAGCGACAATCGAGGCCATCTTCGAAATTGGCGGAGAAGAGTGGCTTGTACGCCGTGAGATTACCGCGCAGGGCCGCAGTCGTGCGTTCATCAACGGTGACCTCACAACCGCTGGCGCACTGAAGGATCTCGCCGACCGGCTCATCGAACTCCACGGCCAGCACGAGCACCAGACGCTGCTCGATCCGACCACGCACCTGGGCGCACTTGACGTCTTCGCCGGCCTGGGACCGGCCAGGGCCGATGTCGCGCAGGCGTTTACCGCCTGGCAGGCGGCCACGCAGGAACTGGCGCGCCTGCGGAAGGCAGTCGCTGAGCGCGATGCACGCATCGAACTCGCAAGCTTCCAGCTTGCCGAACTCGACAAGACATCGCCGCTCCCAGGCGAGGACGAAGAACTCGCCTCGCTGAAGCTCGTACTTTCCAGTGCGGAGCGGGTAGAGCGACTCTGCGAGGAAGGTTACGGCCTCCTGTACGAGCAGGACGGTGCGGTACTCGCGTCGCTCGGCGGGGTATGGCGGCGTGTTGGTGAACTGGCTGCGCTCGACCCGGCCTTCCAGCCCTACCTCGACGCACGCGTCGGGATTAAGTCGCAACTGGAAGACCTGGCGGAACACCTGCGCCGCTATGCGGAGAACATCGAGGCATCGCCGGCCAGACTTCAGGAGGTCGAGGATCGCCTCGCCCTGCTTGAGCGACTGAAGAAGAAGCACGGTCCGTCGCTCACCGATGTCATCGCCCGCCGCGATGCGCTCCGGCAAGAACTCGCCGATCTGGAGCAGGGCAGCGACCGTGTTGCGGCGCAGGAACAGGTGCGCGCCACGGTCGGCGCCGTCTATCTAGAGCTGGCGACCAGACTGAGCGCCACCCGCCGCGCTGCTGCCCGCGACTTCAGCCTGGCCATGGAGCGGTTGCTCGGCGAGCTCGCCATGGAGCGGACGCGATTCGAGATTCGATTCCTCGCCCCCCTCTCGGCGTCAGAGTGGACCGCCGACGGCATCGATCGGGGCGAGTTCTTCCTGTCTGCCAACCTCGGCGAGGACGTCCGGCCGCTCGCCAGAATTGTCTCCGGCGGAGAGCTGTCTCGCGTCATGCTGGCGCTCAAGACGCTCATGGCCACCACCCGCTTCGGATTCACGGACACCGACGGTCGTCCGCCGAGTGCCGCCGCCCCAGGGCTGATCTTCGACGAGGTCGACGCGGGCATCGGCGGCCGGGTTGCTGATGTCGTCGGCGCAAACCTCAGGACGCTTGGCTCGGCATTCCAGGTCCTCTGCATCACGCACCTGCCGCAGATCGCCGCGTACGCCGACACCCATTTCCTGATCGAGAAGCGTGTGGAACACGGGCGCACGCTCACCACGGTCCGACGTCTCGACGAAGACGGGCGAGTCGACGAGCTCAGCCGCATGCTGGGCGGCGTCAACATCACGCCGCAGCTGAAGGCGTCGGCCCTCGAAATCCTCCGCGAGCGGCAGGGGCAGTCGCGCGAAGGAGCGAAAGCGAAAGGCGCACATAAGGCGAAAGGCGAAAGCGAAGGTCGGACGAACGCGAAGGCGAAACCCCAGAAGCAGCCGTCGCGGCGCACGGACAACTGATATCCCCATGGCACGCAAGTACCTCATCGAAACCTACGGTTGCCAGATGAATGCGCACGACTCCGAGCGCATGGCTGGACTCCTCGAACAGGCCGGCTACGAGGCCACCAGCGACGCCGCCGACGCGGAGGTCGTGGTCATCAACACGTGCAGCGTGCGGGAACACGCCGAAGACAAGCTCTATACACGCCTGGGCGAACTCCGCGTGCTCGCACAGGAAGGCGGCCACAATCCAATCGTGGTGGTCGCCGGCTGCGTCGCCCAGCAGGAGGGCGGCAGCCTGCTCAAACGCTCACCCGGCGTCGCCGATGTCATCGTCGGCACCCAGGCCATCAAGCGCCTGCCGATGCTGGTGGAACGCGCGATGGCCACGCGGCGCCCGGCCATCGACCTCGATCCGTTCGAAGATGTGACCTTTCCACTCGGCATCACGCGCCGCTCTGACCCGGTGAAGGCTTACGTCACCATCATCGAAGGCTGCAACGAGTTCTGCAGTTTCTGCGTGGTTCCGTATACCAGGGGCAACGAGCGGATGCGGCCCAAGGCCGACATTCTCGCCGACGCTCGCGACGCCGCCGCCAGCGGGCGCAAGGAACTCCAACTCCTCGGGCAGATCGTCAACCACTACGAGGCGCCGGACGATCCGAGCTGCGACTTCACGGCACTGGTCGAAGCCATCCACGAGATCGACGGCATCGAGCGCATCCGCTTTTCCAGCCCGCACCCACGCCACTTTTCGCGAGCGTTCCTCGAGGCGATGCAACGGCTGCCGAAGATTTGCCGCCACCTGCATCTGCCCGCGCAGTCCGGTTCGAGTCAGATCCTTCAGGCGATGCGCCGGCGCTACAGCCGCGAGAGCTACCTGGAGTTGGTCCACACCATCCGCGAACTCCTACCGGACGTCGCACTCTCGACGGACATAATCGTGGGGTTCCCTGGCGAGACGGACGCCGACTTCGAGGACACGCTGTCTCTCACCCGCGAGGCGCAGTTCCACAGCATGTTCTCGTTCAAGTATTCCCAGAGGCCCAACACCCTCGCCGACAAGCGGATGCCAGACGACGTCCCCGAAAGCGTGAAGACACGCCGTATCGTCGAACTCCAGGCACTGCAGCACACCATTCAGTCGGCGATCAACGCCCGCACGGTCGGGCAGACCGTCCAGGTAATGGTCGACGCGGCAAGCCGCCGCCTGGACACCGAGCTCTCAGGCCGCACCTCGCAGAATGTCGTCGTGAACCTGCCAGGCTCGGCTGACTGGATCGGCCGGACAGTGCCCGTGCGTATCGAACGTGCAGGCCCTCACAGCATCTGGGGACAGGTCAGCTTGACAGACGCGCCGACGGAGCCTACCTTGCAGAACGCGGGGAACTGAAGCACATGCAAATTGAAATGACCATCAAGGGTCTGATGGTCGATCCCATCACCAACACGCCGATCGTGATTCTTCGCGATGCCGACGGGCAGCGAGCACTCCCGATCTGGGTCGGCATTTTCGAGGCGAACGCCATCGCCTTGCAGATTGAAAACGTGGCCACGCCACGGCCGATGACGCACGACCTGCTGCGTAATGTCATCCAGGACCTCAAAGCCACGGTCGAACGAATCGTCGTGTGCGACGTGCACGACAACACCTACCACGCCCTGATCTACATCACCAGAGAAGGCCAGACGATGGCGATCGATGCTCGACCAAGCGATGCCATCGCCTTAGCGCTGCGAA
>CALQBJ020000271.1 GCA_943328785.2 Bifidobacterium breve
CTTCCGCCGTGCGCGCATCGCCGCGCTCCAGCGCCGTCATCGCCATCTCGATGCGCGCGTGGTCGTTGCCAGGCTCCGCGCGCAGGATGTCGTTGTAGGCGGCGAGCGCGGCTTCGTAGTCCTTCTTGTTGCGGAAGGCCGCGCCGATCTGCAGGTTGACGGCGGTGAGGACGGGCGCCCGGTTCAGGATGGCGCGGTAGGCGGCGATCGCCTCGTCCCACTTCTTCTGCGAGTAGAGGGCATCAGCCGCAGCCAACTCCTCCTGTAGTTCCTTGCCCATGATGCCGCCGAGAGCACCGAAGAACGCGACGCCGCTGTGTTTCAGCTCGAAGGTGACCGGCACGTTCTGGCCGCCCGAGCGTACATTCAGCAGGCCACCTTCCGGCGCGTAGCCAGGCGCCTGGGCAATGAAGCGCCATTCACCACTGCGCAGGCCGATCATGTTGAAGCGGCCCTTGTCGTCGGTCGTGGCGGTAAAGCTCTGGCCGACGGTCGGCATCTCCGCAGTGACGGTGGCGCCCTTGAGCGGTTGTCCACCCTCGCCCCGGACGACGCCGCCGACGCGTCCGTTCTGGGCCTGCACGGGGGCACTCAGCGCGAGGACCGCGGCGACCCCACCAATCAGCTGTGCGACGACACGACGTTCGAACATCAGCAGCGCTCCTTCGACCCAGAAAAACGCGCCAAGTATACCGCTAGAGCAGCCAGGTCGGCCGGTACAGCAGGACGTAGACGAGCACCCCGGTGACCGAGACGTACATCCAGATCGGGAAGGTCCAACGCGCCAGCCTGCGGTGCGTGGCGAATTGCCCCTTCAGCCCGCGCCGCAGGGTGACCAGGACCATCGGCAACACCACGATCGCCAGCGTGACGTGCGTCACCAGGATGGTGAAGTAGAGCGGGCGGACGAACCCGGTGCGGGTGAACGGCACCGATCCGACCTGCGCGTGGTAGATGAGGTAGAAGGTCAGGAACAGGGATGACGACGCGAACGCCGCCAGCATCCAGAAACGGTGGCTCTCGCGGTGGCCGGTCTTGATCCGGATGTAGCCAATGAGCAGCAGCAGCCCCGACAGCGCGTTCAGCGTGGCGTTGACGGCAGGGAGATCGTGAACGGACATGGCATCCTAGTGATCGAGGACCATGACGGCCCAGATCAGTGGCAGGTAGATGATCGACGCAAAGAACAGTTCGCGTGCCGCCTTGTCCGTGCGCGACCGCGCGAAGCGCGCCGAGAGAACAAGCAGGGCAATGCCGAGCACCAGGGCGAGCCAGAAGTAGGCCCAGCCGGCGATGCCGACAACCGACGGTCCGATGCTGACCGGCAGGAGCGCCGCCGCATAGAGCAGCGCCTGCTGCCCGGTGCGCAGCCCATCCGGCTCGACGACCGGCAGCATCGGGAACCCCGCGGCGCGGTAGTCGTCGCGGTACATCCAGGCAATGGCCATGAAGTGCGGAATCTGCCAGAGGAAGACGATGGCGAACAGCGTCCAGCCGCCGATGGCAATGTCGCCGCGCGCTGCCGACCAGCCGATGACCGCAGGCAGGGCACCTGGGACCGCGCCGACGAGCGTCGAGAGGTTCGACGTCCGCTTCATCGGCGTGTAGACGAAGAGGTAGAGCGCGATCGTGGCCAGGGCCAGCGTCGCCGCCACCCAGTTGGTGGACCACGCGAGCGTGGCGAGCCCCGCCACCGACATGACGACGCCGTAGATCGTTGCTTCCGGTGCGGCCATCCGCTGATCGGGCAGCGGCCGCATGCGGGTCCGGCGCATTCTGGCGTCGGTGTCGCGTTCGTACACCTGGTTCAGCACCGCCGAGCCGCCGGCCACGAGCGCCGTACCGGCCACCGCCTTCGCCATTTCGGCCAGATTGAGCGGACCGGTCACGCCGAGGTAGTAACCCGCGGCGCTGGTGAGCACCACCAGTAGATTCAGCCGTGGCTTGGTCAGGCTGATGTAGTCGCTGAGCGTGGTCGAGCGGCGCGCATCAGGAATCCCCTGCGCGAGTTCCACCGGCGCGTTCTTCATGCGCACGTCTCCGCCGTCGAACAGGGGGCGACCCGGCTGTCCAGCACGGTCAGTTGGCCGAGGCAGCCGGAACCGTGAAGGCGAAGGTGATGTCCTTCGATTCCTTCGCCCCAACCGTGACGCTCTGCGTCAGGGTGCCCAGTTTCTCGTGCCAGGCTTCGATCGTGTAGGTGCCGGGCGGCAGGCCCTTCAGCGAGAAGGCGCCGCTGGTGTCCGATACGGCGTAGAACGGATTGGTCATCACGCCGACGTAGGCGTTCATCCAGCCGTGGACGTCGCACTTGAACGGCACCATCACCTCACCCGCGGTGAAGGTGTGCGTCGTCTTCATGTTCTGGATCGGCTGGCCGTTGTTGAACTCGCGGTTGTTCTTCGCGACGGCGTGGATGTTGTGCAGCGTCGGGTCGCTGTTGATGATGTCCAGCGGTTGCCCGACCTGGATGCCGAACACATGCGGGTGATAGCGGCAGTCCTTCTGGTCGATTCGTACCGGTGTGGTCGGCGTTTCGAACACGAGGTTGCCGAGGCCATCCTTCACGTAGACGAAGACGTTGGCGAGCGACTTGCCATCGGTGCCGACGACGTAGGTTTCCATCATCTGCGGGCCATCAGCCTGCCGCGCGCAGACCGGATCGGCGTTCATCTTGATGGCGACGTTGGCGGGCACGGTACCGCTGACCGTCACGGTGCCTTTCACGTCAGCGGCCGTCGCCGGATCGACCGGGCTGGTGCTGGTGGCCGCTGCGGGCGCCGCTGCCGCTTCCTTCTCCGCTGCGGGCGTGTTCTGGCTGCCGCCGCACGCGCTCACCGAGGCGGCAAGGGCCACACCCAGTCCGAACATCCACACGCTCCGTAGACGCATCACCATCTCCTGTTCCTGCGATTTTAACCTGAAGTCAGCGGGTGGCTGCGGCAACCGGAGTGGGCGCGCCCGCCTCCTGAAGCTTGCGCTCGACACGGTCCTGAATCCAGTGCGCGTCCCACCACTCCACCGGGTTCACCGGGTGGCCGCCGACGAGCATCGTGAAGTGCAGGTGATCGCCGCCAGCCAGGCCGGTCATGCCGCTCCGGCCAAGCACCTGCCCCTTGGCCACGCTGTCACCCACCTTCACATCGATGGAGGACAGGTGACCGTAGAGCGAGGCAATGCCCATCCCGTGGTCGATGATGACGCAGTTGCCGTAGATGCCCAGCCAGTCCGCGTTGACGATCGTGCCGCTATTGGCGGCGACGACCGGCACGTTGGCGGTGACCGCGAGGTCGAAGCCGAGGTGCGTCTGCTGGTCAACGTCCTTGCCGTTGTAGACGTAGGTGCGGGCGTCCGCGAACGCTGCCTCGACCTGCGAGTTGCCGAGTTGGGCAAATGGCCCCTTCCACAACAACGCGGCCGGCGACTTCAGCGACAGGGCGGCAATCTGTTCGGCGTTCATCCGGCGCAGGTCGCCATTGACGATCAGGAAGTCGCCCAGGAGGTCGTTGGGATTGTCGATTGAGCGCCGCACCTTGGCCTGCGGCGAGTGCGCCAGGATCTCCGGCACGACCCGACTGAGGAATCGATCGTCGATGGGAATCCGGCTCTTCCGGAACGGCTTCTCGAACACATCGTCGACGAACGACGCCGTGACCTCGTTGCCCGCCGCGTCGCGGGCGAACGCCACCACGCGGCTGTCGAGCGGCTGGTCATGGAGCAGGGCGAAGAATGCGACCTTCAGCGACGGGTCGGCGCCAGGGATGCCGGCGCCGCTCGCCGGGTAGCCCTGGTATTCGACCGTTCCCACCCGCACGCCTGACCGCACGTCCGGCGGTGTCGCCCGGTAAATGACGAACTCGGAGCCGCCGTGATTCAGGTAGTGCTTCGACGACAGCACGGCGACGCGCGGCGGTTCCAGCGTGATCGCGAAGGTCTTCGACACCGTCGTGTGGACGTCCCGGATGCGCAGGAACGAGGTGCGCGAGGCCGTGATGGTAACCGAGGCGGTACCCTGCTGCAGTTCGGGCAGGACGGCCTTGCCAATCGGCACCGCTATCTGGAGATGATCGGCATCTGCGCGCGTGACCACCGCCGAACCGGGGTTCTTCAGGGTGAACAGCGGGAACGTCTTACCGTTCTGCTCGAGCGTGGCGTCGATCCCGGAGAAGATGGTGCGCCCGACTCCCGCCGTGAACTGCAGGGTGCCCTGCTGTCCGACAGGCCCGGCCGGTTGCTCGATGGTGATGGTGGGGGGAGTGGTCTGCCCGGCCGACCAGTAGAAGAAGCCAGCCAGAGAGAGCAGAAGAATAATCAGGAACCCAAGCCAACGAAACATGGACTCCATGATACGCAGTTTGCTACTATTGGAAATTCCTAAACGGTAGGAGCCGGTATCGTCTAGGGGTCAGGACACGTGGTTCTCAGCCACGGGACCGGGGTTCAAA
>CALQBJ020000272.1 GCA_943328785.2 Bifidobacterium breve
AGCGAAGAAAGGCCGAAGCGGCGTCCGATCTCCTCCAGGCTCGGCGCGTAGCCATGCTGCTGGATGAATTCGTTCAGATAATCGAGGATTTCGCGCTGACGTTTCGTGAGCGGGAGCATGCGGGCGCCTCCTGAGCTGACCGGACTATACGCAAAGCAAAAGCGAAGATCAAGCAGGGATGCGCTGTTTGTTCGCCCGACGGAGGCCTGGTAACGCTCAGCTCAGCGCGGCGCTGCCGCTGGCGGGGTGGCAACCGGCGGGGGAGAGTGTGCCGGCGCGTCCTGTGATCCGCCCGGCGCTGGGTAGCGGACGACCTCGAACATCAACAGCGTCTCGTCGCGGTGCAACTGCCTGAGGTAAGGAGCGAACTCGGTGAGTCGGTGCTCGAGGTCCAGTCGCATCTTCGGCTCGTAGGTTTCCAGATGGATCACCGTATACCGGACCTGGTCGCGTTGCATGCCCGCCAGGGACTCGAAACTGGGGAACCCGGCCAGGGCGGGAGCGCGCTGGGTCAGGTCAGGCGGGATGTAGTCGCTGTACGCATCCACGAGCGGCTTCCAGTGCCACGTCGAATCGAGCATGTACCGGGAGCGTCGGAAGGCCAGTAGTCTGGAGTAGACCGGGAGCTCGAGCACCGGGCCGTACGGCAGGGTGGCCAGCAAGTGATACGCCGGGTGCGGGCGCAAGGGGGGATCGAACTTCACTTGCACTTGTGCTTCGGCGATGGCGGCGCTGACCAGCAGCCCGGTAAGCACGGCCTGTCGTCGAGTGCGCTCCAGCAACCACGCCACGGTGAGTGAGGTGAGCACTGCAAGGCCGAACACGACGACCAGCCCGAACCGACTGGGTGCGCGCAGCAGAGAGAAGGTCGGAACCGCGTGGTACAGCAGCGTGTACAGTCCGGCGTCTGGTCCAAACGACGCCCACACCGCCGCCAGCGTCAGGCTGCTGTAGAGGAGGATGCTTTCCCTCTGGCGGACGCCGGACCGTGACCAGGCCAGAGCTACGCAGACGCCGAGGACGGAGGTGGTAAATCCTGGAAAGAGCACCTCTTTCCAACTGCCTAATAGCGATAGCATCCACGCGTGCAGCCAGGCGCTCGATGCCAGATAGGCGCGCCAGTCGGCCGCGTACTGTCGCGATGCGGCGAGCGTGCGAGTGAACCCGGTCTGCTGCAGGAACAGTGTGGTGACGAAGAGCGGCCCCATCAGGACGCACGCCGTGACCGCACCCACTGCGACCGATCTCCAGTAGTCGGTCCGTGTCCAATATCGTCGTGTCCACGCCATTGCCAGGACCGCAAACCCGATCAGCAGCAACACGAACAGCGAGTAATACGCACACGCGTATGCCTGGAACGCCATCGCCAGTCCGAGCACGGCGCCGCGACCGGCCGTTGGTCGGTCTGCCAGACGATGGAACGCGAACAGGCTGATCGGAAGACCGGCCGTCATCAGCAGTTGGATATGGGGTAGATGCGCGAAGACGTACGGGCAGTAGGCGAACGCGATGGCGCCGACGGTGGCCGCGCGGCGGTCTCCAGATACCTCCCTGCAGAGGTAATACATGCCGGTGCCGCTGAGGACAAAGGACGAGATCAGCGCGAAGTTCGCGGCGGCGTATGGATTGCGCGTAAGCCAGTACGCCGGTGACCCGATCGCACCGGCGAAGAGGTTCAATTCCGAATACGTCAGGGTCCAACGGTGGGGGTAGAAGATGTTGGCGTCAAGTACATGCAGCGGGTCGGTCCAGAGCGCCCGCGCGACCCATGCCACGTTCCAGACCGAGAACTGGCCGTCACCGTTGTCCGCGTTGTAGACGAGAGTCGAGAGGTTCCACGCCAGCGGCCGCAGCACGATCGCGGTCAACACGACGAAGCCGGCAACGACCACGGCTAGTTCACGGAGGGATCTCCTTGTCATCTCAGAATCTTGCGAATGGCCCGATAGAGGTGTGGGCAGTGCGGAAATGCCGGATGAATCTTATCCTACCCACTGTTGTCGTCACCACCGCGAGGAACTGAATTCGGGCCGGAGGCCGATTCCAGCTACGCGTCCTCTCCGTGCGGCTGCCGCCTGTGCGCGGCTCGGGTGGCGAGCGCGCGATATCGGCGCCCTCGGCAGCGACGACCTTGCCGTGATGGGACGCCAGTCGCTCACCGCTCAAGGGGTAGACGTCTCGGCCGCGTGGGACGTAGCCGGCGCCACCAGTCAGTTCGCGGTCATCATCGTCGATGCCAGCAGCGGCAAGCGGCGCGGGTGGCCAGGGCTGCGGAACCCCGACGGGGAGGTGGAAGACGTGCTCACCTACGCGAACGCTGTGGCCGCGCTGAACTGCCGCGCGCTCGGCGCGCGGGGCGGACTGCCGACACCGGCGGAGGTGGACGCGATGCTGCTGTCCGCCCCCCGGTCGTAATGCTAAATTCATAGGCACGTGACCGACCAGCAGCCGCTGCCCATCGAAGACCTGCTCGCCCGCCTCGACCGCGAGCGCCTCGACGCCGATCGTCTTTACCACGACGCGCTCACCGCCCTCGACCAGGCGCTGCAGACCGTGCCGGCGCTGCCACAGGCGCCGCCAGCGTACGACGCGTCGCGGTTGCCCGACGTCAACGCCGCCTGGCAAACGCTGCCGCAGGGCGCGCCCGTGTTCGACTCGTCGTGGCAGGGGCGGCTCGGCCGCCTCATCTGGCGGCTTGTCGGTCCGGCGCTCGATTCGCAGCAGCAGTTCAACAGTGCCGTCGTCGACCACCTGAACCGCAACGTCGCCGTGCACGAACAGACCAGCGCCGCCGTCGCCACGCTCGTCGGCACCGCGCGCGAGCAACTGCAGGCGCTGGTGCGTTTCGAGTCGCTGCTGATTCAGTACCTGCAGACCATCACGGTGTACGTGGACAGCAAGGACCGCAGCATGGGGGGCGCCGAGATCCGCCAGCGCCTGGCGCTGACCGAACATCGCCTGCTGGCCCTGAAGCGCGACCTCGACAAGGTGACGGCGACGCCGGCGACGCTGTCCGAGCCGAGTGCGGCCCCAACCAACGACCAACGACCAACGACCGAGACCAGCGTCAGGCGTGCATCGCCAGGCGAAGCCAGGACCAACGACCAACGACCAACGACCAACGACCATCTGGTGTTCACCGGGACCGTCGACTCCCTCACCTACGTCGCCTTCGAGGATGAGTTCCGCGGCAAGAAGGAAGACATCCGCAAGCGCGTGGAAGACTACGTGCCGATCTTCGCCGGCGCCTCGAACGTGCTCGACGTCGGCTGCGGACGCGGCGAACTGCTCGACGCGCTGAGGGAAAGCGGCGTCACCTCGCTGCGCGGCGTCGATGTGAGTCCCGCGATGGTCGACATCTGCCGCGGCCGTGGCTTCAACGTGGAGCTTGGCGATGCACTCGGCTACGTGTCGGTGCAGCCCGACGGTAGCCTCGGCGGGCTCATCGCCATCCAGGTCGTAGAGCACTTCACGCCGGCCTATCTCACGCGTTTCCTCGAAGCGGCCTATCACGCCCTGGCGCCTGGCGCGCCGATCGTGCTCGAGACGATCAACCCGAACTGCTGGATGGCGTTCTTCGAAACCTACATCCGCGACCTCACGCACCAGCAACCGCTGCATCCCGACACATTGCGGCACCTGGTGCAGGCCAGCGGCTTCTCGAACGTCGATGTGCAGTTCCGGGCGCCGGTGTCCGAGGACGACCGGTTGGCGCGGGTCGAGCTGCCGTCCGAGTTCTTTGCCCCCGGCGTGGCGCCGGTCGTGGACGCGCTGAACGACCACGCCAGCAAGCTGAACCGCCGGCTGTTCTCGTCGATGGACTACGTGGTGATCGGCCGCCGTTAAACCTTGGCGGCCACGGCCGGTCTAACGCAGCAGCACGGCATGGCGACTCCACTTACTGTGACGCTCAACGGTCGAGCAGATACGGGCTGGAACGTGACGGTGGTCAGGCATGAAACCGAGGTTCCCGACCCGGCGCTGCAGGCGCTGACCGAACCCGACCTGATTGCCGCCGTTCTCGACGGCCGCCCCGGCGCCTTCGACGTCATTGTCGAACGCCACCGCCGGCCTGTGTACCAGATCTGCTACCGCTTCCTGGGCAACCATGAAGACGCCAGCGACCTGAGCCAGGACGTGTTCCTGCGCGCCTATCGCGGCCTGAAGGCGTTCAAAGGGAACGCGGCGCTCGGCACCTGGCTGCACCGCATTGCCGTGAACACCTGTCTCAACCGCGTCGCGCTGAAGACGCCGAAGGGCGAGCCGCTGGACGAGACCGAGCCCGCCGACACCACCAGCGAGACGCCCACCGAGCGGATGCTGCGAGACGAGCGCGCCGTGCGCGTGCGGGCGGCGGTGGCGAAGCTGCCGGCGAAGCAGCGGGCGGCGCTCATCCTGCGCACCTA
>CALQBJ020000273.1 GCA_943328785.2 Bifidobacterium breve
ACGGTCTCACCGACGGCATGCTCGATCACCTGCTGGATGTCACCGACGCCGATGCCATAGCGCGCCGCCGCAGGCCGGTCGACCACGATGTTGAGATACTGGCCGCTGGTGACCTGCTCGGGGTAGACGTTGCTGGCGCCGGGCACCGTGCGGATGACGTCGCTGACGCGACGGGCGAGTGTTTCGAGCGTGGTGAGATCGGCGCCGAAGATCTTCACGCCGACTTCCGAGCGAATCCCCGTCGTCAGCATGTCGATGCGATTGATGATCGGCATTGTCCAGATGTTGGCGACGCCTGGCAGCTCGGCGGCTCGCCCCATGTCGGCCCGCAACCGGTCGAGGGTCATGCCCGGGCGCCACGCGGCGCGCGGCCTGAGGTGCACGATCGTCTCCGTCATGTTCAGCGGGGCCGGATCGGTCGAGGTGTCGGCTCGCGCCACCTTCGCGACGACCGAGGCCACCTCCGGAAACGACGACAGCGCCGCGTTCTGCCGCATCGCGATCTGGGTGTTCTCCTCGAGCGAGATGCTCGGGTCGGCGATCGGCATGAACATGAGGTCGCCTTCGTTCAGGGGCGGCATGAACTCGCTGCCGATGCCGCGCCCGAGCAGCAGCGCACCGGCAAACAGGGCGCCGGCGAGGCTCAGCGTGACTCGGCGGTGGGCGAGTGCGGCCTCGAGGAGCGGCCGATAGAGGTGCCGCAGCAGCCGCATCACCGGGTTGTCGCCTTCGGCGTGGAAGCGGCCGCCGAGCAGCAGGGTACACAGCACCGGCACCAGCGTCACCGCGATGACCGTCGCGGCCAGCACCGCGGCAGTCTTCGTGAACGCCAGCGGATGGAACAGCTTGCCCTCCTGCCCGGTGAGCGCGAAGACCGGGACAAAGGCCAGGACGATGATCGCCATCGAGAAGAAGATCGGACGCCCGACCAGGCGCGTCGACTCGAGAACACCCTGCCAGACCGCCTGCCGGTCGCGTGGGTCCACCTGTCGCTGCTCCAGGAAACGGAACGCATTCTCGGTGACGACGATGCCCGCGTCGACGAGGACGCCGATGGCGATGGCAATGCCGGACAGGCTCATGATGTTCGACGACAGCCCGGCGTAGTGCATCGCCAGGAATGATCCGAGCACGGCGAGCGGCAGCGGAATCGTGACGATCAGAATCGACCGGAAGTGCATGAGGAACAGCACGTGCGCCAGCGTGACCAGGAGGATCTCTTCTATGAGAGCCCGCCGAAGCGTGTCGGTGGTCTGGTCGATGAGTTCCGAACGGTCGTAGAACGGCACGATGCGAACGTCAGGGGGCAGCCCGGGCTGAATCTGCGCAATGCGGGCCTTGACCGCCTCGATGACTGTCTTCGTATTCACGCCGGTCCTGGCGACGATGACGCCGCCAACGGCTTCCTTGGTGCCCTTGACGAGCGATGCGACGCGGAACGCGTCGCCGATGTGCACATCGGCCACCTGCTCGACATAGATGGGCGTGCCGCCAGACGCGGCGATCGGAATCCGCTTCACATCGTCGAGTGAGGCGATCAGGCCGACACCGCGCACGATGAGCCACGCGCCGTTGGATTCGATGACGTTGCCGCCGACGTTCAGGTTGCTCGACTGCACGGCACCCACGACGGCGCTGATCGGGAGGTGATAGAGGCGAAGACGGTTCGGGTCCACGTCGATCTGGTACTGCTGGACCTGCCCGCCAACCGAGGCCACCTCCGCGACCCCAGGCACGGCGTTGAGTTGGTAGCGGATGAACCAGTCCTGCAGCGACCGCAGATCCCGGAGCGACATCGTGGGACTGTCGACGGTGTACCAGAACACATGACCCACACCCGTCGCGTCCGGACCGAGCGCTGGAACCACCCCTCCGGGCAGCGCCTTCGCCACGAGGCTCATGCGCTCGAGCACCCTGGCTCGCGCGAAGTAGAGGTCGACGTCGTCTTCAAAGACGACGTAGATCATCGAGAACCCGAAGGCCGACTGCGACCGGACGACGCGAACACCGGCGAGGCCCTGGAGGTTGACGGTCAGCGGGTAGGTGACCTGGTCCTCGACTTCCTGCGGGCCGTGGCCTGTCCAGTCGGTGAAGACGATGACCTGGTTGTCGGACAGGTCAGGAATGGCATCGATCGGCGTGCTCCGGAGGGCCCACCATCCCCATCCGCCGAGCGCCAGGTAGAGCACGATGACGATGACGCGATTGCGAAGGGACGCTTCGATGAGGCGATTGATCATGAACGGACACTCGTCACGTGGCGCGGAGGGACGCGCAAGGCAATCGTCCCGGACAGCGGGCTGCCGGGCAGACACACGACGGCCGCCGTGTGCTAGACGAGGAAGACGGAGAGGAGTACGTGTGTCGGGACGGCGGGGCAGGAGCGAAGCGGCACCCGCCAGTGTTCGGGTGCGGGATGGCGGGCCGGTTGCTCGAGCGGATGCCAGGTGGCGGCAAGCGTGAGCGCACCGGAAGGGGCGAAGGCGGCCACGGGTGTGCCCGACTCGTGTCCCTCGGCCGCGGCGCAGCAACGGTCCGCCTGCGACTGGCTTGTCACGCTGGACGTGCCGGCGGGAGATGACGCCGAGTGATGCATCGGACAGGTGTCCTCGTCCGCGCAGCAGGCCATCCGGGCCTCGGGAGCGGCGCCCCATCCCTGGCACGCCGCAGCATTCCCGACGCACAGCGCCAGGACAGCCACGAGCGAAGCCAGACGGCGGGCCAGGGTCAGCACACGCGTAGGATGGTGCAGGGACGCACGGGTGTCAAATCAGCCGTGGGATGCACCAGGCACTGCATGCGAAGATCGTTACCGGCACAGGTGACCCGTCATGTCCCAACAGACCCCGCTTCTGAACCATCCTCTTGCCCTCCCTTCGGTGTTTCGTCCGGAAGACCTCATGCAGGCCGTGCGCAGCAGTCGGCGCCTGGAGTCGGCGCCGGTGCCACCCGTGTGCGTCCTGGACTTCGACGGCGACCTGTCGGATGGATTGGCGTGTGACGCGTCGGTCAGCGTCGTGTCGACCTGGGCCTGTTTCCACACGCAGATGTTGGCCCTGACAGTCGATGGCATCCGCTGCGGTGTTGTCCCACGCACGATCGGCGGTCCGTACGCCGTTCTTGTCGCCGAGCAGTTGCACGCGGCTGGCGTAGAGGTGATCGTGGGGCTCACGTCGGCTGGTCGCGTCTCCGCAGACGTGCCGCTCCCTTGCGTGGTGATCGCCGACGAAGCCGTCCGAGACGAGGGAACATCGCTGCACTACGTACCGCCCTCTGAGGCCCTGCCGACGCCGACACCGGCGCTGGCGGCGCACCTCGTTCGCGCGTTGGAGCCACTGGGGCACGTGAGACAGGGACTGGTGTGGACGACGGACGCGCCGTATCGTGAGACGCAGGCGCAACTGGATAGCTGGGCGAAGAGAGGCGTGCTGGCGGTGGAACTGCAGGCGGCATCGCTCTTCGCGTTTGCCCAGGCGCGCGGAGCTGCCGTGGGGGTGGTCGCGCTCGTCAGCAACGCCGTTGACCACACCGGCGACCAGTTCGATACGGGCGAACACGACTACCGAACGAGGGTCCTGGCCGGTGTCGCGCGTGCAGCGGGCGCATTTCTTGCGGATCGGACGCCGGCGCCGGACCGTCGCTAGCGGCAGCCGTCGCCTGAATGGAGTCGTGGAAGAGACTGATGGACAGAGCGGCACACTGGGACACCGTCTACAGCACGAAGACCGACCGCGACGTGAGCTGGTTCGAGGCCGCGCCGGAGCGCTCGCTGCACATGCTCGATGCTGCCGGAGTCTCCGCAAGCACCTGCATCCTCGATGTCGGCGGTGGGGATTCCCGTCTGGTCGATCAATTGGTCGCGCGGGGCCTCACCTGTCTGGCCGTGCTGGACATTTCCGGTGAGGCGCTGGCACGTGCGCGTACGCGGCTCGGTCCTGCGGCGTCAGTCCCAACGTGGATCGAGTCTGACGTCACAGGTGTGTGGAGTCTGGCACCGGTGGACGTCGGGCATGACCGCGCGGTGTTCCACTTCCTGACCACCCGCGAGGATCGCGCCAGCTACCTGGCCCATCTGCACGAGACGCTGAAGGTCGGTGGAACCGCGATCGTCGCCACGTTCGCGTTGGATGGACCGGAGAAGTGCAGTGGGCTGCCGGTGGTGCGCTACTCGCCCGACACGCTCGCGGCCGAACTCGGTCCGGCCTTCGAGCTGGCGGAGGCGGCGCTCCACCTCCACACAACGCCCTGGGGTGCATCGCAGTCGTTTCAGTATTCGCGATTCCGTCGCGTGCGCTGACCGTAGCGCAGATACAGTGTCGGCACGACGATCATGTTGAGCAGCGTTGACGTGGTCAGCCCGCAGAGGATGAC
>CALQBJ020000274.1 GCA_943328785.2 Bifidobacterium breve
CGGACGCATGACGTCGCGGATCGTCTTCATGTCACACCTCAGAACGAGTGAACGCCGAGAGACGAGAACCGACCGCTGCACGAGCCCCGAGGCTACGCCTCCAGACGGCAGGTTTCAAGCCTGGCGCGATGAGGCCAGCCGAGCTTCGCTCCGCCGCGGCGCCCCACCGTTCGGAGTACTAACTACCAAGCCGTACTGTGGGACACTAACAAGCTGTGGCTGAACACTCCCCTGCTCGCGCTCCCGGAGCTGCAGGCGCTCCCGCCGGAGGCGGGCGTCCGTCACGCCCCTCCGCGCCAAGCCTGCTCCCGCTGCTGCGGCCCTACCGCGGCACCGTCGCGACGATCGTCGGCCTCACCATCGCCGCCAACGGCCTCAACCTGGTCGTGCCGCAGTTGATGTCGCGCGCCATCGACACCTTCTCCGCCAGCGGCGCCGTGCCTGGCGGACTCGTGGCCGAGTTCATCGCGGTGGCGCTCGGCATCTTCGTGCTCTCCTACGGCCAGAACATCGCGCAGACGCTGGCCTCCGAGCGCGTGGCTCGCGACCTCCGCACCCGCATCGTTGCCAAGCTGGCGACCCAGGACGTGGCCTACATCCAGCGCACCACCACGGCCACGCTGCTCACGAACCTGACGTCCGACGTCGACGCCGTGAAGGTGTTCGTGTCGCAGGCCGTCGGGTCGATCGTGTCGTCGATCGTGCTGATCATCGGCGCGAGCATCCTGCTGCTCTCGATCAACTGGAAGCTCGGGCTCGCCGTGCTGGCAGTGCTGCCGGTCATCGCCGTCGCCTTCCGCATGGTCATGGGCCGCGTGCGGACGCTCTTCAGCCAGGCGCAGAAGGCGGTCGACTGGCTGAACAAGGTGATCAACGAGAGCATCCTCGGCGCCGGCCTGATCCGCCTGGTGAACTCGCAGCACTACGAGTACGAGAAGTTCCTGGCGGCCAACACCCAGGCGCGCGACATCGGGCTGAACATCCTGCGGCTGTTCGCCAGCCTCATCCCGATCATCATGTTCTGCACGAACCTGGCGACGCTCACCATCCTGACGCTCGGCGGCCGCTTCGTGATTGGCGGCGGCATGTCACTCGGCGACTTCACGGCCTTCAACAGCTACCTCGCCATCCTCATCTTCCCGGTCATTCTCATCGGCTTCATGACGAACGTCATGGCGCAGGCAGGCGCCTCGTATGGCCGCATCGCGAAGGTGCTCATGGCGCCGTCGCCGGTGTCGGCCGGCACGCTGAAGACGACGCTGCACGGCGATCTCGCCATCGAAGGGGTCACGCTCTCATTCGGCGAGAAGCAGGCGCTGAAGGACGTCTCGATCAGCCTGCAGGCTGGCAGCCGCACGGCGATCATCGGGCCGACGGCCGCCGGCAAGACGCAGTTGCTGTACCTGATCACCGGGCTGATCACGCCCGACGCCGGACGCATCACCTACGACGGCCGTCCGCTCGCCGACTACGACAAGGAGACGCTGCACCAGCAGGTGGGCTTCGTCTTCCAGGATGCGACGATGTTCAACCTGACGCTGCGCGAGAACATCGGCTTCTCGAAGACCGTGCGCAACGAAGATCTGGCCACCGCCATCGCGACGGCGGAACTGACCGACTTCGTCGCCTCGCTGCCGCAGGGACTCGACACCATCGTCTCGGAGCGGGGCACCAGCCTCTCGGGCGGACAGAAGCAGCGCATCATGCTGGCGCGCGCCCTCGCGCTGAACCCGCGCGTGCTGCTGCTCGACGACTTTACGGCACGCGTCGACACCGCCACGGAACGGAAGATCCTCGACAACGTCCAGACGAACTACCCAACCCTGACGCTGCTGTCGGTGACGCAGAAGATTGCGCCGGTCGAGCACTACGACCAGATCGTGCTGCTCATGGAAGGCGAAGTGCTGGCAGCTGGCACCCACGCCGAGCTGATGGATAGCTGCCCGGAATACGTCCAGATCTACGACTCGCAGCGGAGCACGCAGCACTATGAATCCGTACAGGCTTAGCAGCGGCAACACCCAGGGCGCGCCGTCGGTGATGGCGGCGCTGCGCCGTCTCACGCCGGTCATGGACGGACAGCAGCGGAGCATCATCGCCGCGTTCGTGGCGACGATCGTCGCGTCGGCCGCCTCGCTCGTCGCGCCGTGGCTCATCGGCCGCACGGTCGACAGCTACATCCGCACCGGCGACTTCGGCGGGGTGCTGCGCTCGGCCGGGCTGCTGCTGGTGGCCTACGTCATCGGTCTCGCCGCCACCTACGTGCAGACGCTGCAGATGGGCATGGTCGGCCGCCGCGTTCTCTTCAACCTGCGCAACGCCATCTTCACGACGCTGCAGGGCCTGCCGCTCGACTTCTTCAACCAGAACAAGGCGGGCGACCTCATCTCCCGCATCAACAACGACACCGACAAGCTGAACGTCTTCTTCGCGCAGATGCTGGTGCAGCTCGCAGCGAACCTGTTCCTCATGGGTGGCGCGGCGCTGTTCCTGGTGTCGCTGAACGTGCGCCTCGGCCTCGCGGCGCTGGTGCCCGCCGCTGTGGTGTTCCTCATCACCCGTGCCACCGGCCCGATGGTGAAGGCGCGCAACGCGGCCAGCCTGCAGTCGCTCGGTGCGCTCAGCGGCGAGATCCAGGAGAGCATGAGCAACTTCCGGGTCATCGCCGCGTTCAACCGCGTCGACTACTTCCAGCAGCAGTTCACCGTGGCGAACGAGCGGAACTACGCCGCGTCGGTGAAGGCGGGCCTGGCGAACACGGTGTTCGTGCCGCTCTACGGCCTCGCGATGACGAGCGCGCAGCTCATCGTCCTGGCCTACAGCTTCTACCTGATTGCGGCCGGTCAGTTCTCGGTCGGACTGCTCATCGGCTTCCTGCTCTACGTGAACAGCTTCTACATGCCGATGCGGCAACTGGCCGCCGTGTGGTCGTCGTTCCAGCTGGCGATGGCCAGCTTCGACCGTATCTCGGCCGTGCTCGCTCTGGAGTCGAACCTGCCGCAGTTGCCGCCCGAACAGGGTGAGGACACCGCAGTGATGACGTTCGACCACGTCCAGTTCGGCTACACCGCCGATCGGCCGGTGCTGCGCGACGCCACGTTCACGCTGGAGCACGGCAAGACCTACGCGCTGGTCGGGCCGACCGGTGGTGGCAAGACGACGACCGCCTCGCTGATGGCCCGCCTCTACGATCCGACCGGCGGACGGGTGCTGCTCGACGGCCGCGACATCCGCACCTTCACGCCCGAGGAGCGCGCGAAGCGGATCGGCTTCATCCTGCAGGAGCCCTTCCTCTTCACCGGCACCATCCGCGACAACATCGACAACGGCAACGACACGCAGCCCGAGATGCCGGACGACCAACTGACGGCCCTACTGGCGTCGAAGAACCTCGATGGCCTGCTGGCGCGGTTCGAGCAGGGACTCGCCACCACGGTCACGGCCGGCGGCGACGGCGTCAGCCTCGGACAGAAGCAGCTCATCGCCTTCATGCGCGCGGTACTGCGCGAGCCCGAGATCCTGATCCTCGACGAGGCGACGGCCAACATCGACACGGTGACCGAGCAGTTGCTCGAGCAGATCCTGCGGGAACTGCCGGCGCGGACGACGAAGGTGGTGATCGCGCACCGGCTGAATACGATCGAGAACGCGGACGAGATCTTCTTCATCAACGGCGGCGAGATCACGCGCGCCGGGTCGATGACCGACGCCCTCGACCTGCTGCTGCATCACCACCGCACGAGCTAGAGCGTGTTCACGATCGGTGTAGGGTCCGCCTTTAGGCGGACCCCAGAAAGTCCGGCTAAAGCCGGACACTACGTGCTACACACGCCTTCCAGCGCGAACAGCATCTGGCCGGACCACGGTCCGGCCGACGAGCCGTCGGCATAGTTCAGCCACGCACGCTGCACCACCGCCAGCCCGGCCTCGTCGAATAGCCGTTGCATCTCGGCCGGCGCAAACAGGTAACCGGTCGCCGGAATCCTGACGCCGCCGGCCATCCACGTAAACGACACCACGCCATTGCCGTCGCCCGGATGGAGCGAATCGCGCAGCAGGCGGCCAGCCACACAACGCCGCCCGGCGGCGGCGGCGTTGTAGCGGTTGTGCACGTCGAGGAACAGCCGCCCGTCAGGCGCGAGCATCAACGCCATGCGGCGGAGCGCGGTGAGCCGCTCGGCGTATCCATCGACGTGTGCCAGCACGTTCCACAGGCACGTCATCACGTCGAACGATCCTGCGGTCGGCGGCAGCGCCTGCGCCGCGCACTCGAGCACTGCAGGACGCTCGTGGTCGCGGCACAGCGCCGCCATCGGCGCCGACGGGTCGGAGAGTACGAG
>CALQBJ020000275.1 GCA_943328785.2 Bifidobacterium breve
GTGTGCTCGAAGGAGAACGGCTGCTCGTAGGAGGCGCCGAAGCGGCGCAGCCCAAGTTCCGCAAAGCGGTCGGCCACCAGCCTGGCGGCCAACGCACTCCCGGGCGTCTCCGGCGCACGCCCCTGGAACGGCTCTGACGCCAACTGCACGAGGTCGGCATGCATGCGTGCCGCATCGAGCCTGGCCTGGACGCTCCCCGGTGTCGCGCGCGGCAGCGCCACCGCGAGCCGCCGCGTTTCGAGGACGCGCCCCGCCACGAGCCACACGAGCACGGCTCCGAGCACCGCAAGACGACGCCGACGGCTGATGCGCATACCTCGCCGCATGTTAGCTCTCATCGTCCTCTCACCGGAGGTGCCCTACGCTGACGCCAAGCTCGCGATTGCACTCGCGCTGGCGGCCTCCGTCATTGGGTCACCGACGGCCCAGTCGGCCGAACCGGCGGCATCGCAGCCCAGTGGCTGCGGCAGCTGCATCTGAACCTAATGAGCGGCGCGTCCACGCGCCTCACGTTGATTGCCCTGCCAGCGCGCTACGAGCTGCTCGAGTCTCGCGCCGGCTCCGACGACGACGCATAGAATTGAACCGTGCATCTGCTGCTCGTCGAAGACGACCCCACCATCAGCCGCTTCCTGCTGCGCGGCCTCAGGGAGGAGAACCATGTCGTCGATCTCGCCGAGGATGCTGACGCGGCCGAACAGTTCGTCTCGGGCACCGAGTACGACGCCATCCTGCTCGACGTGATGCTGCCGGGGAACGCCGACGGCTTCACGTTGTGCCGGCGCTTCCGCGAGGCTGGCATCGACACGCCGGTGCTGATGCTGACCGCGCGCGACGGGATTGGCGACCGGGTGCACGGGCTCGACATCGGCGCCGACGACTACCTGACGAAGCCGTTCGCCTTCGACGAACTCCTGGCACGGATCCGCGCACTCACACGGCGGGGCCGCTCGAGACACCAGAGCGCCACGCTCACCTGCGGCCCGCTCGAGATGAACCTCGAGGGGCACACGGTCACCGCGCTCGGCGAGCCGCTGCACCTGAGCGCCACCGAGTACCGGCTGCTCGAGTTCCTGATGCGGCGGGTAGAGACGATCGTCTCGCGCACGCAACTGGCCGACCACGTGTGGGGCAACGACTACGACCCATTCTCGAACGTCGCGGACGTCTACGTCGGCTACCTGCGGCGGAAGTTGACGGCAGCCGGCGTTCCGGGCACCCTCATCCAGACTATTCGCGGCCTGGGCTACATGCTGAAGATCCCGTCCAACTGATCGGCCATGCGCACCTTGTCGTTCCGCGCACGCCTCACCCTTCACTGGACCGCCGCCTTCGGCTGTGTCCTCGCCCTCACGTGCCTCGGCGTCTACGCTGGTGCCAGGGCGTTCCTGTTCAACGACCTCGACGCCCAACTGCGCACGCTGGCTGGCACCGAGCTCGCATCAGCCACTGACGGGGTCAGCGGGATTCACTTCCACGAGTTCCCGGCCCAGGAAGTGGCGGGCGTCTATGCCGGCAAGTTCGCGCAGCTCTACGACAGCCGGGGAACGCTGCTGAGTCAGTCGGTGGGCTTGCACGACGGCCCGACACTCGTGCCGCCCGACGTGCGGCGCGCGGCGCTTGACGGGCGCGCCCCGATCGTCACCGTGGTGGCGGCCGGACGACCGGCCCGCATGGTGGCGCTCTCCACGCGCAAGGACGCTGAGGCGTTCGTGGTGGCGGTCGGCCTCTTCGCCGACCCGCTGCTGGCCGCCTTGCGGCGTCTGGCCTGGCTGCTCGCGGGCGCGTCGGGCCTCGGCCTAGTCGTCACCGCTGTCATCGGGCATCTGCTCGCCACCAAGGCACTCGAACCAGTGGCGCATGTCACCGAGCGGGCGGCACGCATCGCACGCGGCGACTTCTCCGCCAGGCTCGATCCGGCGGTGGTAGACGATGAACTCGGACGGATGACAGGCCTGCTGAACGAGATGCTCGAGCGGTTACACGGCTCGGTGCAGGCGAACCAGCGCTTCGCGGCGGATGCCTCGCATGAACTGCGCAGCCCGCTCACCGCTATGCTCGGCGAGATCGACGTCACGCTGAAGCGCGAGCGCAACGCCGACGACTACCGCGAGAGCCTGGTCATCGTGCGCGACCGGATCCGGCAACTGGCCGAGATGACCGAACAACTGATGATCCTGGTGCGGGCGCAGGAAGGACACGTGATCGGCGCCACGGAGGTTGAACTGGAGCCACTGGCGCACGAGTTAGTCGCCGCTGCCGGGCGCCTGGCCGAGGGTCGGCAGGTGACGGTGCTGGTCGGTCCGATGGACCGGGCGGTGATCTACGCCGACCGCCTGCTGCTGGCGCGCGTGCTCGACAACCTCGTTCGCAACGCCGTGCAGTACAACCGCGTGGGCGGACACGTGGCCATCACCGCGGAGGTGGAAGACTCTGCCGGCACAGACTGGACTGCGGCCCACACCGTGCTGCGTGTCACCGACACCGGCCACGGCATTCCGGACGGCGATCGCGAGAAGGTGTTCGAGCGGTTCTTCCGGGTGGAACGCTCCCGCAACCGGCGCACGGGAGGTGCGGGCCTCGGACTCTCCATTGCCAGCGAGGTAGTGCGACTGTTCGGCGGCACCATTCGCATTGCGGCCTCGACACCGGACGGCACCACCGTCGAGGTGCGCATGCCGGGCGGACGCGTCACGATGACCCACTCGCCCCACGCCTTACCCGCCACCCGCTGAGCCACGCCGCCACTCGGGGGGAGCCAGTTAACCCACGACCGGTCCGGCGCGCCAGTTACAATGCGCGACTACAATGCGCGACGTGACCAACACCACTCGCATCGGCATCATCGGCATGGGCCGCGTCGGCGCCAGCGCCGCCATCTCGGTTCTGCACTCCGGCATCGCGGAAGAACTGCTCGTGCACGACCTCAGACTCGAGACGGCGGAAGGCGAGGCGATGGACCTGATGCACGGCGGCTCGTTCCTGCCGCCTGCAACCGTCCGCGTCGCCGCGCTCGACGACATGCTCGATACGCGCGCGATCGTCATTGCCGCCGGCAAGAGCGGCACGGCCACGCAGTCGCGCCTCGACCTCGCGCGCGAGAATGCCGCCATCGTGCGCAGTATTGCCGAGACACTGCGCGGCTACACCGGCCTGGTCGTGATGGTCACGAACCCGGTCGACGTGCTGACGTTCGCGTTCACGAAGGCCTCGGGCCTGCCGCCCGCGCGCGTGCTCGGCACCGGCACGATGCTTGACACGGCACGCCTGCGGCACGTGGTCGGACGCACGCTGCACGTCGACGCACACTCGGTGCACGCACAGGTAGTTGGCGAGCATGGCGATTCGGAAGTGGCGCTGTGGTCGAGCGCACAGGCGGCCGGACTCCCCTTGCGACAGTGGCCTGACTGGCAGCCGGAGTTTGAACAGACGCTCGGCGATGAAGTGCGGCGTGCGGCCTACGAGATCATCAAGCGCAAGGGCGCAACGAACCACGCGATCGGCACCGTCACCGCCGCGTTACTGCGCACCTACCTGCGCGGGGAGAACCGCGTGCTCACCGTGTCGCGTGTGCAGGAAGGGGCGTTCGGCCTGACCGACGTCGCCCTGTCGCTGCCGTCGATCGTCGGCAACGCCGGCGCGCATACGGTGCTCCTGCCAAAGATGAACGACGACGAGCGGAGCCACCTGGGGCACTCGGCCGACGTGCTGAAGCAGGCAATCGCCGCAATCACCGCGTAGCGAGAGCTACCCGGTCTGCAGCAGGCGGGCAATGCTCGCCTGCGCTTTCGCCTTTACCGGTTCCGGCAGTTCTGCCACGACCGCGCCACGGCAGAGGCCGATGGTGGCCCGCAGGCCCTGCACCACCGCGGCGCAATCAGCGCAGGTGCGGCAGTGCGCGTCGATGGCG
Source organism: Bifidobacterium breve (assembly GCA_943328785.2). Classification (GTDB taxonomy): domain Bacteria; phylum Acidobacteriota; class Vicinamibacteria; order Vicinamibacterales; family CAVVIG01; genus CAVVIG01. The sequence goes on from CALQBJ020000275.1 coordinate 3,911, forward strand.
TCGCACTCGGTCGCCTCAAGTTCACCATCGAGGTAGGCGGAGATGCCGCCGAGCACCGCCGCGCATTCAGGCTTTACAGCGTCGGTCATACACCCTCCAGCGTGTCGCGCAGCATCATTCGAGCGCGGTGCAGTCGCTGCTTCACGTTCGCTTCGGAGAAGCCGGTGATGGTGGCCACCTCGCGCGTCGATAGCCCTTCAATCTCGCGCAGGACGACGATCATCCGGTAGCCCGGATCCAGCGTGGCAAGCGCGCGACGCAGCCGTTCACCTTTCCAGTCGTTGATGAGTTGCTCGTCCACCGGACGGCCGCTGGTATCGGCCACATCGATCGGTGCGGCATCA
>CALQBJ020000276.1 GCA_943328785.2 Bifidobacterium breve
GGCTCGATGGCATGGACCAGTGCGCGCGGTTCGCCGTTGGCGGGAATGAGGTAGTACCAGCGGCGCGTGGCCAGGTGGCCGCCCTGCCGCAGCACGCCGGTGATGTCGGCGGCAATGGGATTGAGGCCGCGGAAGTCGTAGAGCAACCATCCGTCGAGGCCGTCAGCCGCCAGGGCGGCGCGGATGGCGGGCAGATCCAAGGAGTCGGAACCGGCGCTCATAGGGCATCAGTATAGACGTGGTTTTCTCGGCCATGGCCGTCCGTCATGCCCCGGCCCGCGTCAAAATACCGGGTGCCTTCGGCCGGTGGGGCCCGGGAACCATCCCGGGGCCGTCCGGGGCGAGTCGCTATAATCCGGGTCGAGGTCAGGGATGCTTAAGAACGCACGCGTCAGGATCGCCGCAGCCTTCGTGTTGCTCGCCGGTGTCGGGCTCATGGCGGGCCAGGGACAGCCGTCGTCGCAGGAGCAGCCGTCCGCACCCGCGCCCACCTTCAAGGCGGTCGTCGAGTACGTCGAGGTCGATGCGGTCGTCACCGACCAGCAGGGCAACTTGGTCCGGAATCTGAAGAAGGACGACTTCCAGGTGTTCGAGGACGGCAAGCCGCAGTCGGTGTCCACCTTCTCCGTGGTCGACCTTCCCATCGAACGCACCGAGCGGCCGCTGTTTTCCGCCCGTCCCATCGAACCGGACGTGCAGTCGAACGAGCACCCGTTCGATGGCCGCGTCTACGTGCTGATTCTCGACGACCTGCACGTCGACGCCATGCGCTCGTCGCAGGTGAAGCGGTCGGCCCGGCAGTTCATCGAGCGCAACCTCGGCGCCAACGACCTGATGGCGGTCATCTACACCGGTGGCCGCGCCGCCGACGCGCAGGAGTTCACCAGCAACAAGCGCCTGCTGCTCAACTCCGTCGACAAGTTCATGGGCCGGAAGCTCCAGTCGGTCACGCTGGCGAAGAACGACCAGTTCTTCCGGCAGCAACTCGGTCCCGACGCGGGCGGACGGGTCGACGACCCGGAGGACATGGAGCGTGGGCGTAACGCCACCTCGATGCTGGCGACCCTGCGTCAGGTGGCGGAGTGGTTCGGCGGCGTTCGCGGCCGGCGCAAGGCGATGCTGCTGTTCAGCGAGGGAATCGACTACGACCTCTCGGACATCATCCGCACCTACGACGCGCCGCCCAGCCACGCCAGTTCGATCCTCATGGACATCCGCGAGACAATCGCGATGACGGCACGCTCGAACGTCAGCATCTACGCCATCGATCCGCGTGGCCTTGCCACCCAGGGCGACGAGTCGATTGCGGTCAGCAGCTTCGCGGACCAGAACGACGCCACCGGGGGGGGCGGCATCGGCCTCAGGTCGCTCAACAACGAACTGCGCCTGTCGCAGGACAGCCTGCGCCAGCTGGCGGAGGATAGCGGCGGCATCGCTGCCGTGAACCGGAACGACCCGACCGCGGTCTTCGACCGCATCGTCCGCGACAACAGCTCGTACTACGTGCTCGCGTACTATCCACCCACCAACAAGGCCGACGGGAAGTTCCACAAGATCGAAGTGAAGGTGAACCGGCCCGGTCTCGTCGTCCGCTCGCGCCGTGGCTACGCAACGCCGAAGGGCAAGCCGCAGGCGAAGAACACGAAGACCGGCGGGATGCCGCAGGCGATATTCGACGCGATGAACAGTCCGCTGCAGGTGAGCGGCCTGACCATGCGGATGTTCGCCGCGCCCTTCAAGGGGCAGCAGCCGAATGCCTCGGTGGTCGTCGGCATCGAACTCAACGGCCGAGATCTCAGCCTCGGCACCAACGGCAAGGTCGACATCTCGATGATGGCGATCGACAACAAGGGCAAGATCTTCGGCGCGCGCAACGACAGCCTGACGCTGAACCTCCGCCCCGAGTCGAAGGCGCGCGTCGAGCAGACCGGCGTCCGCGTCATCAACCGCATCGACCTGCCGGTGGGGCGCTACCAGCTGCGGGCTGCCGCACGCGACCCCGAGAAAAATCTCGTCGGGTCGGTGATCTTCGACCTCGACGTGCCCGACTTCTACAAGCTGCCGATCTCCATGAGCGGCGTGACCGTCACCTCGATGGCCGGTTCCGCCCTGATGACGGCCAAGCCCGATGAGCAGTTGAAGGCGGTGCTGCCGGCGCCGCCGATTGCCATGCGGACGTTTGCGCAGAACGACGAACTGGCCATCTTCACCGAGATCTACGACAACTCGGGCAAAGCGCCGCACAAGGTGGACATCGTCACCTCCGTGCTGACCGACGAAGGCAAGCCGGTGTTCAAGGTGGAGGACACGCGCGACTCGAGCGACCTCGGTGACGCGAAGGGCGGCTACGGCTACACCACCCGCGTCCCACTCTCCGACCTGGCGCCTGGGCTCTACGTGCTCAACGTCGACGCGAAGTCGCGCCTCGGCAACGACAACGTCGCCAACCGGCAGGTGCAGTTCCGCGTCGTCGCGGCGAGTCGAGGGGCGCAGCGGTGAGGCTGGTCGCGGCGCTCGTCGCGGCCCTGCTGATGCAGCCAACCGGCGCGGCCTTCCGGGTGATCGAGCGCGGGGGCCAGAGCGGCATCGAGGACGCGCGCCAGGTCGTGGTCACGTCACCGGACCAGTTCTCGGCGCTGTGGCGACAGCACTCCGCGCGGCCCCAGCCGGCCGTCGACTTCTCGAAGGAGTCGGTGGTCGGCATCTTCCTCGGTACGCGGACGACGGCCGGGTACGGCGTCGAGATGGTCTCCATCACCCGCTCCGCGTCCGGCACCCTGGTGCGCTGCCGCGAGGTGGCGCCCCAGGCCGACGCGGTCATCGCGCAGGTCCTGACGTTCCCCTACGTCATCGTGGCCACACCGCTGCTCCGTCCGCCAGTGCAGTTCGACTGCGCTCGTTGACCAGCCTTGCACTTCATCTGACGGGCGATCGGCCGGTGTCAGGGTCTTGGGGTAAAGGATGGGGTGCCGAGGCCGATAACGCTCATGAGGACACCTACGTTCACCCTTATGAGGCGGCGACTCGGATGTCGGAACTGACTGAACTCGGACTGAAAAGACCTCTCGCACGCGAATCCGAACCTTCGCCCCTCGACGGCGTTTCTGCACCGACACCGGTGCGGCCCGGATCGGCAGCGCCGTCCGCCAAGGCGGTTGAGCCGTTCGTCGACCGGCGGCCGGAAGGGTTCGCTATGTTCCTCGATCGGCTGATGGAGGTGCTCGAGCAACTGGCACCCGAGTCGGACGTCGGCGAACTCGATGCCTTCCGGTCGCGCATTCGCGAATACCGGCTGGTGATCAACGACCCGCGCCGCCGCGGCGAGATGCCTGAGGTCACGGACGCGTGCATCGGCCTGTGCCGCTCGTATCTCGAGGGGGCGCGGCTCTACCACGCCGAGCGCGAGAAGGAGCTCGCCGAGCTGATCTCGATCCTGCGCGATGCGGCGAAACTGTCGGTGGGTGACTCGACTGAGTTCCACGCCCAGGTGCTGGCCAGTTCAGACCGCTTCGTCAAAATCTCCGAACTCGAGAATATCCGCGAGCTCCGCCGGCGGATCGGCGATGAGGTCGGCAATCTGCGCTGTGTCGTGGCCGAGAAGCAGCAGAAGGACGAACAGGCCTACGCGCAGTTGACGCGGCGCGTCGAGACGCTACAGAAGAAGCTGGCCGAGATGGAAGTCGAGTCGACGCTCGACCCGCTGACGAAGGTCGGCAACCGGCGGCGCTTCCAGACGGCGCTGACGCGCCTGGTGACGAACGCGCACGAGTCAGGCGCGCAGTTGTCGCTGGCGATGATCGACGTCGATCATTTCAAGCAGATCAACGACACGCATGGACATCCCATCGGCGACCGCGTCCTGCTGGCCGTTGCCCAGTGTATCGCCAATGGCGTGCGCGTCAGCGACGTGGTCGCCCGCTACGGCGGGGAAGAGTTTGCCGTGCTGCTGCCCAACGCGGCGGCCGGCGAAGTCGAGGCGCGCTTCAAGCAACTCCTGCTGGATATTGCCGCCAGTTCCTACGAGTACGACGCGCTCGGCCGCACGGAGAAAGTACGGTTCACGGTGAGCTGCGGTATCGTGGAGATTGAGCCGGGCGAGAACGAAGATGCGCTGGTGAAGCGGGCCGACGAAGCACTCTACGAAGCGAAGAAGAAGGGGCGCAATCGCGTCATCGCCCGCAA
>CALQBJ020000277.1 GCA_943328785.2 Bifidobacterium breve
AACTCGTTTTTGCGCGACTGCGCCGCCTCGAAGCGCCGTCCGACGGTTCGGTGGGCCCGTGCAAAAGGGGCTGCCTAACCCGCAAATGGAGCCGACGCCCTTGACCGGCTCACGCCTGTCGGCTGGCGCGGCTCATTTGCACCGTTCGGCGGGCTGAGGAGACGATACGACGAACAACGAGAACCAAAGGCACCAGAGGGGTGGCACACCAAGTGCGACTCTGAAGAGACACGTCCCGTCGCGAACCGGTAGAATCTGCCCATGAAGGTCGCAACGGGACGGGTAGTCGACGGCAAGGTGGTTCTCGAGGGAGAGCGCCTGCGCGAGGGCTCGGTCGTCACGGTCGTGATTTCGGATGAGCCGGCGGGTTTCGACACGACGCCAGAAGAAGAGAGCGCGCTCCTCGAAGCGATCGCGCAGGCCGAGCGTGGCCAAGTGGTCTCCTGGGATCGGCTGCGAGCACACCTGCGTCGGTCGGCGTGAGCAGGGCGCATCGCATCGAGATCACCGACAACGCGCAGGCCCACATCGTCGCTGCGTCGGCCTGGTGGCACGAGAATCGACCGGCCGCGCCAGATGCCTTCCTTGACGAGCTTGACCGTATCTTCGACTTGCTTCTCGTCGAGCCCGCGATGGGGACGCTGGCGATCAACACGCGGCTAGCCGAGGTCAGGCGTGTGACGCTGTCCCGAGTCCGATACCACGTGTACTACCGGCTCGCCGACGACGCGATTCAGATTCTCGCGGTGTGGCATACCAGCCGTGGACAAGATCCAGAACTGTAACAGGACGCCGCCGAACATCCGCTTGCAGCCGCGGCTGAAGCGGCACGTTAGACGGCGATCCGGGTGTGTGCGTGGAGGGCAAGAGGCTGATGCGCCGACGTGACGCGCTCAAGACAATACTCGCCCTATTGGCCCCGGTTCCGGCGAGGGCTCAGGGTGGTTGCGCCGCTCAGAAGGTGTTCCACCTACAACTCCGAATCTCTCAAGTCCCTGGGTCTTCGTATTCTTTTCCACACGGCAAGCGTGGCATTCTGGCGCTGGGAGGAATGGCTTGCGGCGCAGAGCGGCGGTATCCACACTCCGTTGTGAGGCGCAAGTAGACGGGGCGGGCTTCATCCTCCTCTAGCCATCCTGTCGGTCCTGACCGGTCAGCGCCACGTCGCGCTCGGCGACCTGGCCCAACTGCTTCCCCCGCTCGCTGTCTTGCGGTGCCATGTGCTCCGGACCAGCGTCTGACAAGGACCACTACGTCCCAAGTACGGACTATCGACGGCCAATTCAATCGACTCGATACAATCAAGCTTCGGCGGCGAGTCCCGGTGACAACGCGCATGCGTCGACGGCGCGCAGTGCGCCCTCGAGATAGCCGCCCTCCTCAACCGCACATTCACTGCCGACGAAATGGAGATTGAGGCGTTGCAGTTCAGGCAGCCATGGCGACAGATCGAGGGCCGGATGCTGCGGTGACTGCGTGAGGTCCTGAGCGCTGGCCGTCCATTCGTCCTGCGCCCAGTCTTTCAGATACGTCGCGACAGGACGCTGCGCGTCGACGCCAAATACTGCCGTCAGTTGAGCGATGCACGCCCGCTTCATCGCATCAGCGCTGTGCCCGCTGCGCACGTGTGCCTGCACGCCGATGAAGCCGAACAACGCAAAGCCGGACTCGTGTGATGCCGATGCATCGTGGATCTCCACCATCGGCCCGACGCGGCTGTGAGCCTGTCCGGACAGACCGGCATGACGCCAGAACGGCGCCTCGTAGACGGCGACAAACTTCGCCTGCGCCGCCATCCAGGTCGGGGTGGCGGCCAGTGCTGTCAACAGCGACGCCGACAGCGACGCAGGCAGCAACGCCCGCAACGACGCCGACAGATCCAGATGCTGCAGCAGTGTGCGCGGCGGCGCCGCCAGCAGCACCTGTTGCGCGGACAAATGGCGTGGTTTACCTGCGTTGGATTCTCCGGCGTCCGAGGCGGTGACCAGCCAGCCATCGCCAAGGCGCTCCAAGCGTGTTACCGCATGGGCGAGACGCAGTCGCTGCGGATCGAGTCGCGCGGCAATGGCGGTTACCAGCGTCTGCATCCCGCCAGCCAACCGATACGACAGCATCCCTGGTGACCCTGCCCTGTGCCGCGTGACCTGCGCAGCGCTGTGCTGGTGCAACACATCGCCGGCCACGTGTTGCTCAATCACTTGCACACCCATGTCGCGGCACAGTCGGATCATCCGCTGCTGGTGCGGCCAGAACCAGGTCGGCCCCAGATCCACACCCACATCGCTCACGCCCGAGCCCGTCCCCTTGTCTGATATCGGCAGGGAGAGAATCCGACCGCCAAGGCGCGGCTGCGCCTCCAGCAGCACATAAGCGATGCCGACTCGCTCCAGTTGCAGCGCTGCATACAACCCTGCCAGGCCACCTCCGACAATGACAACCTGCATGTCCTGCATACCCTGAGTATTCTGTGTCAAGACAGGGATGACCGAGCGATGATCGGCACGCATGAGTCTCTGTCCGTGAACGTCAGTACCCATGTGCCCCCGAGGCTTCCTAATACGGACGATCGACGGATTGTCGAAGCGGGTGAGATCGCCGAACTCGGCGACCACCGTGAGCGCGACGAGCCACTGCACACCGCGCAGTGCTTGCAGGGCCTCGACGACAGGCTGCAGCCGCCACGGCGGCGGGCACGCGAGTAATTCCGTCTCCAGGCGTTTCGCGCGGCATCGCGGGCGCGACTGAGGTCGCGACTCGCGTGGTCCTCGATCCCTCTTCACGTTGTCGCCCGGACGTTTCGGAATCAGCGACGGTTCGACTACGCGGCACTCGAAGCCGCGTCCCGTTAACCACCGATGCAGTCCGTACCCGGTCGGGCCGGCCTCGTGCGCGAAGATCAGCGCCGGCGCCTTGGATTCGAGTCGTCGCGCCATCTGGTCGATGTCCGCCTGGCGCGCGCCGATGGCGCCAACGCACACCGGCGGGTCCGTGCTGTGTCCCTGCGCGTGGGCGAGGGCGATCGAATCTGTGTGGACGTCGAGTGTGCCGCGGTAATCATCGCGACAGGCTGCACTCCTCTCGGCGTTCCCCGAACACCGGTGTCGGCTGAATCACCGGATCGACGATGCGTCGCGTTCGTTCGCAATCACGCCAATATCGATCCGCCCGATCCGAGCCTGTAGCTCACCGACCCTTCCGGTACGACGACGACGCTGCCGAAGCGCGGTGGTGATACCGAATGGTGCAATCGCATCGTAGCCCTCTCCGCAACTGCTGTTACCTCTTGAAGCGGGCCAGCTCAGGGCAGGTGACCCGTCGCGCCAATACTCAACAGCGACCGCATCATCAAGTCGAGGCTCACCGACGTGTCCGCGGCCTCCATCGTGGCCACCCTCGATTGGCTCGAGCCCAACTGTGTGGCCAGCGCCGCTGGCGTGGCCTCGGTCTTCTTGTCGAACGCCTCGACTACGACGACAGCATCAGCCGCAACGTGGTACATGAGTCGCCACGAACGTGTACGGTCGGTGATTCGTAGTGCATGGCATCGCGTGCCGACCGTCGGCATTGGCCGCGAGTGCGGCAAACCGAACGACTCACCTTGCTGCCGCCGCCTCAAGAGAAACCCCGCCTCCACGCGCGCGGCGGCACCGAACGGCGGCGTGTTCACTTCGCCTCTCAACCACACGAGCGGCGTATTCGGTGTCTGAGTCATGCGACAGTATGTCCAAGATGACATATGCATCACTGCCTAATAAGCGTGTGCAGCCGACGGCGCGGGCGGAGCAAGTCTTTCTGAATCGCCCGCTCGTCATCGCGGGAGCGCCGTTTCGGAAGGAACCCCGGCAATTCGCGTTCGGACAGACCGACGCCGGGCGACTGCTCACCGTGGCCTTCACGGTTCGCGGCTCGCGCCTGCGGGTGATCTCGGTGAGACCCATGAGTCGACCGGAACGGAGGGGATATGGCCAAGCGAGCAGCAGCTAAGGCGGCGCCGGCGCCGACGTTCGCCTCGGAGCGAGCCGAGCGGGAATACTGGGAAACCCACGATGCGGGTGGCGTGGTGGACTGGGCCAGCACTCGCCGCGTCGTCTTCCCCAATCTCAAGGCGTCGACCGAAACCATTTCGCTTCGCCTGCCCACAGCGCTGCTGGCCGATCTCAAGGTCCTGGCGA
>CALQBJ020000278.1 GCA_943328785.2 Bifidobacterium breve
ACGACGCACGGCAGTCGAAGGCGGAGGCCGGGCATCGCGGTGACACCGTCACCCTCCTGCAGGACGCAGCCGGCAGCGGTCATCCGGTCATGTTCCCAGGCACGCGCGAGTCGCGTACGGTGCCGATGGCTGCGACGCCGCAGCCTCCGGCAGGTGGCTACCGTCATGCCGGCGCCTCGCCGATGCCAGACGCCACCGGGAGCGCTGGCCGCGCGATCCAGTGGCTGGTCGGCCGTCTCATCGCAGCGATGCGCTAACGCGCGTTCCAGATGGGTGTCGCTGCCGACGTTCAGGTCGGCCCTGTTCTGCGAAGCTGAAGAATCGCGGCTACGCCCCGTCGAACTGGAACAGGCTCACCGCGAGACTGAACGGTTCTCCGCGATCCAGGTCGAACTGACGCTCCCCAGATCCTGTTGTGAACTCCGCGGCTTCGCGAACCCGACCACGACGGCGATGAGTACCAAGACTGCCAGACCGATCCAGATCATAGCCTGCAGTATGGCTCACTTCGCGCGGCGGCCGCTGTACTGGTTTGCACAGCGATCCCCGCAGGTCGGGCCACGCTCTTGCACATAGGACAGGCATCTTGGCGCGGTCGCCAAATGTGCCCGCGAGATCATCGGTAGTCCGGCGTCTGCCGAAACTCCGCTACCGGAATCCCATCGGTTCGTCACCTGGTCCATCCCCAATCGGCACCGAGGTGTTCCCATGAAGGTTTCTGAAATCATGAGCGTGGGCGTCCAGTCCGTTCGCCCGGGCACGCCGCTGGCGACGGCCCGCGACCGGATGCGCACCAGGAAGATTCACCACCTGCTGGTTCTGGAAGACGCCGAGATTCGTGGGGTGCTGTCCCTGCGGGACCTGGCCGCGCGCGGCCGGATGGGCAGGGCGCCGAAGCTGACCGTGGCCGAGGCGATGAGTCCGCGGGTCGTCACGGTGGCGCCGGACACGTCGGTGCGCCGCGCCGCGAACATGATGCGCGGCCACTCCATCGGCTGCCTCATCGTCGTGGAGGCGGGTGCGCCAGTCGGCATCGTGACGCTGGCAGACCTGCTCGAACGTGTGGCGGAACCGCAGCGGCACCGCCTCGACAGGCACACGCCGCCAGACCTGAACTTCACGGTACCGCACAAGAAGCAGCACCGCTCAGGCCTCGCCTGGTAATTGGGATGCGCGAGTCCGGCCCGACTGCGGTCAGTCGGCGTCGGGCTCGTGCAGCACGACGGTCAGCAGCCCGCCTCGAATGGTCAGCCCATCCTTGTAGTCGATGAAGCCGAGCCGCTCGAACTTCTTCATGAAGAAATTCACGCGCGAGCGGGTCGTGCCCACCATTTGCGCCAGCACTTCCTGCGACACCCTCGGCACCGTGCGGACGGGGTCCTCCGGCGCGCCGTAACGCGCCAGCAGGAGCAGCGCTCGCGCCAGTCGGCGCTCGCTCGGGTTGAACAGGTGGTCGACCAGGTCTTCCTCGATGCGCATGTTCCGCGTGAGCAGGTGGGCGATGAATCGCTCGGACATCGCCCGCCGGCTGCGCAGCAGGCGCACCATGCGTGCCTTCTCCAACCGGAGCACACTGGCGGCAGTGACGGCGGTGGCGCTGCTCAGGCGCAGCGACTGCGCGGCAAGACAGCCTTCCCCGAAGAAGTCCCCGGGCTCGAGGATGGCGACCACCGCTTCTCGCCCCTGCTTGGACACCACCGAGAGCTTCACGGCTCCCTTCCGGATGTAGTAGACGCTGTCGCCGGCGTCACCCTGGCTGAAGATCTGCTCGCCGCGCTCGAACTCGACGACATGCTTCGATAGCGCCGGATTGTCGAGGAACAGGTCGGCGTCGAACGGCACCTTGTCCGGCCTTGCAGCTGAGACGGCGTTCTTGCGAGGCGAGCGGGGAGTTGACGCCATGGACGGCGCTCCGATTGTCACACAGCCGCCCAGGTGTCCTCGATTGAACATCGCGCCGAGTCCGCCCCTGCCACAGTCGCACCGCCAGCACTGCCGCTGTCGCGCTGAATCGAAACGAGTTCACTTGATGCCGCTGAACCGCTGGAACCGCGCCCTCGCCGTATGGATGCCACTGGGCCAGTCTGCACCGCTGGTCGGCACGACGGCGACCGTCCGGAGCCACTCGTGAGCTACGAACTGCGCATCTGGGACCCGGTACGTCACGCGCCGCTGCCGGCGTCGGCCGACGAGGCGCTGGACATCGCGGAGCGCCTGCGTTCGGTGCCTGACACCCCGAACCCTGCCTTCGAGCGCTTTGGCCGTTCACTGGCCGATGGCTACGCGGCGCTCACCAAGGCCGCCGGGGCCGACGACGTGACGCTGGAGGAGTTCTGGGGCGGCGACCCGCAGGAGCAGGCGCGCGCGTGCCAGGCCGCGGTCTACGAGTTGTCGCTTCCGGTCGAGGACGCGAGGCGGTTGGCGCTGGCGGTGGGCGCGGCGGGCGACGCCGGACTGGCGCTGCTCGACGATGAGAACGGCATGTGTTTCCTGCCGGACGGGGTTGTCTACCCGGACGACTCGCGCGAGATGTGGGCCGCGACGCTCGACGAACTGCGTGCCGGCCCCACGGCGCCTGGCGATGTCGCGCCCGACAACCGGACCCTGCTCCAACAAATCGCCAGCGCACTGTTCGACGCAATCGGCCGCGGCAACAACCACCAGTAGCGCCGCACGCGCCTGCAACGGCGCAATCGCGGCAACCGACACATCTGGCTGACGATCCAGCTGTTGCGACATTTGTGTCGCCACTCGGCGTTGACCCGCGAGCCGCCCATCGACGAATTCGCGTGGGAATTCGAGCCGATCATTCCGCTCCAGATGGCGTGGTTCTTGATACCCTGCAGCCACACGATGCGATGGACCGATGCGCTCTCGGCTCGTGAACAAGGGACGGTGTCGCCCCTGTGGCTCGTCTCCGACGAACCACAGGTGAACGACCTGGTGGTGTACCTCGATCAGATGCGGCGCGCGATCGAGGAATCGCCCAACGCCGAGCACACCATCACCTTCAGCCGCGCCAGCCTGCACCAGGTGCGCGGCGCCTTTGCCCGAATGATCCGCCGCGGCGAGGAACGGCTGCACCGCTTCTGCGAGCTCGCGGGCGACGCGTTCCTCGACGGGCGCTATGCGCTACAGAGCCTGGCCGTCGGCAGCGTGAATACCACGAAGGAGCGCTTCACGCTGGTGAAGGACATCACCCCCGACTATCTCTATTCGCTCACCGACCTCGACCTCGGCAACCGGCAGGTGGCCCGCCTCCGCTACTTCGACGGGGAACGCTGGAGTCCGACTTCGCTCGTCGCGAACGTCGTCGAGTATCACCCCGAGTCGATCAACGACTGGCGCATCTACAAGATGGTGAGCCGCATCAAGGCGGAGGAGCAGATCTGGAACAAGGTGGTGGACACCATCTTCGACCTCGACCGCCTCGTCGAACTGGACAAGCAACTGCGCCACCTGAACCGCTTCGTGAAGGACGTCTTCGGCGTCAAGTTCGTCGTCAGCGACCAGGACGCCGTGCGGGCGCTGCAGGAATCGCTGCGGACCCTCAAATGGATGCCGGAACAGTTAGAACGCCACGGAGTGCCGGTGCTGCCGTCGACCACCTCGCTCGTGTGCCTCGAGGTGAAGGACTACCTCAGCGCGGAGGACGGCCTGAAGGCGTCCGGGTGGCAGGCCATCAAGTCGGTCTTTCACTGGTGGGACACGATGATCGAGGTGCAGGTGCAGCCGCTCGCGAACTACCTGCAGGAGCGGGAGCGCCTCACCCGGGAGAGCCACGCCGGGTTCAAGTCGCGGCGCGAGGAGATTCGCAACCAGGTGGCCGAGGCGATTCCGCTGTTCAGGTTCTACCGCGACCTGCTCACGTGGCTCTTCCTCGAACCCGAGACGGAGGCCCCGCGATTCGAACGGGTTCGCATCATCGTTACCGACTGACGGTTGACCTCTGTATCAACCAATGTATAAATGAGGGACTTTTCGACGCCGCCACGGCCGTCCCCACGGCCGAGCGGCGAGCATTCCCCCCACGGAGCCCCGCGCATCGCGGTGCCCGTCATCGACAGAACGAGGATTCGTGACGCCGCCAGAAGAAGACGATCGCGCCGAACGCACGATGTTCATCAGGCGAGCACAAC
>CALQBJ020000279.1 GCA_943328785.2 Bifidobacterium breve
ATGACCATCAAGGGCCTGATGGTCGATCCCATCACCAACACGCCGATCGTGATTCTTCGCGATGCCGACGGGCAGCGAGCACTCCCGATCTGGGTCGGTATTTTCGAGGCGAACGCCATCGCCTTGCAGATCGAAAACGTGGCCACTCCACGGCCGATGACCCACGACCTGCTGCGCAATGTCATCCAGGACCTCAAAGCCACGGTCGAACGAATCGTCGTGTGCGACGTACACGACAACACCTACTACGCCCTGATCTACGTCACCAGAGAAGGCCAGACGATGGCGATCGATGCTCGACCAAGCGATGCCATCGCCTTAGCGCTGCGAACGCGCGCGCCGATCTTCGTCGAGGAGACCGTCTTCGAACACGCCAAGACCGTCGACTTCAACACCGAGAAGCCCGACTCCGATCGACTGCACAAGTGGCTCGAGAGCCTCGACCCTGAGGATCTCGGCAAATACAAGATGTGACCTCCGCGGCAACCAGCATAGAATTCAGCACCCCGTGATTGTCGCCATAGCCAACCAGAAAGGCGGTGTGGGCAAAACCACTACCGCCATCAACCTGGCCGCGGCACTCGCCCTGCGGGGCAAGCGCACGCTGCTTATAGACCTCGACCCTCAAGCCAACAGCACCATGTCGTTCCTCGACATGGCGACTGTGAGCCGGAGTGTCTACGACGCGATCGCTGAACCTGCGGTCGCGCTCTCAGACGTCATCATCCAATCACCATTCGAGAACCTGGCGATCGCTCCGTCGCGAATTGCGCTGGCCAAACTCGAAGCCAAGTTAGTGGGGGAGATGGATGCGCACTTCCGCCTGAAGGACAAGCTCGAGTCGCTCCTGGCTGAATACCCGAACGTGGTCATCGACTGCCCGCCCGCCCTCGGGCTGCTGACGGTCAATGCCCTCGTGGCCGCAACGCATCTCCTGATTCCGATCCAGTCGTCTTACTTCGCCCTGGAAGGAACAGACGACCTCCTCGAAACATTCGAGAAGGTACGACAGCGGCCGAACCCAGCCCTGAAATTGCTGGGCGTTCTCATCACCATGCACGACAGACGCACCGCACTGGCGCGCGACATCCGCGCTCAAATCCAGAAGGTGTTCGGCACGAGTGTGTTCAACACCGTGATCACCAAGAGCATCAGGCTCGAGGAAAGCCCGGCCTACAAGGAATCGATCTTTACCTTCGCGCCAGACTCCAGCGGCGCGGCGGAGTACTACAGACTTTGTGAGGAGGTCATCGACCGTGTCTAGACGAGGCCTACCCGTCTCGATTGCGATGCGCCACGACGAGCACTACGTGGAAGCGCTCGCAGCATCCGCCGGCACCCCAGTCGGCCGCATCATCCCTATCGATCAGATCGATCCCAATCCGAACCAGCCGCGTCAGGTCATGGGCGACCTGTCCGAGATGATCGCCTCGATTGCCGAGAAGGGCATCATTGAGCCGATCATCGTCCGACAGCGCGGCAACAGATTCCAGATCATCGCCGGCGAACGGCGATACCAGGCGTCGGTCCAGGCTGGCCTGCGCGAACTCCCGGTAGTCATCCGCCAGGCTGACGACGCAGAGGTCCTGGAACTGGCGCTGATCGAAAACCTGCAGCGGAAGGACCTGACACCGTTCGAGGAGGCAGAGGCCTTGCGCGGCCTCGCCGAACAGTGCGGCTACACGCACGAAGATCTCGCCCGCCGACTGGGGAAGTCACGAAGCTCCGTCACCGAGTCGCTGGCACTCGCCAATATGCCAGAAGAGGTCCAGAACCTTTGTCGGCTGGCCGACATTTCAAGTAAGTCGTTGCTTCTACAGGTAGTTAGGCAGGACGATCCGCAGAGAATGACGGCACTGGTCGAGAAGATTGCCAGCGGGGGAGCGACAACAAGGCAGGAAGTACGACAGGCGGTAGCAAAGCCGAAATCAGGCCGGCCGAAGAATTACATCTTCGCCTACCGACCGCCAACCAAGCAGTTCAACCTCAAGCTGAGCTTCACGAAGACCAAGGTACAGAAGGACGAAATCATCAGCGCCCTGGAAGCCATCATTCAAGACCTTCGCGACGCCGACCAGTAAGCCGCACCACGTCGCGCCCGGCTCGCCAGCCGGGCGCGTACCGCCCCAGAATCCAGCCAGTAAAACCACCAGAACCGCGTTCACCATCGGCCCTCTAACGCCAGCATCTCGACGCTCAATCAGCACTAGGCCAGCACACCGCACCTGGATCCGCAAGACGGCAGGCCGAGCAAGACCGGGCGGGTATCTAGAGCCCTAAAAGCAGCGGTCGCAGGCCCCTCACGTCGCCTCCGATCTATTACTTAACATAACATACATTATCGGACGTTAAGTATATCGCTAGCAATGAATGCCTGTTGAACCTCTGTTGATGGATTTTGGCGGCGAATGCCCTATTGCTGATTAGGCGGTCCAGTTGCGCGATGCGAACCGCTCATCTGGAACCGTGAGCTCGATCGGACGACCAGCCGGGTGCCGTTCGAGCTCGACCTCGCCGGCGTCGTTGACGGTCACGAAGAACGATACGTCGGCCACCGACTCGCCGAGCCATGTCAGCGGGATGCGTAGTTCGACGATCGACCCCAGCCCAACCTGAATGCCGGCTGCCCCCGCCGGTTGCCAGGCGCCGCCCTCACGGGTGGTCGCCGTCACCAATACCGCGCCGCCGACAGGCAGCGAGCAGGCAACGCGAACTCCGCTCGGCCGAAGGAAGTTGATCAGGACGGACCAGCCGTCGGCTAGGACGTCGGACGCCGGACGCACCGTGTCGACCCGGACGTAGAGCGCCTCCAGGTCGAAGCCGAACCGCACCTGGCCGACGATGACCTGACGTTCGACTTGGTGCATGGCGCCGGCAAGCGCCCGAATCTCAAGGGCCCCGGCACACAGCCATTCGAAGTAGCTGGTGTCCTCGCCGTCGAGCTTGGGCGAGATGAAGGCGGTCGGAGCCGTCATCAGGGGGGGCGCTCCCCCGGTGGTGATGTTGCTGATGAACAGCTCGTCCGGAATCGGCCGGCCCAGCAGCCGGTAGACATTACGAAGGTGCCGGCGGAAGAGCTCATCGAACTCGGCGTCGTGCTCGGAGGAGTGATCGTCGCCATACCACCAGCACCAATCGCTTCCTTCGGCGATGAACAACTCCCGACGGGCCCTCGCCAGGAGTTCTGGCGGCAGATCCGTCCCAGCCTCGTCAAGCGCCTGCCGGGCCTCGGCCACCTGACTCCAGGCCAGTTGGTCGTCGGCGTGGCCAATCCAGATGTAGAAGTTGGAGTCGATCCAGGAGCCTGGGAAGATGCCCTGGAGCCGCTCGCGTGGCTGGGCGCACGCCTCGGTCATCGTGACCGAACGCAGCTCCGGATGCTGGCTGAGCCGCCCATAGAGGGCGCGCAGGAATGGCCGGCCGCCCCCCTCGAAGTGTTCCCAGGCGTTCTCGCCGTCGAGGATGACGAAGATGGTCGGCTCCGCGCTTGCGTCGCGCCGCGTTGCCTGACGGCCTGCGTCCACCAGACGTCCCACGAAGTCGTCGGCGGCCGCCTCCGGCTCCCAGCCTGCGTAGACAAACCCGATCAGGTCCGACAGCGCGTGATCGCGGAAGCCGCAGGCCACCTCGGCTCCGCCTGCCGACACGGCGTAGGGCTGGTACAGACGCTCAGCCTGTTCCACCAGGCCACGGCCGTCCCGGCCGAACGTCGTGCCGAGCGTGTTGGCGAGAATCATCTCGTCCGTCGCCATCCAGGTGAAACCAGCTTTGGCGACGAGGGGGACAACCGCATCCGACACGGACCCTTCGGACGGCCACACCCCGGTCGGCCGCTTGCCGAACAGGCGCTCGTGATAGGCCGCGGCCTCGTCGAGCTGCGCGAACGCATCGTCGGGCCGCATGAACCGCTGCCGGGGAGATCGGGCCAGCGGATGGGTCCGCTTGTAGATGTCCGTGTCGCAGAGCAACGGCAGAATCGGGTGGTAGAACGGCGACGTCGACACTTCGATCCGTCCCGACTCGACACCGCGACGGTAGGCGGGAATGACGGCGTTCAGCAGTTCCAGTTCAATAGCCCGAA
>CALQBJ020000280.1 GCA_943328785.2 Bifidobacterium breve
CGCACGCGCCGGCAGCACGGCACTGGCGGCAAACCCGACGGCGGTGGCGCGGAACGAACTCCAGAAGCCCGGCCGGCCGAGCGGCTCGAGCAGGTACTGCCAGCGCCAGGCACGGATCGCGAGGTTCACGAACATGGTGCACAGCGAGAACGCCAGCCAGCCGAGGTTGGCGTGCATGATCTGACGAGCGACACCACGCAGGTCTACGTTGTAGAGAAACAAGACCAGGAGCGCGGCGCCCAGCGCCAGGACGATGACTGCTCGCAGATGCGATCGCATGAAAGACCGATGAAAACGTCCCTACTATACCTTTCTAGCGGCGTCGCGGGTCAGGGGCGCCACATGTTGTTGTTGAAGCCGAGGCACGCTGCCGTTAACATCCCTATTTCTTCGGCACGAGGTCCCCTTGCCGCTCGCCTCCCCCATTCTGCAGACCGCCATCGCCCGCCGCGCCCCCGATCGTCAGGGCAAAGTTCGCGACATCTATGAATTCGGCGACCGCCTGCTGATCGTCGCCACCGACCGCATCTCGGCGTTCGACTACGTGCTCAGCTCGGGCATTCCCGACAAGGGCAAGGTCCTGACCCAAATCTCGAAGTTCTGGTTCGAGCGGACGAAGGGCATTGTCGAGAACCACATCCTGTCGTTCAGCGTGACCGACTATCCGAAGGAAACGCGGACGGAGCTAGGTGTGCTGAACGGGCGTTCGATGCTGGTGCGGCGCACGGAGCCGCTACCGATCGAGTGCGTGGCCCGCGGCTACCTGTCCGGTTCCGGCTGGAAGGACTACCAGGCGACCGGCGCGGTGTGCGGCGTTGCGCTGCCGGCCGGGCTGCGTGAGTCGGATCGGCTGCCAGAGCCCATCTTCACGCCGGCCACGAAGGCGCAGAGCGGTCACGACATCAACATCAGCGAAGCCGAGGCGGCGATGCTCGTCGAGCCGGCCGTGCTCGCGCGAGCCAAAGCCCTCACGCTGCGTCTCTACGCCGAGGGAGCCGCGCACGCCGAGTCGTGCGGCATCATCGTGGCCGACACCAAGTTCGAGTTCGGCCTCCTGCCCGACGACGGTCGTCCGGCGGCGGAACGGTTGATTCTGATCGACGAGATGCTGACGCCAGACTCGTCGCGCTTCTGGCCGAAGGACAGCTACGCGCCTGGCGGCCCGCAACCGAGCTTCGACAAGCAGTTCGTGCGCGACTACCTCGACGCGATCAAGTGGAACAAGCAGCCGCCGGTCCCCTCCCTGCCGGAGGACGTGGTCCTGAAGACCCGCGAGAAGTACGTCGAGGCCTACCGCCGTCTCACGGGCCAGGAACTCGCGTGATCTCTGAGCGGCTCGACGCACTTGTCGGAGAGATGGTGGACAAGGGCATCCAGTTTGAGGACGCGGTCCATGAGTTCGAGAAGCGCTTCATCGCCCGCGTGCTCGGTCACTGCGACGGTTCACTGACCAAAACGGCCGACACGCTGGGCATCCACCGCAATACCCTCACCCGGAAGATGGGCGAGTACAAATTGCGTAAACGGGCCTGATTCAGGCCCGTTCGGCCCCAGATCACCCCGTCCCCACCGCCCAATCCGGCCGGGCGCTAGCACTCTCGCCTTGACAGTGCCAAACGGCGCTCGCTACATTAGCAGTCGGCTGGAGCGAGTGCCAGCGCGGGGTCTTTCCCGTCGCGCTCGCCGCCACAGACCCAACCCGGGGCACACGGCCCCTCACACATCCGACGGAGCACACAAGCATGAAGCCGTTGCACGACCGCATCATTGTTCGGCGCATCGAAGAAGGCGAACAGAAGATTGGCGGGATCATCATCCCGGACAGCGCCAAGGAAAAGCCCCAGCAGGGCAAGGTCATCGCCGTCGGCGCCGGCAAGATCAAGGACGACGGAAAGCGTATTCCGCTGGACGTGAAGGAAGGGGACACCATCCTCTTCGGCAAGTACTCCGGCCAGGAAATCAAGATCAGCGGCGAAGAGCACCTGATCATGCGCGAGGACGAAGTCCTCGCCATCGTCGACTAACAGTCGCGGCACATCCGCATCCGCATCCGCTTGAAACGGCGGACCTGACGGTCCGCACTGCAGGAGACTCGAAGACATGGCAAAGCAGATTGTGTACGGCGAGCAGTCGCGGCAGGCGATCCTCCGCGGCGTGAACCAGCTCGCCGACGCGGTGAAGGTCACCCTCGGCCCGAAGGGCCGCAACGTCGTCCTCGACAAGAAGTTCGGCTCCCCGACGATCACCAAGGACGGCGTCACCGTCGCCAAGGAAATCGACCTGAAGGATCCGCTCGAGAACATGGGCGCCCAGATGGTCCGTGAAGTCGCGAGCAAGACCTCGGACACGGCTGGTGACGGCACCACGACGGCCACCGTGCTGGCGCAGGCCATCTACCGTGAAGGCGCGAAGAACGTCGTCGCCGGCGCGAACCCGATGGAAATCAAGCGCGGCATCGAGAAGGCGGTCGAAGCGGTCGTCGCCGAGCTGAAGAAGATGGCCAAGCCGGTCAGCGGCAACATGGTGGCCCAGGTCGGCACCATCTCGGCCAACAACGACCCGGAAATCGGCCAGATCATCGCGAACGCGATGGACAAGGTCGGCAAGGACGGCGTCATCACCGTCGAAGAAGCCAAGACGCTCGAGACCTCGCTCGAAGTGGTCGAAGGCATGCAGTTCGACCGTGGCTACCTGTCGCCCTACTTCGTGACGGACCCGGAGCGGATGGAAGTCTCGCTCGAGAACGCCGTCATTCTGATCCACGAGAAGAAGATCAGCTCGATGAAGGACCTGCTGCCCGTCCTCGAGCAGGTGGCCCGCCTCAGTCGTCCGCTGCTGATCATTGCGGAAGACATCGAAGGCGAAGCGCTGGCGACCCTCGTCGTCAACAAGCTGCGCGGCACACTGCACGTCGCCGCCGTGAAGGCGCCGGGCTTCGGTGATCGCCGCAAGGCAATGCTCGAAGACATCGCCGTCCTCACCGGTGGTCGCGCGATCACGGAAGACCTCGGCATCAAGCTCGAGAACATCAAGATCGAAGACCTCGGCAACGCCAAGAAGGTCACGATCGACAAGGACAACACCACGCTCGTCGAGGGCGCCGGCGCGTCCAAGGACATCGAAGGCCGCGTCCGTCAGATTCGCGCCCAGGTCGAGGACACCACGTCGGACTACGACCGCGAGAAGCTCCAGGAACGCCTGGCGAAGCTCGTGGGCGGCGTCGCCGTCATCAAGGTCGGTGCGGCCACCGAAACCGAGATGAAGGAAAAGAAGGCTCGCGTCGAAGACGCGATGCACGCCACCAAGGCGGCTGTCGAAGAGGGCATCGTCCCCGGCGGCGGCGTCGCCCTCATCCGGGCCTCGCGCGCGCTGACCGGCCTCAAGCTGCCGGGCGACCAGCAGATCGGCGTCAACATCATCTCCCGCGCCATCGAAGAGCCGATGCGCTGGATCGCGACGAACGCCGGCCAGGAAGGCTCGATCGTCGTCCAGAAGGTTCGCGAGATGAAGGATGAGGAAGGCTTCAACGCCCTCACCGACACCTACGAGAACCTGGTGCAGGCTGGCGTCATCGACCCGGCGAAGGTCGTCCGCAACGCCCTGCAGAACGCCTCGTCCATCGCGTCGCTCCTTCTCACGACGGAAGCCATCATCTGCGAGATTCCGGAAGACAAGAAGGACGCTCCGGCGATGCCTGGCGGCGGCGGCATGGGCGGGATGTACTAACAAACGTTCGCACTCAGCACTGAGAAGTCAGCACTGAGTTCAACACGCAAAAGGCGCGTGGGCCGCGAGGCTCACGCGCCTTTTCTGTTTCGTGGACAGTCCTGCCCCGCCAGGCCCGCCTGCCTTCCCTACACCCCCGAGAATCAGCGCAGCGTGAAGGTGAGCTCGATGGTGATCTGCACGGGCACCGCCTGC
Source organism: Bifidobacterium breve (assembly GCA_943328785.2). Lineage (GTDB taxonomy): Bacteria > Acidobacteriota > Vicinamibacteria > Vicinamibacterales > CAVVIG01 > CAVVIG01. The sequence continues at coordinate 3,922 of CALQBJ020000280.1, forward strand.
CCCATGCGCGTGCCGGGTGCGAAGCGCCACTGACGTGCCGCCTTCATCGCTTCCTGATCGAGACCGAAGACCGAGTCGAGCGAGCGCAGCACCTGGATGTCGGTCACCGAACCGTCGGGCCTGACAATGCACTGCAGAAGCACCGTGC
>CALQBJ020000281.1 GCA_943328785.2 Bifidobacterium breve
CGTCGCGTGCTGCAGCTTGAACACCGTGTCCGGATTGAACAGGTGATACTCGCCGTCGCGCCGCCACTGGTACTCGCCGCCCCATTCGAGGTCGGCCTCGGCGACCGGCCGTGCCGGGAAGGCCTGCAGGTGACGCCGCCGCACTTCCTCGGCCACGACCGAGATGCCAACGCCGCCGATGCGCGAGGCCGTGCGCGTGAAGTATTTGTCGACGAACGCCTTCTCGATCCCCACCGCCTCGAACAACTGCGCGCCGCAGTAGCTCTGGACCGTCGAGACGCCCATCTTGGACATCACCTTGAGGATGCCCTTGTTGAGCGCGCGGATGTAGTTCTTCACCGCCTGCTCGTGCGTGATGCCGACGAGGATCCGCTGGCGGATCATGTCGTCGAGCGTCTCGAACGCCAGATACGGGTTCACCGCTCCGGCGCCGTAGCCGAGGAGCAACGCGCAGTGGTGCACTTCACGTGCGTCGCCCGTCTCGATGATGAGCGCGCAGCGCGTGCGGCTGCCCTGGCGGACCAGGTGATGGTGCACGCCGGCCGTAGCCAGCAGGCTCGGGATCGGCGCACGGACGCGGTCGGCGTCACGGTCCGACAGGATCAGGATGGTGTAGCCCGCTTCCACCGCGTCGTTGGCGCGGCGCTTCAGATCTTCCATCGCGCGCTCGAGGCCAGGACCGTCCTGCGACGTGTCGAACAGCATCGGCAGGCGGATGGCGCGGAAGCCCGGATCGTAGACGTGCCGCAGCTTCGCCAGTTGGGCGTTGTCGATCACCGGGTACTTGATGCAGATCTGCCGGCACGACTCCGGCTGCGGGTCGAGCAGGTTCCCCTCGGGGCCGATCGTCGACTCCATCGAGGTGACGAGTTCCTCGCGGATCGCGTCGAGCGGCGGGTTGGTGACCTGCGCGAACAACTGCGCGAAGTAGTCGTAGAGCAGGCGCGGCTTGTCCGACAGCGCGGCGAGCGCCGTGTCGGTGCCCATCGAACCGAGCGCTTCCTCGCCGTTGGTCGCCATCGGCGCCATGAGGATACGCAGTTCCTCGTGCGTGTAGCCGAAGAGCTGCTGACGCTGCGTCACCGTCTCGTGCGAGGGCGGCGGCAGGTAGGGCGCCGGATCGAGGTCGTCGATGTCGATGAGGTGCTTCAGCCAGTCCTTGTAGGGGTGGGCTGCCGCCAGTTCCATCTTCACTTCCTCGTCCGACACGATGCGGCCGCGCTTCGTGTCGACGAGGAAGATGCGGCCCGGGTGCAGCCGCTCCTTGATGACGATGTCCTCGGGCGGGAAGGGGAGCACGCCGACTTCCGACGCCATCACGACGAGATCGTCCTTCGTGACGTAGTAACGCGAGGGGCGCAGGCCGTTGCGGTCGAGCACCGCGCCGATCACGGAGCCGTCGGTGAAGGCAATCGATGCGGGGCCATCCCACGGCTCCATCAGCGACGAGTGGTACTCGTAGAACGCCTTCAGCTCCTCATCCATCGACTCGTGGTTCTGCCACGGCTCTGGGATCATCATGAGGATCGCGTGCGGCAGCGACCGCCCCGTCATGTGGAGGAACTCGAGGACGTTGTCGAAGGTGGCGGTGTCGCTACCGCCCTCGCGGATGACCGGCAGCAGCTTCTGCAGGTCGTCGCCGAAGACGCTCGACTTGAGCAGGCCCTGGCGGGCGCGCATCCAGTTGACGTTGCCGGTGAGCGTGTTGATCTCGCCGTTGTGCGCGACGAGACGGAACGGGTGGGCGAGCGGCCAGTTCGGGAACGTGTTCGTGCTGAAGCGCTGGTGCACCAGCGCCAGCGCCGACGTGAAGTCGGGATCGGCCAGGTCGGCGAACATCGGACCGAGCTGGTCCGCGTTCAGCATCCCCTTGTACACGATGGTGTTCGACGACAGGCTGGCGACGTAGAACAGCTTCTTGTCGTCGGCGGTGATGCCGGCGAGACCGTCGATGGTGTTCTCGACGCGCTTGCGGATGACGTACAGCTTCCGCTCGAACCGTTCACGGGCGGCGTCCGGCGAGTCTCCTGGCGTTGCCGCACCACACGCGATGAAGATCTGCTCGAACGCCGGCTCGACGGCCACGGCGCTCGGACCGACCAGGCGGTCGTCGGTCGGCACGTCGCGCCAGCCAATCAGGCGCTGGCCCTCTTCGGCGACGATCCGGGTGAAGACGTCCTTGATGGCGGCTTTCGCGGCAGCGGTGTGCGGCAGGAAGACGACGCCGACGCCGTACTCACCCTCGGCGGGGAGCGGGGCCGGTGCCACTTTGCGCAGGAACGCATCCGGGAGCTGCACCATGATGCCGGCGCCGTCGCCGGTGTTCACTTCGCTCCCGCTTGCGCCGCGGTGTGCAAGGTTGATCAGGACCTGGAGGCCCTGCTGCACGATCGTGTGCGACTTCCGACCCTTCATATCCACGAGGAAGCCCACGCCGCAGGCGTCGTGCTCGTGTCGCGGATCGTATAAACCCTGTGACTGCATCATGACTTTCGGTATCCGGTCGCCTGAAATCCGGTGACGGGAGAGATAGTGTTATCGCTCAGTTCGGACGTAGAAGTAAAATACAATCATCGTATCCAACCCATGACTGATAGGCATCGATTGGCCATGGTGAAGCCCTCGGTGTCCCGGCCATCAACGGGAGCGTTCCGGGGATGATGGCAGGCGGCAGTAACGACGGCGTTCCAGCGGCATGAACGACAATGAACGGGTGAGTGAGCACGACGACTTCATGGGCGACGCGCTCGAGCAGGCCCGCCTGGCGCGGGATGCGGGCGAGGTGCCGATTGGGGCGGTGCTGGTGATGGGCGGGCAGGTGGTCGGACGCGGTTTCAACCGGCCGATTAGCGGCGTCGACCCGACGGCGCACGCCGAACTCGTGGCCATTCGCGATGCGGCGACGCGCCTTGGCAACTACCGTTTGACCGGGTCGACGCTCTACGTCACCATCGAGCCGTGCCTGATGTGCGCCGGCGCCTTTGTCCATGCGCGCATCGGCACGGTGGTCTACGGCGCCCTCGAACCGCGCACCGGTGCCCTCGAATCGACGGTGCGCGCTGCGGAGCTGCCTGGGCACAACCACCGCGTGGCGGTCGTCGGTGGGGTCCGCAGCGATGAGTGTCGCGCGCTGATGCAGGAGTTCTTTCGGCAACGGCGCGGCGTGAAACCTGACGCCGTTGCGGCTCCGGGCTCTGGGCGCCAGTCTTCAGGCGATGCTTAGGCTCCAGGCTGCGGGCGGGAAGGCTGCACGTATGACACAACGGCTGACGACTCTCTACGTAACTCTGGCGATCCTGTGCGCGGCTGTGCCGATCGATGCCCAGCGCCGGGTCACCAGCCCTGACGGCCATGCGGCCGCCGAAATCCGCGGCCATTACGAAGGGGCCGAAGACCCGGTTTACGTCGGCGGCACGTGGATCGAGATCAGCTACGGACGTCCGCTGAAGCGTGCCCGCGACCTCTGGGGCTCGGGCCGCGCCTACGGCCGGTACCTGAACCACGGCGCCCCGGTCTGGCGCGCCGGCGCCGACATCTCCACCTTCCTGATGAGCGATCTGCCGCTGGTCATCAACGGCAAGACCGTGCCGGCGGGTGGCCACACGCTCTTCATCGATCTCAAGGAACACAACTGGACCTTCATCGTCTCGGACTGGCAGCCGCAGCAGCGGTTCAACCCGGGCGACAAGACGAAGCTCTGGGGATCGTTCGGCTACACGAAGGACAAGGACGTCGTGCGGGCGCCAATGACGCTGACGACGCTGCCCTACGTCACCGAGCAGCTGACGTGGGAGTTCCTCGACATGTCGGAGAGCGGCGGCACCATCGCGTTCCGGTGGGACACGATGATGGCGACGGTGAAGTTCACGGTCCCCAAGGAGTGAGGTCAGCACGTAGTGTCCGGCTTCAGCCGGACGTCCGCCTGAAGGCGGACACTACACTAGCCCATCGCCCTCGTGTCAGCCTGCCGGCTGCTGCTGCGTCAGGC
>CALQBJ020000282.1 GCA_943328785.2 Bifidobacterium breve
GGACATCGCTGTCCGCATGCACGTGGCTTCAGTCTGCGTCGAACGCCTGCCGCACGGCGGAGGCAAGCGCGTCGGCCGTGAACGACTGCCGGACCAACGTGATGCGTTCGTAGCCGGAAGCCACGCTCAGCGCCTCGGCATATCCAGAGACATACAATACTCGCATCGACGGGCGCCACTCCACTATGCGCTGCGCCAGTTCAGGGCCATTGAGCCTCGGCATGACGATGTCGGTGAGCCACAGGTCGATTCGGCTGGGGTACGTGCGGCCGATCCGCAAGGGGTCGGTCACGTCCCTGCGGCGTCACATCGGCCAACGCTGCTGACGCTGGCGCATCCACACGCGGCAGGTAGACGGTGACCGTGGTGCCCTGCCCCACTTCACTGTCCACCAAGAGGAAGCCGCCGCTCTGCTGGAATGCCGGTCCTGAAGGTGAGGGTGCCGCCCTTCGACATCGCGTCCCTGACGTTGACGGCACGATGCATCAGCACCTGATCGAGCTGCCCCGGGTCGATCGGCACCGGCCACACGGAGTCGCCGGCCGACAGGCGCACGAACACGTTCACGCCCACTAACCGCCCGAGCATCCGCAAAGACTGATCAACCGCATCGTTGAGGTCGACCATCTTGGGCTGCGACGGCTGCCGCCGGCTGAATACGGGCAACTGCCGCGTGAGGCCGCTCGCGCCGGTCCGCCGCGATGCGGGGCGTGGCTCGACCGACAACGTCCTCGGCCGCGTAGCCGTCGACCTTCGCGAACTGTTGGTTCACATACGTGAACACCCGGTCGGTGTCGGTAATGAACACAACGTCGCCCGACGCATCGACCGCCTGGCGAAGCAGCGCGGTGTGGCACGGATCGGCGGTCATGTTCCGAGTTGTCGAGACAGGCAGGGCCATCGGTCTCACAACCGATCTTACGGCCTGAGTACAAGGCACCTCGTCCGCCGTAGGACAACGGCCGACCGTTCGCTGAACGCTGTCGCGCCGACACGTGACACCAGTTCGGCGTGCGCCGACTGCCGTGCGGCAGGTTGTGTGTGGCGACGGCGCTACTGGACGATGCGTCCGCTCGTCATGAAGCGGCGGTAGTTGCGGTAGGTGTAGCTGGTGCGCATACGCGGGCTGGGCGAGTTCCTGATCACCTGCACCGTTTCTTTCGACGACGGCAGCAACACCGTCTCGTCCGGGTCGGCGAAGGTCACCGCCCGATAGCTGATCGACGTATCGACACGTTCGACGATGGCGTCGATGCGCTGCGTCCCGAGCTTGCGATTAGCCGGGATCGTGGCATCGAACGGACGGGAGAGATGCTCATCCAGGCGGAGGATCGCGTAGGTGTCGGCGTCCACCCAGGCGCGCCACCACGACCCGCCGGGCTTGCCGAAGCGGACACAGTTCTCGTCCGTCTCGACCTTCACGGGGCCATCCTCGTGGTCGACTACATCGATGAGCAACGCTGCGCGTCCGTTACTCTTGCCGCGTCCCGCGGACTTGAAGGACAACTGCTTCTGGTTCTCTGGCAGGAAGATACCGAGCACTTCTGGAGACGTGGCCTGCGGATCGAAGCACGTGTCGCGATCGCGCTCGCGCGGGCGCCGGCCATTGACACTGAGCAGCGTCCGGAAGACCTGCGGAGGTGCCAGGCTACCGTCGGGTCCGGATTCCCAGGAGACTCGCAACTCGTGGCGTAGGGTGCGCCCAGGCGACTGGTCGCCCAGCAAGTCGTAGCCGAGCGACTGCACGCGAACGGTCTCGTCGCAGATGATGCTCTGTGCCCGCGCGAAGTAGTGCTGCACGTACTCAGCAACACGGCCGACCGCCGCCGATACGTCGACAGGCGGCGCCTTCTGGGCCGAGGTGGCGACCGTCAGGCAGCCGGCGAGCAACGCGACACACGCGACGAAGCGGCGCATGGCCTACAGCCTACAACGACCGGCGGTTCGCCTGCCGCCTCGATTCGCGCTTGATCCTCCGGGAGCCTCTCCCCATACTGGCACCATGCGCGCGGGCCACCTGGCACGGCGACGTGGAGCACTGTCGTGAGACGCGTCACGCGGCTGGCCGTCTGCCTTGCGCTGCTCATTCTGGCCGCGGCCTCGGCCGCTTTTGCGCAGCGCATCTGGACCGGCGGTGGCCGCTTCTACCGCGAACCGCCGAAGTGGGTGAAGGCCTCCGACTTCGACGGCTCCTTCGTCTACTGCCGCGGCTTCTACACGAGCGTCACCAGGGAACCGGGTGGCCAGGGCTGGAGCACCGACTATCCTGGCGCCGACAACAACTTCTCGGTCCGCCTGGCCGAGCTCACGCGCATGCACGTGAAGCTCAACGACAATCGGCAGCCGAACTTCGGCGTGGTGTCGCTCACCGATCCGCTGCTCTTCAAGTGCCCGATCCTGTTCATGGAGGACGTGGGGACCGCCGAGTTCTCCGAGGCCGAAGTGCAGGCGCTGCGCGCCTACTTCCTCAAGGGCGGGTTCCTGTGGGTGGACGACTACTGGGGCAGCGAGGCCTGGGACCAGTGGGCGCAGCAGATTGCGCGCGTCCTGTCACCCGTCGAGTTCCCGATCATCGACCTGCCGCTCGATCACCCGATCATGCACACGCTCTACGACGTGAAGGAGTACCTGCAGGTCCCGTCCATCCAGTTCTGGTACAGCAACAGCGGCTCGACGTCGGAGCGCGGCTACGACAGCGCTCAGCCGCACTACCGCGGCATCCAGGACGCGCAGGGCCGGCTGATGGTGTTCATGACGCACAACACCGACGTGGCCGACACCTGGGAGCGTGAGGGGGAGAACCACGAGTACTTCAACCTCTTCTCACCCCGCGGCTACGCCATCGGCGTCAACGCCGTGTTGTACGCGATGACGCACTAGGACATCGCGAATCTGGAATCTTCAATCGCGAATCTTCGATCGCGTGTCGCCAGCCGCGTATGTCAGACTGCCGATTGACGATTGGAGATTGCCGTTCCCAGATTGTCTAGCGCTTCAGGCTCGAAGCCGCGATTGCGCCGAGGTCGTCCTGGCCGTGGCCCGCAGCGATCGCCTCGTCCATACGCTGGGCAATGGACGGCAGCGAGACCAGCGGCTCGGCGCCCGCCGCTTCCAGCATCAGCCGCATATCCTTCCGCGCCATCGTCAGCTCGAAGCTTGCACTGAAGTCGCCATGCGCGATCTTCTGTGCCCGCGCGCCAATTGCCGCACCGGCGTTGAAGCGGCTGAAGACGCTCATCGCCTCGACCGGTGAGACGTCGAGCGACTTCGCCATCGCGAGAATGTCGGCGATGCCGCCGGTCATCGCGAACAGCATCGAGTTCCCGAACAGCTTCAAGGCTGCGGCAAGGTCTTCGCGTTCGCCGAGGTACCACAGGTCGGCGGTCATCTCGGCCAGCGACGGCTGCACGCGCTCGAACAGCGCCTGCGGCCCCGACACCATCATCAGCCCCTTCGATTCGCGCGCCATGGCCGGCCCCATGAAGACCGGAGCGTGCAGCAGGCGCATCCCGCGCGCCGCCGCGCGCTCGAGCCGCGCCTTGGTACCGGCCGGCGACGTGGTGGTGTGATCGATGACCGTGGCGGACGCCGGCACGTGCAGCGCGATGCGTTCGAGCAGCGCGTCGACCGCGGCGTCATCGGAGACGATCAGGTGGATCTCGTCAGCGTCGGCAATCGCTTGCTCTGGCGTCTCGGCCACGGACGCGCCGTGCGCCGCCAGCGCCTGTGCCTTGGCGAGCGTGCGATTCCACGCCGTCACGCTCAACCCGCGGCGGAGCATCGACTCCACCATGCCGCTGCCCAACAGTCCCGTGCCGAGAAACGCAATACGCGACATGACTCTCCCTAGACCGCTTCCGTGTTCACGACCCGGGCATCCGGAAACCGGTGCCCCACGCACAGGTCGTACGCCCACCCGCCGGCCACGGCGCCGACGCACGGCGCCACGATCGGCACC
>CALQBJ020000283.1 GCA_943328785.2 Bifidobacterium breve
GAGGCCGCACTTAGCCATATCATGAGTGACCTCGATCAGTTGTGCGCGAAAGACAACGCTCCGGAAGTCGTGAGCGGTCTCCTGAAGCAGATCGACACGGTCACCGGCCTTTCCTCCTCCTCAGATTCCAGACGCAATCACTGAACGCTTCCTCAGACGCCCTGAGAACTGATCTCCTGCGCATCGCGCAGGCAGGCATCCGCGCGGTTGAACCCGGACGGCTGGTCCGTTCGGGTTTCGCGCGACGTGCCACCAGCGACCGCCCGGCGTGGGTCATAGCGGCAGGCAAGGCAGCCGTGCCGATGGCGATCGCTGCCGTGGCTGCGCTCGGCGGACGCCTGCAGGGCGGACTCGTCGTGGCACCAGCGCTCGCCGCTCTGCCGGCGCCGCTCGACGGCGTGACCGGACAGCACCCGCAACCCGGTGCTGGCAGCGAGGACGGCGGACGCCGCGCGCTCGCGCTGGCCGCGGCGATGCCGGCCGATGCCGAACTGCTCGTCCTCCTCTCCGGCGGAGCCTCGTCGCTGATGGCGGTGCCGGCCGCTGGCCTGCGTCTCGAAGACAAGCGCGAAGCGACCGGCGTGCTGCTGCGTTCGGGCGCCGATATCTACGCACTGAACACGGTCCGCAAGCACATCTCCGCCATCAAGGGCGGACGATTGGCCGCCGCCTGTCCAGCTCCCTGTCATACCTTCGTGCTGTCCGACGTCGTCGGCGACGACCTCAGCTTCATCGCCTCCGGTCCGACGGTTCCCGACTCGACGACGTTCGGCGATGCGCTGTTCGTCATTGACCGCTTCGGCGGACGCGACGCGTTCCCTGCGCCGGTCATCGCACACCTGCTGGCTGGTGTGCGTGGTGAACGGCTCGAGTCGCCAAAGCCGGGCGATCCGCGCCTGGCGCGCGCGGTCACCGAACTGGTCGGCGGCAGGCACGACGCGATGCGCGGTGCCGCGGCCGACGCTGGAGCCTGTGGTTACATTGTGGTGATGCTCGACGAGCCGACCGTCGGCGAGGCCCGTCTGGCCGGTGCGGAACTGGCGCGGCGGGCAATCGCCGCGCGCCGCACGGCGGCTGGGCCGCTCTGCGTGATTGCCAGCGGTGAAACCACCGTTCGGGTAACCGGGCGCGGCCGCGGTGGGCGTAACCAGGAACTGGCGCTGGCGGCTGCTGAAGTGCTCGCCGAGCTGGCGACCCCTGTGGTGGCGGCGAGCCTCGGCACCGACGGCATCGACGGCCCGACCGACGCAGCCGGCGCCATCGTCGATGCCACGACTATCTCTCGGGCGATGCGCGCCGGGCTGTCGCCTGCCGCCGTCCTCCATGACAACAACACGTATGCACTCTTCGATGTGCTTGGCGACCTCGTCCGTACCGGGCCGAGCGGCACCAACGTCGGAGACCTGCAGGTCTTTCTGTTAGCCTGATTTTATGCTGTCCCGCGACCAGATCCTCGAGCGCATGCGTGAGCGGGTGCACCATCCCGCCGCCACGCGCGAACTGTTCCAACTGCTCGATGTCGACCGCGACGAACGGGCCACCTTCCGTCGTCACCTCAAGAGCCTGGTCGCCGACGGCGAGCTGGTCCAGATTCGCGGCAACCGCTTCGGGTTGCCCGAGAAGATGGACCTGCACGTTGGCCGCCTGCAGACCCACCCGAGCGGCTACGGCTTCGTATCGCCAGAACGCGAGCTGGAGCGGAGCCGCGACATCTTCATTCCCGCGCACCAGATGGCCGAGGCGATGAACGGCGACCGCGTCGTCGTGCGCATCGAGAAGGTGAAGGACGACGGCCGGGTCGAAGGGCGAGTCATCCGCGTGCTCGAGCGGGCGAACAGCTCGCTCGTCGGCCGCTACGATCAGGCCGCGCACGGTGTCGGCATCGTCGTACCGTTCGACCGGCGCGTGCTCATGGACATCTTCATCCCGTCCGGGCAGGAGCACGGCGCCGAACCGGGTCAGATGGTGGTGGTGGAACTGACAGGCTGGCCGACCGGCAACAGCGGCGCCATCGGCCGCGTGCGCGAGGTGCTGGGCGACATCGACGCGCCTGGCGTCGACACCGAGATCATCATCCGCAAGTTCGGCATCCCCGACGCGCACTCCGAGGAGTCGGTCGCTGAGGCCATCCGCCTTGGCGGCGCCGTGCAGGACGCCGACATTCGCGGCCGCACCGACTTCCGCGCGCTGCCGACGGTGACGATCGACGGTGAGCATGCTCGCGATTTCGACGATGCGATCACGATCGAGAAACTGGCGAACGGGAACTACTGGCTCGGTGTGCACATCGCCGATGTCTCGCACTACGTGCAGGAGGGGATGGCCCTCGATCGCGAGTCGTACGAGCGCGGCACGTCGGTCTACTTCCCCGAGCGGGCTGTCCACATGTTCCCGTCGGAACTGTCGACCGGACTCTGCAGCCTCAATCCGCACGTCGATCGCCTCGTGCAGACCTGCTTCATGGAAGTGACGCCCGGTGGCGAGGTGGTCCGGTCCGAGTTCCATGACGGGGTCATCAACAGCAACGAGCGCATGACCTACACTGCGGTGAACGGGATCCTGACCGACCGCGACCCAGCGCTCCTGCAGCGCTACGCGCCGCTGGTGCCGATGTTCGAGCTGATGGGGGAACTGTTCGTCATCCTCAACACGGCGCGCCATCGCCGCGGCTCGATCGACTTCGACCTCAACGAAACGCAGCTGATCCTGGACTCGGGCGGCATGGTCGAGGCGATTGTGGCGCTCGAGCGCAACATCGCCCACCGGCTGATCGAGGAGTTCATGCTCCTGGCGAACGAGACGGTGGCCACCTACCTCGAAGCGCAGGAGGCACCGGGGCTCTTCCGCATCCACGAAGAGCCCGATCCGATCAAGGTGGCGAAGTTCGAGGAGTTCATCTCATCGTTCGATCTCAGCCTCGGTGCGCCGAGCACGGGCCTGCTGCCGCGGCACTTCCAGAATCTGATCGAGCGCATCGCCGGCCGTCCCGAAGAGAAGCCGATCGCCTACCTCATGCTGCGCACGATGCAGAAGGCGCGGTATTCACCGGAGAACAGCGGGCACTTCGGCCTGGCCGCGCACAGTTACACGCACTTCACGTCGCCGATTCGCCGGTACCCCGACCTGGTGGTGCATCGTGCCCTGCGGGCCTCGCGCCACAAGGCGCTGTCGCCGGAGCAGATCGATGCGGCGCGCGAGGAACTGCCGGACGTGGCGCGGCACACCTCGGAGATGGAGCGGCGCGCCAGCGAGGCCGAGCGCGAGTTGCTGCAGTGGAAGAAGGTGAAGTTCATGGCCGACAAGGTTGGCGATGAATTCGAGGGGTACGTCACCGGTGTGGCCACGTTCGGGCTGTTCGCGCAGCTCGTGGAACACTACGTCGAAGGGCTGGTCCCCCTCTCGACCATGGCGGACGACTACTACCGGTTCGTCGAGACCGCGCACATGCTGCACGGCGAAAACACCCAGAAGGCCTACCGGCTGGGCGACAAGGTGAAGGTGCGGGTGCTGCGCGTCAACATGGACGTGAGGCAGATCGAACTGGGGCTGGTGGATATTCTCGAGCGGGTGCGCGACGGGGCGCGTGGCGCGCGGAGCTCGTCTGTCGTGCCGAAGTCCGGGCGGGCGAAGGGCCAGAACGCAGAACGCCCGGGAACCAGGAAGAACTCCCGGCCCGGGCGACGAGAACGTGAGCAGCGACAGGGACGACGGCGCTAGCTCTTGTGGTCGGCTGTTTCGTCGTCCTTCATGCCGTCCTTGAAATTGCGGATCGCGCTGCCGATGCCCTTGCCTAGTCCAGGGAGGCGGTTGGCGCCGAAGATCACGATGACGATCGCCAGAATGATGAGAAGTTCTGGTACTCCGATGCGGCCCATGTTCAGACTCCTCCCCGATGTGTTTCAGCGTGCCGGTGACTGGTGGCGCGTGTTGAGCCGGGGAACCGTTGC
>CALQBJ020000284.1 GCA_943328785.2 Bifidobacterium breve
AGCGCCGACTACGTGGAGTTCTCCACCTTCGACGCCGAGCGCGGGCGCCTCATGAGCCCGCCCGAGGTCACCACCTCACGGCCGGTCGCTGTGGTTGGCTGGCAGACCGCCGACCGACTCTTCGGCGCCACGGTCGACCCGCTCGACAAGGTGATTCAGGTCGAAGGTATCCACTTCCGCATCGTCGGCGTCAGCGCCAAGCGCGGCTCCATCCTGGGGCAGTCGCAGGACGAGTTCGTCGTCCTGCCACTTGGCCAGTTCCAGCAATTGTTCGGCTCGCGCCGATCGCTGTCGCTCACGGTGAAGCCGCGCGATGTCTCGGACCTGCCGGCGGTGATGGACGATGCGACCATTGCGCTGCGAACCGCTCGCGGACTCAAGCCCAAGCAGGCCGACAACTTCGGCATGTTCACATCGGACACGATTCTCGACATCTACCATCAGGCGACCAACGGCATCTTTGCCGTGCTGGTCGGCGTCGTCGCCCTGTCGCTGGTCGTGGGCGGCATCGTCATCATGAACATCATGCTGATGGTGGTCAGCGAGCGGACACGCGAGATCGGGCTGCGCAAGGCGCTGGGCGCCAGGCGCGCCGACATCATGGCGCAGATGCTCACCGAGAGCGTCGTGCTGTCGATCTTCGGCGGCGTCGTCGGCACGATGTTCGGGGCCGGCATCGCCACGGTCATCGCGAAGTTCACGCCGATTCCCGCCTCGGTGGAACTCTGGTCGGTGGCGCTCGGGATCGGCATCACCGCCCTGGTTGGCCTGTTCTTCGGTCTCTATCCCGCATCACGAGCCGCACGGCTCGACCCCATCGAGGCACTTCGCCGTGAATAACGTCGCAGCAGCGGGGCGCGCGCATTCACGCGCGACAGGCCCATCGCCCATCGCCCACCACCGATCGCCAGCAGCGGGTGTGTCGCCATGCGCCTGACCCTCTTCGGCGAGATCGTCACGATGGCGTTCGACACGGTGCGGACGAACAAGATGCGTTCGGCGCTGACCGTGCTGGGCGTGGTCATCGGCATCACGTCGATCGTCGGGATGACCTCGATGATTCGCGGCTTCGACCAGTCGCTGCGCGACATGATCGGCGCGATCGGCCCGAACACCATCTTCGTCCAGCGCTTCGGCGTGACAAGCTTCGCGAGCGGCGGCGAGATTCGCGACCTGCTGAAGCGCCCGAACCTGACCATCTCGGACGCGCGGGCGCTCGAGCAGCAGACCGACACGATCCAGCTCGTGGACATCCAGCTCGGCGCCGGCGGCCCGCCGACGACGAGGCGCGTGTTCTACCGCGATCGGCGCACCCGGCCGGTGGTGGTGTTCGGCACGACCGAGAACTTCGCGGACGGCACCAAGATCCCGATGATTGCCGGACGGTTCTTCAACGGCACCGAGGTGCAGTACCGCAAGAACGTCGCGGTCATCGGCAACTCGCCGCACGAACTACTCTTCGGCGCCAGCGGCACCGACCCGGTCGGGAAGTTCATCCGCATTGGCTCGGAGCGGTTCGAAGTGGTCGGGGTGTTCGACAAGCGGCCGGCGGCCGGCGGCTTCAACCTTGGCCAGGACGACTTCGTCGTCATCCCCTACACGGCCTACCAGCGGATCTTCGGGCTCAATGCCGTGCGTGTTGCCCGCAACGCGACCTTCATGCCGATCCAGATTGCGCTCGTGCCGCGCGAAGGGGTGAAGCAGGAGGACGCGATGGCCGACGTCGAGCGGGTCATGCGCATCCGTCACGGCCTGCGCCTGAACGAGCCGAACGACTTCGACGTGCTCACGCAGGACGCCTTCCTGAAGCTCTGGGACCAAATCAGCCAGGGCACATTCTTCGCGCTGATCGTCATCTCCTCGATCGCGCTGATGGTGGGTGGCATCGGCGTGATGGCCATCATGTCGATCTCGGTCACCGAGCGGACGCGTGAGATCGGCGTACGCAAGGCGCTCGGTGCCCGCCGCTCCGAGATCCTGTTCCAGTTCCTGATGGAGGCGGCGTTCCTGACGTCGCTGGGCGGCGTCATCGGCATCGGCCTGGGCAGCGGACTCGGGTGGCTGGTACACGTCGTGTCGGGGTTCCCGATCTCGCTCCCCTGGTGGTCGTTTGCGATCGGCCTGGGCTTCTCCGCCTCGGTCGGCATCTTCTTCGGTATGTGGCCAGCCGTGAAGGCCTCTCGGCTCGATCCGATCGAAGCGCTTCGCTACGAGTAGCCTCCCGCGCCCGTGCGGCGCCGCCGTCCCTGATGCCTGTGACTTCTCCGTTGTGACGGGAGTATGATCCGCCCATACCCGGTCGCCGAACCTTTTCGGCGCACGGACACAGACAGAGTGAGGGGCCGCACGGGGAGGTGTCAGCCCTCCCCGCCGCCTCCTCACGTCAGACCGCGCCCATACGCGGCCTGGGGGAGTGACTCCCATGAAGGTTTACGACGCCGGCACCATACGCAACGTCGCGCTCGTGGGTCACACCGGCTCTGGCAAGACGCAGTTGGCTTCCGCCATTCTCGTAGACGCGGGCATGGTGAACCGATTCGGCCAGGTGGACGACGGCACGACCGTCACTGACTTCGACGAAGAAGCAATCGCCCGCAAGCACACGCTCTCGGCCAGCCTCGCCTTCGCCGAGTGGAACAAGCACAAGATCAACATCATCGATACTCCGGGCATCGGGAACTTCCTGAGCGATGCGCGAGCAGCCCTGCACGTGGCCGATGCCGCCGTAGTCGTGGTCGACGGTGTGGCCGGCGTCATGGTGCAGACCGAGAAGGTGTGGGCGGCCGCCGAGGAGCTGAAGCTGCCGCGCCTCATCGTGGTGAACCGCATCGACCGCGAGCGCGCCAGCCTCGAGCGCACGCTGCAGTCGCTGCGCGATTCCTGCAGTCGGTCGGTCATTCCGCTGCAGCTCCCGATTGGCGAGGAGAAGGCCTTTACCGGCGTCGTCGACCTCATCTCCCGCAAGGCATTCATCTCCAAGGGTGGCGAGAAGGGCGAGTATCGCGAGGCTCCGATTCCCGCGGAGCTGGCGACCGCAGCCGAACACGCCCGCGAGTCGCTGATCGAGATGGTGGCGGAGTCCGACGAGAAGCTGATGGAGCACTACTTCGAGGCCGGCACTCTGACCGACGAGGAGCTGCTCGCCGGCCTCAAGGCCGCCACGGCCGCCGGCACGTTGTTCCCGGTCGTCTGCACGTCAGCCGCGCTGAACATCGGCATTCCGCAGTTGCTCGATGCGGTCATCACGACGCTGCCCTCTCCGGCCGAACGTCCGTTCCACTTCGTGGGTGCCGACGGCGACGACGCATCGAGACCGGCGGATGAGAACGCGCCCACCTCGGCATTCGTCTGGAAGACCATTGCAGACCCATTCGCCGGACGCATCACGATGTTGCGGGTGGTATCGGGCACGCTGAAGTCCGATTCGTCGCTCCACAACAAGACGCGCGACGTCGCGGAGCGCATCGGCAGCCTGCAGTTACTGCAGGGCAAGACGCCGACCGTCGTCCCGGAGATCAAGGCGGGCGATCTCGGTACCGTCGCCAAGCTCAAGGACACGCTCACGAACGATACGCTGGGTGACAAGGCGGATGGCGGCAGTTACCCGCCGATCCGGTTCCAGGAACCGGTGCTGTCCTACGCGATCGAGCCGAAGAGCCGCGGCGACGAAGACAAGATCAACCAGGCGATGCACCGACTGGAAGAGGAAGACCCGTCCATTCGCTACAGCCGCGATCCGCAGACGAAGGAACTGCTGCTGTCGGGTCAGGGGCAGATTCACATCGAGGTGACCGTCGCGAAACTGAAGCGCCGCTTCGGCGTTGACGTTCTGCTCAAGCCGCCACACATCCCGTATCGCGAGACGATCAAGGCGGCGACCGAGGCGCATGGCCGCCACAAGAAGCAGACCGGCGGACACGGGC
>CALQBJ020000285.1 GCA_943328785.2 Bifidobacterium breve
CCGGGTGTGTGGACGCGAAGTCGTGATCGTCGCCAACGACGCCACGGTGAAGGGCGGCACCTACTACCCCATCACCGTCAAGAAGCACCTGCGGGCGCAGCAGATTGCGCTCGAGAACCGGCTCCCCTGCATCTATCTCGTCGACTCGGGCGGCGCGTTCCTGCCGATGCAGGCCGACGTCTTCCCCGACCGCGAACACTTCGGCCGCATCTTCTTCAACCAGGCGCGCATGTCGGCCGAACGCATTCCACAGATCGCGGTGGTGATGGGCTCGTGCACCGCCGGCGGCGCCTACGTGCCGGCGATGTCGGACGAAACGATCATCGTCAACGGTACGGGCACCATTTTCCTCGGCGGCCCGCCGCTTGTGAAGGCCGCGACGGGCGAGGAAGTGACGGCCGAAGAGCTCGGCGGCGCCGACGTGCACACGCGCCTGTCGGGTGTGGCCGACTACTTCGCGGAAGACGATGCGCACGCACTCGAGATCTGCCGCACCGTCGTCTCGACGCTGCCGACGCAGAAGCGCACGCCCAACGGCCTCGTGACGCCTGAAGCCCCGCGCTACGACCCGGCCGAGATCTACGGCATCGTGAACGCCGACATCCGCAAGCCGTACGACGTCCACGAAATCATCGCGCGCGTCGTGGACGGCTCGCGGTTCGACGAGTTCAAGGAGCGCTACGGCGCGACGCTGGTCACCGGCTTCGCCTACATCCACGGCATGCCGGTCGGCATCGTCGCCAACAACGGCGTCCTCTTCTCCGAGTCGGCGCTCAAGGCCACGCACTTCATCGAGCTGTGCAACTTGCGCGGTGTGCCGCTGGTCTTCCTGCAGAACATCACCGGCTTCATCGTCGGGCGCCAGTACGAGCGCAACGGCATCGCCAAGGACGGCGCGAAGATGGTGCACGCCGTCGCAAACTCGGTCGTGCCGAAGTTCACGGTGGTGGTCGGCGGCTCGTTCGGCGCCGGCAACTACGGCATGTGCGGCCGCGCCTACGACCCGCGCATGCTGTGGATGTGGCCAAACTCCCGCATCTCGGTGATGGGCGGCGAGCAGGCAGCGAACGTCCTGGCCACAGTGAAGCGCGAGCAACTCGCACGGGAAGGGCAGCCGTTCTCGCCGGACGAGGAGCAGGCGCTCAAGCAGCCGATCCTCGACAAGTACGACACCGAAGGGTCGCCGTACTACTCGACGGCGCGCGTGTGGGACGACGGCATCCTCGACCCGGCACAGACGCGCGATGCACTCGGCCTGGGCCTGTCGGCGGCGCTGAACGCGCCCGTGCCAGAGCCGCGCTTCGGCGTCTTCCGCATGTAGGACGCACCGTGGCCTATCAACACCTCCTCACCAGGCGTGACGGCGCCGTGGAACGGCTCACGTTGAACCGGCCCGACGTGCGCAACGCGTTCAACGAGACCATGATCGCCGAGCTGACCGCGTGGGCGGCGGCCACCACCGCCGATGCCGCGGTGCGCGCGGTGGTCGTCGACGGCGCCGGCCCGACGTTTTGTGCAGGTGCGGACGTCACCTGGATGGCGCGCACGGTGGACTACACCGAGGGCGAGAACATCGAGGACGCGCTGCGCGCGTCGCACATGTTCACGGCCATCGACCGCCTGCCGGTGCCGGTGATCGGGCGCGTGCACGGCGCCGCCATCGGCGGCGGCGCCGGACTCGCCGCGGTGTGCGACATCGTGGTGGCCGACGAGCACGCGACGTTCGGCTTCACCGAAGTGAAGCTCGGCATCGTGCCGGCGGTCATCTCACCGTTCGTGCTCGCGAAAATCGGACGCTCCGCCGCGCGCGAGCTGTTCCTCACCGGCCGGCGTTTTACGGCCGCGCATGCGCTCGACATCGGCCTGGTGCACACCACCGTGCAACCGGCCGAACTCGACGCCGCGGTCGACGCCGTGCTGCGCGAAGTACTGGCGGGCGGACGCGAGGCCATTGCCGCGGCCAAGCAGCTCATCGACGACGTCTGGCAGGCGGCGCCGACGGAGCTGGCGGAGGTCACCGCTGCCGCGCTCGCCAAGCGGCGCGAGTCGGCCGAGGGGCAGGAGGGGCTGCGCGCGTTCCTCGAGAAGCGCACGCCCGGCTGGAGCGGCGTGTGATCCGTCGGTTGCTCATTGCCAACCGCGGCGAGATCGCCGTGCGCCTGGCGCGCGCCTGTCGCGAGCTCGGCGTCGAGAGCGTCATGGTCTACTCCGATGCCGACGCGAACGCCGCGCACGTCGCCGCCGGGGATCGGGCGGTACGCATCGGTCCGCCGCCGGCTGCCGAAAGCTACCTGCACATCGCGGCGCTGATCGACGCGGCCCGCAGCAGTGGCGCGGATGCTGTTCATCCCGGATACGGCTTCCTCTCGGAGAACGCGGGCTTCGCACGCGCCTGCGCGGACGCCGGGCTCATCTTCGTCGGACCGCCAGCCGACGTCATCGCGCGCATGGGCTCGAAGATCGAGGCGCGCCGCATCGCGATGGCGGCCGGCGTGCCGGTGGTACCAGGCGAGACGCCGTCGGACCAGAGCGACGACGGGGTGCTTGCCGCCATCGAGACCGTCGGCCTGCCTGCGCTGGTGAAGGCGTCAGCGGGCGGCGGCGGGCGCGGCATGCGGCAGGTGCACGACCTGGCGGGCGCCCTGGCGGCGGTGCAGTCGGCCCGCCGCGAGGCGGAAGCGGCGTTCGGCGACGGCACGCTCTACGTGGAGCGGCTCATCCAGCAGCCCTACCACGTGGAAGTCCAGATCTGCGCCGACACACAGGGGCACGTCGTCCACCTGTTCGAACGCGAGTGTTCCGTCCAGCGGCGCCACCAGAAGGTGATCGAGGAGAGCCCGTCACCACATGTGACGCCCGAACTGCGCCGGCTCATGACCAGTGCGGCCGTCCGCGCGGCGCGAGCCGCTGGCTACGTCAACGCCGGCACGTTCGAATTCCTCGTCGATCTGTCCGGCGGCGTGCGCGATAACGCGCCGTTCTACTTCCTCGAGATGAACACGCGGCTGCAGGTCGAGCATCCGGTCACCGAGCAGGTGGCCGGCGTTGACCTGGTGCGGGCGCAGTTGCTGGTGGCGTCCGGCGAACGGCTGCCGTGGACGCAGGGCGCACTGACCCAGCGCGGCCACGCCATCGAAGCGCGCGTCTATGCCGAGGCGCCAGCCCAGGGCTTTATTCCGCAGGCCGGCACGGTACTGCTCTACCGCGAACCGTCGTCGCCAGGCGTGCGCATCGACTCGGGCATCCGCGAAGGCGACGTGGTGCCGGTGCACTACGACGCGCTACTGGCGAAGGTGATTGCGACCGCAGGCTCGCGAACCCAGGCGGTCGACCGTCTGCTCGCGGCGCTGCGCAGCTTCCCCATCCTCGGCGTCCACACGAACGTGCCGTTTCTCATTCGCCTGCTCGACAGCGCGGCGTTCCGGGCGGGACAGATGCACACCGGCTATCTCGACGCCGAAGGGGCAGCACTCGCGGCCGAGCCGAACGAGCCGCCACCCGCGTTCATTCGCGACGCACTCGATGCCGCCGACCACGACCTCACGCCCAGCGCTGCCGGCGCCTCCGCGCCAGCCTGGGATCCGTGGATGCGCGTGCGCGACTGGAGCGTGCGATGAGCAACTCGCCGCTCGTGACGAGAATTGGCCCTGGCGCCTACCGCGTCGAGATCGATGGGCGCGCCGAGATCGTGCATGTGACCGGCGCACCAGGCCACCGGTGGGTGCACTGGCGCGGGCGCGTGTTCGAGCGGCCGTTTGCCGCAGACGAGCCGGCCGTGCGGCGCAGCACCGAGCGGCACCAGTCGCTCAGCGCACCGATGCCGGCCACGGTGCTGAAGATCGTGGCGCCCGAGGGCACCCAGGTCCGCACAGGCGACACGCTGCTCATTCTCG
>CALQBJ020000286.1 GCA_943328785.2 Bifidobacterium breve
GCGGCGTGCAAGCTCGCCGTCTACCTGCACGGCATGGCGGGCGACCTGGCGCAGGCCGACGAAGGCGAAGTGTCGATGGTCGCCGGCGACGTCGCCGCGCACATCAGCGACGCCATCCTCGAACTCACCACGCGTCGCAAGACCCCCGACAAGCAGTGACGGTCACGACACACTCGGAGGCCGAGACGATCGACGCCGGTCGAACCCTCGCCGCGGAGCTGCGCCCCGACGACGTGGTGCTGCTCACGGGCGACCTCGGTGCAGGCAAGACCGCCTTCGTCAAGGGGCTCGCTGAAGGGCTCGGCGTCGACCCGCTCGAGGTGAGTTCCCCCACCTTCACGCTCATCCAGGAGTACCGTGGCGGGCGCCTCACGCTCCATCACATCGACCTGTACAGGCTGACGCCGCGCGAGGTGGACGACCTCGGACTCGAGGAGCTCGTGATCAGCGGTGCGGTGGTGGCGGTGGAATGGCCGGACCGCTGGACGCGGGTGCCGGCGGATGCGGTGCGTGTGGAGTTGCGAACGGTGGGGGAGAACGAACGCGCGATTGCGATCGAGCGGCAGGGTGCAGACGAAGTGGCTCCGGCTAAAGCCGGACACTACGACTGACCTCGGTCACATCGCGTAGTGTCCGGCTTCAGCCGGACCATTCAGTCCTAGTTCCCAGAGCGATAGTTCGGCGCTTCCTTGGTGATCGCCACGTCGTGCACGTGGCTCTCGCGGAAGCCGGCCGGGGTGATGCGGATGATCTGCGCCTTGCGTTGCAGTTCTGGGATCGTGCCGCAGCCGGTGTAACCCATGCCGGCGCGCAGGCCGCCCACCAACTGGTGAATCAGCGCGGCCACCGAGCCCTTGTGGGCGACGCGGCCTTCGATGCCTTCCGGCACCAGTTTCTCGCCGACGTCCGACGGCCCCTCGAGATCGAAGTCGTCCTGGAAGTAGCGGTCGCGGCTGCCGCGGCGCATCGCGCCGATCGAGCCCATGCCTCGGTATTCCTTGAAGCTGCGGCCCTGGTAGAGGATCAGTTCGCCAGGGCTCTCGTCGGTGCCGGCGAACAGATTACCGATCATCGTCGTGCTGCCGCCAACGGCCAGAGCCTTGGTGATGTCGCCCGAGAATCGGATGCCGCCGTCGGCAATAATCGGCACGTCGTGCTGCGCGGCGACGCGCGAGCAGTCCATGATGGCCGAGACCATCGGGACACCGATGCCGGCCACCACGCGGGTCGTGCAGATCGAGCCGGCGCCGATGCCGACCTTCACCGCATCGACACCCCGTTCGATGAGCGCCAGCGTCGCGGCGCCCGTGGCGACGTTGCCCGCCACCAGTTCCACTTCGGGGAACTGCTTCCGGATGCGTCCGACGATGTCGAGCACACCCTGTGAGTGACCGTGTGCGGTGTCGACGACGAGCACGTCGACACCCGCGGCGACGAGCGCCTCGGCGCGTTCGAGCGTGTCCTTCGCCACACCCACCGCCGCGCCGCAGCGCAGGCGGCCGAGGGCATCCTTCGAGGCGTTCGGGTACTTCACGGCTTTCTGGATGTCCTTCACCGTGATCAGCCCCTTGAGGCGGAACGAGGCGTCGACAACCAGCAACTTCTCGACCTTGTGCCGATGGAGGATTTCGCGCGCGGCGTCGAGCGTGGTGCCGACCGGGACGGTGATCAGGTTCTCACGCGTCATGATGTCGGAGATCTCGCGCTGCACATTCGTCTCGAAGCGCAGGTCGCGGTTGGTGAGGATGCCGACGAGGCGTCCTTCCTTGCTGCCGTCCTCGGTGATCGGCACACCCGAGATCCGGTACTTCTTCATGAGCTCGAGTGCTTCGAAGATACGGTGCGACGGTGACAGCGTGATCGGGTCGACGATCATGCCGCTCTCGGAGCGCTTGACGCGGTCGACTTCCGAGGCCTGCTCGTCGATCGAGAGGTTCTTGTGGACGACGCCGAGGCCGCCCTGCTGTGCCATCGCAATGGCGAGGCGTGACTCGGTGACGGTGTCCATGGCGGCGCTGACGAGCGGCACGTTCAGGCGGATGTTGCGCGTGAGGCGTGTGCTGACGTCCACCTGGTAGGGGAGGACGGTCGAGTGCTGCGGCACAAGCAGCACGTCGTCGAAAGTGAGGGCCGTGGCAAAGCCGAGCTCGGCTGCCGGGAGCGTCTCGATTACGTCAGTATTTGGCGTCATAGGTCCGGATGCACGCAAGGCCGACATACGTCGGCCTTGGGGATTTCAACGAGCGTGGAGCATCGCACAGGCCGACCGCAGTGGGTCGGCCATGTGCGTCAGGAAGGGAGCGATCAGACCGCGGCACCATGGCACTTCTTGTATTTCTTGCCGCTGCCGCAGGGGCACGGGTCGTTGCGTCCGACCTTAGGGCCGTCGTTGCGCACCGTCCTCAGTTCGGCATCATCACCGCCGACACGAGCCGGTTGTGGCGCGGCATGCTGCAGCGCAGCGGCTGCAGTTGATGATGGGGCGGAGTTGAAGATCGACGCAGCCTGCGTCTCGGCGCCAGGGTTGTTGAAGATCACCTGCTGGCGCGGCGCCTGCCGGATGACCGGCGGCGGTGCCGGCGCAGCCTCTTCCTGGAGCACCGGGCGCAAGCGCCACAGGTAGCTCACCGTTTCCAGGTCGATGCGATCCTTCATCGCCTGGAACATCTGGAAGCTTTCCTTCTTGTACTCGACGAGCGGGTCGCGCTGGCCGTACTGACGGAGGCCGATGCCTTCCTTCAGGTGGTCCAGGCTGTAGAGATGGTCCTTCCACTGCTGGTCGACCACCTGCAGCATGATGTCGCGTTCGACGCGCTGGAGAATCTCGCGGCCGACCAGATCTTCCTTCGCGGTATACGACGCGACCAGAAGTTCCCAGAGTTCGTCGCGGATGTCGTCGGCGGTCTTGCCGGCGAAGTCGAGCGACTCGGTGTCGACGGCGAAGGTGGCTTCCACTTCGCGGCGGAGTGCGGGGAGGTCCCACTGCTCGAGGTCGGCCTCGAGCGGCGCGTAGCTCTCGATGAAGCCGTCGAGCGTGTCGTCGGCGAGCTCCATCATGTACTCGCGTGACCCGACCACTACGGCCTCATCGACGCGAATCTTGCCGTCGAGAATCTCGCGGCGCAGCGCATAGATGCTCTCGCGCTGCTTGTTCATGACGTCGTCGTATTCGAGCAGGTGCTTGCGGACCGAAAAGTTCTGCGCTTCGACCTGCTTCTGCGCGCGCTCGATGGCCTTGGTGACCATGCCGGCTTCGATCGGTACGCCCTCTTCCATGCCGAGGCGCTGCATCAGGCCCGAGATGCGGTCGGACCCGAAGATGCGCATCAGGTCGTCCTGCAGCGACAGGTAGAAGCGGGACGAACCCGGATCGCCCTGGCGGCCGGCGCGGCCACGCAGTTGGTTGTCGATGCGGCGCGCTTCGTGACGCTCGGTGCCGACGATGTGCAGCCCGCCGAGACGGACGACTTCGGCATGCTCGGCGTCGGTGATGGCCGTGAAGTGCGCGAAGATCTCCTCGTAGCGCGGCTTCGCCACCCGGTAGAAGCCGTCGAGGTGCGAGTAGTAGACGTACTCGTCGTCGTCGACGAACCGCTCTTCACCCTTCGACAGGCGCTCGGCGATCGCTTCGGCCAGAGCCTGCTGGCGGGTCATGAACTCGGGGTTGCCACCGAGCAGGATGTCCGTGCCGCGGCCCGCCATATTGGTGGCGATGGTGACCGAGCCGATACGGCCGGCCTGCGCGACGAACTCCGCTTCCTGCGCGTGGTACTTCGCGTTCAGCACCACGTGCTTGCCCGTGCCGCCCCCCGTGATGGTGCCGCGCTTCAGGCCGCGCCGTTCCAGCATGCCTGACAACTTCTCCGAC
>CALQBJ020000287.1 GCA_943328785.2 Bifidobacterium breve
AGTGTCCCACTGCTGGCGCGGGTCACGTCCACCCCGGTGTCACCCATGTCGTGATACGAGGGCCTGTAACGGATGTCCTGATAGAAAACACTAAAGGCGGACACTACACCGATCTCGAAACTGCTCTACGGTGCGAACGAGGCGCTGACCCTCGTCAGCTCGCCAGCCTTCACCACGACACGCTGCCGCCGTTCGCCGAACTGCGGATGACGCCACACCACTTCGTGATCGCCAATGACGAGCGGCACGTTCGCCCGCGGCGTGTCGCCGACGACCACGCCGTCGATGAGCACCTGTGCCCACGGCTGCGCGTTCACGTTGACGGTGCCACTCGGAAGCGCCACCGGCAGCTCGGTCTGCTGGCCCGCGTCGACGCGCACGCGCGCGGTCGTGCGGAAGCCGAGCGTGCTGTTGCTGAGTTCGAGGGTATGCGTCCCTGGCGACAGGAGCAGCGCACGGTCGCCCGAGGTGCCGATGAGCCGTCCGCGCTCGACCACCTGCAGCGGTATGGTCGACACGATGCGGACGCGTCCGAGGCCGTCAACGGCGGCGTCGCTCGGGGCACCGGACGAGGAGGCGACCACGGCGCCGGCGGCCTGCGGCGCTGCCAGGGTGGCCGGCGCCAACACCGGCGGTGGTGCAGCAGCCTCGGTGCGCACCTCCGGCGCGGTGCGCGAGGTATCAGACGCGACCACGGCGGCTGGCGCTGACGCCGCAGACGACGCAACTGTCGCCGGTGTGCGGAAGACGAGACCGGCGATGATGGCGCCCTGCACGATGCCGATGACGGCCAGGCCCGCCGCCATCCACTGCACGAGGCGGAAGCGCTGCCGTGGTGGCGGGTCGGCGCTCTCGTCGTCGATGCGCAGTGCGGTGCCGGGAGGCAGCGCCCGAGCGAGCACGGGAGGCGCCAGTATCGACGGTGTGGCGCGCGCGGCTGGCGCCGGTTCGATCGCGTCTGTCGCGGACCCGGGCCCGCGCGCGTCGAGCTGTGACGGTCCGGTGAGCCGCACGAGGGCATCGTCTGCCTCCGATGCCGTCCGGAAGCCATCGCGGTCGAGCGCCTGCTCGACCCAACTGCGCAGCGGTCGCCCCGAACCGGGCAGCTGCCGGTCGCACGTGGAGGTGAACTCCTCGAGCAACCGCAAGCGTTGCCGTCCGCACTCCTCCGGCGTGACGCGCCGGCCAAGCACGAGCGACAGGCAGGTGTACGCCAACTGGACGACGTCGCCGCGTTGCCCCAGTGTGCCGATGTCGGTGCCTGGTGCCGGGGCGACGCCGAACTCCGTCCACAGGCGCTCGGGCGGCAGGTGCATCGTGTTCACCGCGTCGGCGAACAGGTAGTCGGTGACGACCACGTGGCGGTCGGCGGTGATGACGATGCGGTCGGGCGCGAGGAGGCCGTGCGCCATGTCCTGCGCCTGCCAATGCAGCGCTGCGAGTGCCGTCGTCAACTCGCCCACAATCCAGCGCGCCAGCGTCGGGTGCATGCCGCTGTGCGGACGCCCGTGCGGAAACAGCTCGTACAGGCGCGTGCCAGGCACGTGTGCCGACACCACCGTGAGTCCCTCGCCGGCATCGAGATGGTTCACCGAGCGGGCGATGGCGAACCCCGGATGCGTGAAGGTGGACAACCGGTCGAGGCGGGCACGCAGGCGGCTCTCGAACTCGGGCACCAGCGCGAAGTCGGGGCGGACGCGCAGCAGCTCGAGCGGGCCGGTCGCGGCGTTGTCGAACATCAGCAGCCGATCGCCGAGACCGTCCGAGGGGCCCTGCGTGTACCAGCTCGAGAGCTGGGATGGCCCGTGCGAGTCGGGCGCCGGAGGCATCTGTCCGAGTGCGGTGGCCACGGTGTGCTCAGAACGAGTAGTCGAGGCCCAGCACCGGCGTCAGCCGCCGGCGCAACCCGGCATCGCTGAGCGAGGCAATCACGTGCGCCGACACGAGCACGCTGCGGGTCGGGTTGAACTTCAGGCCGACGGTGCCCAGGATCGACTTCAGCGTGCCGTACTGTGGTTCGACCGTCGCGAACGCGGCCGAGCTGTAGGCCGGGATTCCGAGCGCGGGGTTGGCTGGTGTGACGATGGTGACGGCGCTTGGCCGCAGTTGTAGCGTGTCGAGGAAATTGCGGCCGATGACATCGGCGATCAGCGTGAGGCGCTGCGTGGCGCCCACTTCGAGCCCGGCGACGTAGTTCACCTGGTTGCTGCCGTGCACGCCGTCGGCAAAGGTGTAGCCGACGTTGAAGTGCGGATCGAACCGGCTCGACGAGTACGACGACACCAGCATTACCTGCGTCTCGCGGCCGCCGGTGCCGAGCATGTTGGTCTCGTCGCCGGTCGGCAGGCGCATGTCCACGGCGAGCGCGAACTCGCGCACGCCAGGCCGCGTGAGCTTGTACTTGCCGCGCAGCACGATGTCGCCGATGCCGCGAGCCTGGCCGGTGGAGGTGAAGTCCTGGGTCTTGGTGCCGTTGGCGAACACCTTCGACACCGGCGCGACGTTGAACGCCGAGAAGTCGCGGATGGTGCCGCGCGTGCGCAGGTCCATGGTCACCTGCTGGTACGGCACCGCGATGCCGACGTCGAGGCGTGACGCGAGGCCGACGGTGGCGAAGAACACCGCGCTATCGCTCTTCAGGTCGAGGTCGAGCGCCGCTTCGACGACATTGCCGAAGCCCGGGCTGGTGATGGTGCCTGGGGGCAGTACGAAGGTGATGCCGCCGTCGCGCAGTGAGCTGCCGTCGAGCTGTGTGTAGCGGCTGCGCTGGTAGCTGGTGCCGACGTTGACGCGTCCCCTGCCGAGCGTAGCGGCGCGTTCAGCGAACGCCGGCCCGAACGATTCGGTTGACCGCGTGAAGGTGCCGAGCGCGGCATCGTAGCTGTAGGTGAAGCCGCCCGAGGAGGAGCCGATCGGCAGGCTCGAGAGCTGGCTGCCGATCTGCTGTTCGATCTGGGTGACGAGCGTGAACGGACTCAGCGCGCGCAGGTCGCCAGAGGGGGGATCGATGAGGATGCGCTGACCGTCTGGCGTGCGCGACAGCCAGATGTCGAGGATCTGGCTGCGCATCAACGTGGAGAGGTCTGGCGGTTGCGCCTGGGCTCGACCTGGTACCGACAGCAGCAGGCCGAGGCCCACGATCCACGCGGCAACCGAACGACGGGTCATCTCTGCTCCTGTCCGGCGACCGAGACCTCGGACGCCAACGACTAACGACTAACGACTAACGACTAACGACTAACGACCACCTGCGCGTCATCGGCGTTCGGCGATGGTCCAACTGCCATCGCCGTTCCTGACCATGCGGAGCGTCGTCGGACGCTCCACTTTGATGGTGCTGCCGATCTTCGGGGCGGCCTGTGCCACCCAGACGAGCGTCACCGTGGCGGTGTCGCCCGCCGGGTCGAGCGTCACCGCGAGGTGGCGCGGATCGATCGACTGCGACTTCAACCGGCTGAACGCCGACGTCAGGACGCTCAGATTCTCGCCAGGGAACACGCGGACGACCGCGCCGGCGTCGAGGGCCGAGTAGGCGAGGGCGTAACGCTGCACCACGTTCTCGATCAGCATCTCCGCGCGTGGCACCACGGCGACCGGCGCCGGTGGCGCAGCAGGAGGCGGCGGCACGGCCGCGAGGGCGTTCGCACGGGTCAGTTCCGCCTCCGCCAGTTCGCGGAAGCCCTTCGACAGTTGCGGCAGATCGTGTGTGGCGGCGTCGTTCGGATCGAGGACGGGCGCATGCGTCGTCAGCAGCGCGAGGACGTTGCCGAAGCGCGTGGCGGCGTCTGCGAAGCGGCCGGCATCGAAGGCGGCCTTGGCGTTCGCGTAGGCCTCGGTGACCTGGGCGTGC
>CALQBJ020000288.1 GCA_943328785.2 Bifidobacterium breve
CTCCTGCATCGACAGCATCGTGGCCGAGGCGGCGTAGTTGACGGACCCATTGTCGAGCGCAAGCGAGCCCTGCGCGGCGCTCGCAAAGGCGGTCTTGACCGACTGGACCGGATAGTTGGCCGTCACGCCGCCGAGTGCCGACAGCACGACCGGGCGTCCGTTGTACTGGACGGGCGACCTGGTCGTGTCGTAGGCACTGATGGGATCGGTGGCGTTGCCGGTGGCCGGCGGGGCGTAGCTGTTCAGCAGGTAGTGGACGGTCTTGTGGACGCCCGACTCTGCGCCGTACCGCGCCTGTGACATGACCCGGTAGTTCATGCTCGAGTAGGTCTCTGTTTGCGAGAGGAACATCATCGAGGCGCCCAGCACCGACAGGGCGGCGGTCAGGAACAGCGTGATGATCAGGGCGATCCCGCCCTCGTCAGCGAGAAGTCGTCGGCGATCGGTCGTAGTGTTCATGGCAGCAATCCGGTGATGCTTGCGGGTGTCGGCTGGACCCGGTCTGACGCACCCTGGCTCGCCAGTTCCCACACCTCGAAGACATTTCGAGGTGAGACGTTCAGCAGCGCTTTTGTTTCGTACTGGTACTGGCGAGTGACCGCGTCGCGCTGTTCGGTCCGCACGGTCAGTGTGATCGCCACGTCGGTGACGAACGTCGTCGTGGCCACGGCTTGCTCCTGATAGATGAAGCAGGGCGCGCCGCCAGGGTTGGCGACGATGTTGGACAGCAGCACCTGGGCGTCGGTGGCGGCGGCTTTCGCGCCCGCGTTCCAGGCCATGACGTTGCGCAGGAGCCTTCCGTTGTCGGTGTCGCACGTGTACTCGACATACAGCATGTTGCCGTCGCTGTTCACGTCGCCGAACAGCTTGAGGACGGAGCCGGTCGACCCATTCGCCACCGATGTCGGGACGATGCCCGCCGAGAATCCGCCGTAGACCGACACCGGCGCGCCGCTGGTGTGCGCCATGTACACGCCGGTCCCGGCGCCGGTGCCCGAGTTGTCGACCGTCAGCACCTGCGAAGACGTGTCGATCGCGGCGACCGCGACCGATTCCGAGGTGGCGCCCGCTCCGAGCACGAGAATCTCACCGACGAACATGCCGGCGACCGAGTTGACCGTGAAGGTGCGCCCACCAGCCGCAACGGCACCGCTGGTCGTGACGGCGGCCGGAAGGGTCACCCGGCCGGCCTGGCCGACCTCCTGCTGCAGCAACTCGGTGGCGCTGCGCACGCCGCTGTGCATTTCGGCGCGGTTCCAGATCGTCTTCTGAGCCTGGGTCATCTGCATCAGGCCCTGCGTGGCGGTGCCCGTCACGATCAGGGTCAGCGCCGTGGCCACGAGCAGTTCGGGCAGCGAAAACCCGGCCTCGCCGCTCGGGCGGCGAGGCGAGGTCGGAGACCGGGTGGGACGAACGGGTCTGGGCATGGGGCACTCGATCAGAACGGATAGACCTTGAGGGCACTCACCGTGGCATGCGGCGGTTGCTTGTTGCCGACGGCGCGCGCCACGATGCTGGTGACCGTGATCTGCTTCAGGTTGGTGGCGACCGTCGAGACTGCCCAGACGCGCTTGTAGAACCAGCCGGCTGGTGCCGTCGTGCCCGTCGACGGCAGCAGGGTCCCGGCAGCATCCAGGTAGTCCACGTACTTCGCCGTCGGACCCGCGGGGGTGCTGCTACCGCCAGCCGTGAGGCCCGTTCCGCCGGTCGTCGCGGCCGGGAACACCGTCGTGTCGCTCTGCGTGTCCCCGTACTTGAGCGCCAGGAGTTGCTCCATCTTGTCCTGGGCGTACTCGGCGGTGCGGGCGCTGAGGTGCCCCTCGTTTTCGGTGATGACCGTGGCCATCGCCGACAGGCCGAGCAGACCAAGCATCAGCACCAGCAGGATGGACGAGGCGATAACAGTCTCGATCAGCGTTGTTCCTCGCTCCGACGAGAGCGCAGCTCTGGCTGGGGCAGAACGGCCGGTGGTGAGAAGGCGGGCACTCACAGGCGGCCCCAGGCTGCGGCGTTGGCCATGCTCTTCCACAGTTCGATCATGCCGCCGGCATGCACGGTCACGCCGTAGACGGCGCTGCCGTCCGTCACGTAGACGGCGGCGTTTGCCGTCGGCGCGCCGGTCGTGTCAATGGGGATCCCGCGCGAATTGAAGACGACGCAGGCCGTGTTCCCGATGGCGACGCCGGCAGCGGTCACACACTGCGGCGCTTGACCGATGGCATTTTGCGTGTTCGCGGGCGGAGTCTCGATGTCGCCGAATCCGGGAGCGACACCCGTCGAGAGGTAGGTGGTGCCGCCTTCGGCCACCCAACTCGGCGTCGCGCCCTTCGAGAGGATCTCGACGTGAAAGGAGCCGCCGTCGAGATCGACAAAGAGCCTCGACTGGCTGAAGGCCGACGCTGCCCGCATCTTGGCTGCCGAGAGCGCGCTGTGCAATCCACGCGCATCGCCGGACAGCCGGAAGTCGGCCATCGTGTTGCCCATCATGGGCACGGCAATGGCGGCAAGCACGCCGGAGAGTCCGAGCACGACGAGCAGTTCGAGGAGCGTGAATCCGTCCTGATGGCCGGACGCCGGACGAAGTGGACGCGGAGTCGTGTGTGGTGTCGGCATAGTCGTCGTTGGCCTGTACTGACGTGGCAGCAAGGGCCGTACCCGAATGCCTGGGTGCGCTGGCGCGCAGAGGCGTGTAGCGCTACGCCGGTCGCTGTACAAGATTCGGAGACGCGCTTGCAGTTGTGACGTCGCCCGGTGGTCATGAGCACACCGCTGCGTGTGCACTTGGACCGGCCGGAGCCTTCGACTATCATCCCAACCGATTCACTGCGGTGTGGCGAGGAGCGGACATATGGCGCGACTGATAGCACGAACGGCACTCGGTCTGGTGCTGGCGACGATGGTGGCAGCAGCAATCCGGGCGCAGAGTCCGGAGACGCCGCCGGGCGAGTGGCGCAGCGCCAATTTCGACAACAGCGCCAATCGCTACAGCCGGCTCGAGCAGATTACCCCCGGCAACGTCAGCCAGCTCGAACGCGTCTGGAGCTTCCACCTCAAACCGGCCGGCTACACGGGGCGGCCCCGAGAAGACGAGGCGATTCCGCTCGTGGTCGGCGGCACCATGTATCTGGCCTCGCCGTACGGGGCCATTCATGCGCTCGACGCCACAACCGGCGTCGAGAAGTGGAAGTTCCCGCTGCCGAACAACGAACAGCCGTCGAAGCGCGGTCTCGCCTACTGGCCGGGTGATGGCACCGTGCCGCCATCGCTGATCTTCGGGGGGCTGTCGGGTGGGATGTTCTCGCTCAAGGCGTCCGACGGCACGTTGAACGACGGCTTCGGCGAGCACGGTGTGGTCAACCTCAAGACCCCGGACGTGATGCAGACCGGCATGAGCGCGATCTACTCGCTCCTGACGGCGCCGACCATCTACAAGAACCTGATCATCACCGGCGCTGGCATGGGCGAAGGCCCCGGCGGCTCGAACGGCGGTTCAGGACCCGCCGGTGACACGCGCGCGTGGGACGCGCGAACCGGACGGCTCGTCTGGACGTTCCACACCGTGCCGCGGGCCGGCGAGTTCGGCGCAGATACCTGGCAGGAGACCTCCGCCAAGAACCGCTCTGGCGTGAACGTGTGGGGCTACATGTCGCTCGACGAGCAGCGCGGCATCCTCTACATGCCGCTCGGCGCGCCGAACAACGATCGGGTCGGCACCGACCGGCCCGGCAACAACCTGTTCTCCTCGTCGGTCGTCGCGGCCGATGCGAACACCGGCAAGTACCTCTGGCACTTCCAGATCGTCCATCACGACATCTGGGACTACGACACGCAGTCGGCGCC
>CALQBJ020000289.1 GCA_943328785.2 Bifidobacterium breve
GACCTGGTAGCCTTCCATCGCCGCCTGCAGCGCGCAGATCGGATCGACTTCAGTGATGATGACGCGGGCGCCCTGGCCGCGCAGCGCCTGCGCGCAGCCCTTGCCGACGTCGCCGTAGCCCATGACCACCGCCACCTTGCCGGCGAGCATCACGTCCGATGCGCGCAGGATGCCGTCGGTCAGCGAGTGGCGGCAGCCGTACAGGTTGTCGAACTTCGACTTGGTGACCGAGTCGTTCACGTTGATCGCCGGGAACGCGAGCGTGCCGGCCGCCATCATCTCGTAGAGGCGATGCACGCCGGTCGTCGTCTCTTCTGACACGCCGCGGATGTCGGCGAGCACTTTCGTCCAGCGGCCCGGATTCTTCGTGGCTTCCGCGCGCAGCAGGTCGAGGATGATGCCCCATTCCTCCGGCTCGGTCTCGGCGTCGAAGCCCGGAATCGTGCCGGCCTTCTCGTACTCGGCGCCCTTGTGCACGAGCAGCGTCGCGTCGCCGCCGTCATCGAGCAGCAGGTTCGGGCCGGTGCCGTCGGGCCACATCAGCGCCTGTTCGGTGCACCACCAGTATTCGTCGAGCGTCTCACCCTTCCACGCGAACACCGGAACACCCAGCGGGTGCTCCACCGTGCCGCCCTTGCCGACCACGACGCCAGCGGCCGCGTGGTCCTGCGTCGAGAAGATGTTGCACGACACCCAGCGCACGTCGGCGCCGAGTTCCGCGAGCGTCTCGATGAGCACGGCGGTCTGCACGGTCATGTGCAGCGACCCCATGATCTTCGCGCCGGTGAGCGGCAGCTTGCCCTTGTATTCGGCGCGCAGCGCCATCAGGCCAGGCATTTCCTGCTCGGCGAGACGGATTTCCTTGCGGCCAAACTCGGCCTGCGACAGGTCGCGCACCTTGAACGGCTCGCGGCCAGCGGCTTTCGCCGCAGCGAAGGGGTGAAGCGTTTCAACGACAGTGGCCATCAGAGTCTCCTTGGAATTGCAGATTGCAGATTGTCGATGTCAGAGTGCTTGGTCGTGGTCTTCCGGCCGGTCGCCACGAACAGCGCCGGACCTTTCACTTTCGGGTCGGTGGGCAGCGGCACCACACGGGTCTGTTCGAACCCTGCGTCGTGCAGCATCCGGTTGGTCTGGTCCTCGCCGAACCCCAGCCACACATGTCCCATCTGCTGGCGGTAGCTCTCGCGGTCGTGCGGCAGCATGTCGACCATGATGAGACGTCCGCCCGGCTTCAGCGCGCGCGCAACGTCGGCGAGGGCACGCGCGGGTTCCGGCACGTGATGCAGAACCAGCATCACCGTGGCGGCATCGAGCCGGCTGTCGTCAATCGGCAGCGCCTCGAGTTCACCGCGACGCAGTTCGACGTTGCGGTGGTCGCGCAGACGTTTTCGCGCCGCCTGGAGCATCGCTGCCGAACTGTCGACGGCAATCACTTGCGAGACGAACGGCGCCAGCGCCTCGCTCACCTGCCCGGTGCCGCACCCGAGGTCGCCGACCACCGCATCAGGGGCGGCGAAGGCGGCGAGCGCTGCGAGATGGAACCGATCGCCGAACATCTCGTCGCGCACGCGGTCCCACTGGCCGGCCGACGACGAGAAGAACTCGACCGACTTGGAGCGTCGCGCGGCCATCGCCGACTGCAGGCGCCGCTGATCCTGCAGCGCGGCAGCCGACTGCCCGACCTGCTCCCGCACGAGCGACCACAGGCGGCGGGTGGGCCCATCGAGGCTCTCGCGCGTCATCACGTAGACGTTGCTGGTGCCCTCGGCGCGCGCCCGCACCCACCCTGCATCGGCCAGCGCCTTCAGGTGGCGACTCACCGTCGACTGCGGCAGTTGCACCACCGTACACAGTTCCGACACCGTCAGCTCCTGTCCATCGAGCAGGAGCAGCAGGCGGCTGCGCGTGGCGTCGGCGAGCGACGCGAGTTGATCGAGAATAACGGGGGCGCGAGCATTCATCCGTGTAGCCGGATTAAAGGATACCATTGGCGGCCTCCGCCCGGCAGGGAATTCGAGGTGGGCTGGCCGCTGGGTTATCGGGCCGTCGGGTCGATGCAGAGCTGGATCTGGTAGCGGTCGGGGCGGCTCGCGCAGTAGTCGGCGACGGCCTGATCGACCTCTTCCCGTGCGCCGGCCTCGTCGCGCGCCCGCGACCTGGTCGCGAGTCCACTCTTGAGCTTGTCGCCCAGGTAGGCACGCAACAGGTTCTCGATCGCGATCGTGAAGAACTCGCCGCCGCTATAGGCAGCGTAGGGCTGCTGCAACGGGCGGCTCGACGGCTTGAAGAGCTGACGCTGCTGTTCGTAGGCGTAGAGTCCGCCCGCCGGAGCCGGACCCGACGTGAACTCGAGCTTCGACATGATCTCGTCGATGTGGCGCTGTTCCTCGATCTGGATGGAGAAGTCCGCCTTGACGTCGAGGTTCCGGAGACCGGCGTCCGGCGGTTTGTTCAGCCCCTCGCGAATGCGACCGAGCGAGACCGGCAGTGTGTCCGCGGCCGCGTCACCCGCTGGCGACTTTTCGGCGGCGTTGGGAGACACCACGGGCTCCTGCGCCAGAGCCGGAGCTCCGAGCGCGATCACCGTAACCACTAGCAGGGCAAGGCGCATATTCGTTTAGACGGGCTCAGGGACCGTTCGGCCTCCAGCCACTCCTGACCCCGAGCCTGCATGAGACAGGCCACGATGACTTTGGCCTTTGCGGTGGCCAATCTACTAATGTAGATTTATAGATATGAAGCAGGCGTCAGCCCTGTATAGGCTGCTTGGCGACGAGGCGCGGCTGCGCCTCCTGCGGGTGCTCCGGAAGGAGCGTCTGAACGTCACCGAACTCACCGGCATCCTCGGGCTGGCGCAGTCGGGCGTGTCGCGGCACCTGGGTCTGCTGAAGGACGCCAGGCTGGTCGTGGAAGAGCGCGACGCCGGCTACACGTTCTACCGCGCGCCCACGGCGAAGGCAGACGCGCCGAACGCCAGCGTCTGGGCTGCGCTCGAAGAGCAGTTCGAGGCGTCGGGCGGTGAAGCGTCGGTCCGGGCCGACGATGCCCGTCTCCAGGAAGTGCTGCGGCTTCGCAAGGAAAACTTCGAGTCGCACGACGGCGCGGATACGCGCGACGCCAGGCAGCTCGTGCCCGGGCGCAGTTGGGCGGCGTGGTCGCGCGCCCTCGGGATGCTGCTGCCGCGCTTGCGTGTCGCCGACCTGGGCTGCGGTGAAGGCTACCTCGCAATTGAGGCAGCCCGATGGGCGGCGCAGGTCATTGCCGTGGACCGCTCCGATACGGTGCTCGCTCGAGCCAAGGCGCTGGCGGCTCGCCGCCGCGTCGACAACGTCGTCTGGAAACGCGGCGAGCTTGAGAAGCTGCCGATCAAGGATGGCACGGTCGACGTCGCGCTCCTCTCGCAGGCGCTGCACCATGCGGTGAGCCCCGCACGCGCGGTCGCCGAAGCGGCGCGCATCACCGTGCCAGGCGGCCGGGTGCTCATCCTCGACCTTCGCGAGCATCGCGAGGAATGGGTGCGCGCCAAGCTGGGCGATCGCACCCTCGGATTCAATGACGGCGAGCTGAAGCACATGCTTGCCGAGGCCGGCCTCTCCGACGTCCGCGTGGGTGTCGGTGCGCGCAAGTCCGGTGACCCGTTTACTGTCTTGATCGCGTCCGCCTCGAAGCCCGCTGCCGTCGCGTTGCCGACGTCTGCGGCGAGTGCTCCCCGCGCCGCGCGCGCCCAGAAGGAATGACCATGACCGATCGCACCCGCGTCCTCCAGGACCTCCTCGCCCGTC
>CALQBJ020000290.1 GCA_943328785.2 Bifidobacterium breve
CGCCACTGCCCTCACCCCTGAGCTTCGACGCGGCTCGCGCCTTTGCCGACGCGCACAACCCCGCGATCGACGCGAGCGCGCGAGGCCTCGCGATCCGCGAGGCGGGCATCCGCGTCGCCCGACAGCGACCGAACCCGTCTGTGGGGGCCGAGGTCTCTCGCGACTCGCCGCACCAGACCCTCACGCTCGACGTGCCATTCGAGGTTGGCGGTCAGCGGCGGCGGCGTATCGAGCTCGCGCAGGGCGAACTCACGCTCGCCGGTGTCGACGTACAGGCCAGCCGGCGGATGGTGCGACGGCAGGTGCGCGAAGAGTTCTTCGGGCTGCTCGCAGCCGATGCACAGCTGCGACTGGCCCAGTCGATTCTCGATATCGCCACACGCACCCGCGACGCGGCACAGGCGCGGTTCGAGGCTGGGGCCGTAGCCAGGCTCGAGGTGATGCAGGCCGACCTGGGCTTCAGCCGGGCCGACGCCGATCTCGATGCGGCGCGCAGTGCCAGGGTGACGGCGCAGGCGCGATTGAACGGCGTGCTCGGCCTGCCGCCACAGCAACCCGTGACGCTGCAGGGGACGCTGCCCGACCACACCGCCGCGCCAGGCTATGACGCGGCACTCGACGGCGCCTCGACCTCGAACACTGATCTGGTCGGCCTCGACCGGCAGATCGAGATGGAGGGTCGGCGGCTCGCGCTGCTGCGTGCCGAACGCATGCCGGCCCCGGTGTTCTCCGTCTCGGGCCTGTTTCATTCGCCGGGCGACTTCACGGCGGCGCCGTCCGCGGCGGTGAACATCGGCCTCCCGCTCTTCAGCCGCAACCAGGGGGAGATTGCCGCCGCCATCGCCACGACGGCGCAATTGCGTGGCCAGCGCGAGGCGATGCGACGCATCGTGCAGACGGCGGTCTTCTCCGCATCGTCCCGCATCGACGCGGCACGTCGCCGCGTCGACACCTTCACCGATCGCCTGCTCCCCGTGGCGACCGAACTCGAAGCGTTGTCGGAAGAGAGTTACCGCGCCGGGCGCACATCGGTGCTCGGCCTGCTCGATGCGCAACGCAGTCTGCGCGACCTGTCGCGTGACGCCGTGCAGGCAGGACTCGATCTGCAGTTGGCACTCGCTGAACTGGAGGACTTGCTTGGAACGCCGCTGCCGTAGCCCGCTCATGGTTGTCGTCTTGGCGCTGGCCGCAACCCTCTCAGCCTGCGGCGCCACGCCCGCCAGCGACCCCGAGGACGCTGCCGAGGTCACGCCCACGATCACCGCCGACGTCGGCACCGTGGTGCGCGCCACCATCGGCAACGACCTGGTCATCCGCGGCACCATCACTGCCCGCCCGAACGACGACGTGACCATCAGCGCGCTGGTGGCCGGCCGCGTCGACGCGGTCACGGTAGCCGCGGGCGACAGCGTGCGGCAAGGGCAGGTCGTGGCCCGCATCGACACGCGCACGGTCTTCGATCAGCAGCGCCAGGCACAGGCCGCGAAGGAGCAGGCGCTGTCGCAGCTCGAGAATGCGCGGCTGAACCTGGCCCGCAACGAACAGATGTTCGCCAGAGGCATCGCCGCCGGCAAGGAAGTCGAGGACGCCAGGACCGCGCTGGCGCAGGCACGGGCCGCCGTCGAACAGACAGAGGCCGCGTTGAACACGGTCGGCCTGCAACTCGAGCGTGCGGTCGTGCGGAGCCCGATCGCCGGACAGGTCGTGAAGCGCATGGTCAGTGTCGGCGAGCAGGTGGACGGCACGGCCGGGCAGCCGATCGTGCAGGTAGCCAACCTGGATGTCGTCGAACTCGCCGCGGCCGTGCCAGCAACGCAGTTGTCACACGTGGCTGTCGGGCAACCGGTACGCGTCACATCCGAGGCGGATGCCAGCCGCACGATGGATGGCCGCGTCGTCGCGATCGCGCCCGCGGTCGATCCCGAGACGAACACGGCCCTCGTGCGCATCCGTCTCGAGAACGCCGACCACCTGCTGAAGGCCGGGATGTTCGCCGAGGCGCGCGTGCGCCTGGCCGAGCACACCGCCGCCCTGGTGGTGCCGACGCCGGCTCTGATCCGCGACGAAGGCGGGGCCGGCGCCGCGGTCTACGTGGTGAGCGGCTCGACGGCGACGCGCACGACCGTGACGACGGGCCTCGAGCAGGAGGGCCGCACTGAATTGCTCTCCGGTGTCACCGAGGGCCAGCGCATTCTCGTCAGCGGCGTCCACGGACTCGGACCAGCCGTCACCCTCGCGGCACCGCAATGAGGGTCGCCGGCTTCGCCGCTCACCACGCACGCGTCATTCTCGTTGGCGTCCTGTGCGCCACGCTCGGCGGCATCTACGCCATCAGCGTGCTGCCGAGCGGGATCTACCCCGAGGCCGAATTCCCGCGCATCGCCGTCATCGCGCATGCGGGCGATCTCTCGCCGCAGATGATGACGGTCAGCGTGACGCGCCCGCTCGAGGAGGCCGCACGCGGTGTGCTCGGCGCCAGGCGCGTGCGCTCGAAGACCATCCGCGGCGCCACCGAAGTCTCGGTCCTCTTCGAGTCCGGCGCGGACATGGAGCAGGCGCTGCAGTTGATGCAGGGCAAGGTCGACGAAGTTCGCCAGAACCTGCCGGCCGGCACCGAGATCGTCATCGAACGGATGACGCCGTCGGTCTTCCCGATCCTCAGCTACAACCTCACCGGGCAGATGCCGCCGGTCGACCTGACCGACATCGCGCGGTTCGAACTCCGTCCGATGCTCTCGCGCATTCCTGGCGTGGGCCGTGTCGACGTGGCGGCCAGCGACGAGCGTGAAGTCTCGGTCATCGTCGATCCTGTGCGGCTCAACGCGGCGCACCTGACGCTCGAGCAGGTGCGCGATGCGCTGAACGCCGGAAACCAGATGGCCTCGGTCGGACGGCTGCCGACCGACCATCGGCAGTACCTGGTGCTCTCGCTCTCGGAACTCGCCACGCCGGACGAGGTGAAGAAGGTCGTCGTCGCCGTGCACGGGCAGACGCCGATCTACGTGGGCGACGTCGCCGAGGTGCGCGAAGGGACACTCGACCGGACGACGCTCATCAGCGGCAGCGGACAGCCGGCAGCGGTAGTGAACGTCTCGCGGCAGATCGGCGGCAACATCATCCAGATTGCCGATGATGTCGAGCGGACGCTGCGGGAGCAGGCGCGCGCGCTGCCACCGGCGCTCCACATCGAGCGGGTCTACGACCTCGCGGCCTTCGTCCGCGAAGCGGTGCACAGTGTTCGCGACGCGATCATCATCGGCAGCATCCTCGCCGTGTTCGTCCTGCTGGTGTTCCTCCGCGACTGGCGCGCCACGGCCGTGGCGGCGCTGGCGCTGCCGCTGACCATCCTCGGCACCTTCGGTATCCTCAGGATGGCCGGCGGCACGATCAACCTGATGTCGATGGGCGGCCTGGCCATCGCCATCGGTCTCGTGATCGACGATGCAATCGTCGTGGTCGAGAACATCCATCGTCACCTCGCGGGCGGCGCCACGCCGCTCATTGCCGCGCAGCGTGGCACGGATGAACTCGTCGGCGCGGTGGTGGGGTCGACGCTCACGACCGTCGTGGTCTTCATTCCGCTCTCGCTGCTCTCCGGCATCGTCGGCCAGTTCTTCTCCGCCCTGTCGCTGACGCTGTCGGCGGCGGTGCTGCTGTCGCTCGTCTACGCGCTGCTGTTCATCCCGCTGCCGGCGGCGCGCTTCCTGCGCGCACCGCGCGTGATGACCGGACGCGCAGACGAGGGGTGGCTCGCGCGTACCTACGAGCGATGGCTC
>CALQBJ020000291.1 GCA_943328785.2 Bifidobacterium breve
ACCGCGCAGAGACATCGCGAGTGCTTGTCGTCGACGACGAACCCCAGATTACGCGGGTGCTGAAGACGGTCCTCAGTAGCCAGGGCTACGACGTGCGCACCGCCTCCGAGGGGGAGCGCGCGCTGGTCGACTTCCGCGAGTTCCAGCCGGAACTGGTGATCACCGACCTCTACATGCCGCATATGGACGGCGTTGAGCTCTGCCGCCGCATTCGCGAGACGTCCTCGGTGCCGATCATCGTCCTGTCGGTGAAGGGCGAGGAGCGCACCAAGGTGGAGGCGCTCGATTCCGGCGCCGACGACTACGTGACGAAGCCGTTTGGCATCGACGAACTGATGGCACGCGTGCGTGCGGCGCTGCGCCGCCGCGGCACCCCTGCCGCCGAGGAGCCGTCGTCGTTCGAGGCCGGCGACTTCCGCGTCGACATGGACGCGCGCCGTGTCCATACGCAGGGGCGTGAAGTGCGGCTGACGCCGAAGGAGTTCGACCTGTTCGTCTACATGGCGCGTCACCCGAACCGGGTGCTGACGCATGCGGCACTGCTCGAGGCGGTGTGGGGGCAGGCCTCGCAGGAGCAGCCCGAATACCTGCGCGTCTTCATGGGCCAACTGCGCAAGAAGCTCGAACCGGACCCGTCGAACCCGCGCTACCTCGTGACCGAGCCGTGGGTCGGCTACCGCTTCAATCCGAAGGGCTGAGGCTCTGTTCCGGTGTGGCGTCGCCGCGAAGCGCTGCCACTTCGTCGGCGGTGAGATAGCGCCAGCGGCCGATTGGCAGCCCGCCAATGGGCAGCGCGCCGATTTGCACCCGCACCAGCTTCAGCACCACCGCACCGAGCGCTTCCACCATGCGGCGCACCTGCCGGTTTCGCCCTTCGGTCAGGGTGATCTCGAAGTGCGTGTACTTGCCCGAGTCGCGCAGCCGCGCCACGCGGGCGGGACGGGTCGGGCCGTCGCTCAGCATGATCCCGTCGCGCAGCTGCTGCAGTTGCTCCTCGGACAGCAGCGTGGACGACTTCACCAGGTAGGTCTTCGGCACGTGCGAGTCGGGGTTGGTGATCCGCTCGGTCAGTGCCGAGTCGTTGGTCACGACCAGCAGGCCCGACGTGTCGAGGTCGAGCCGTCCAACCGGTGCGATGAACGTGTCAACGTCCGGGAGGAGCGCGTAGACGGTGGGGCGGCCCTCCGGGTCCTTGTAGGTGGTGATGTAGCCAGTGGGCTTGTAGAGCAGGATGTAGATCCGCTCCCGCCGTTCGAGCGGCTTGCCATCGAACAGGACGACGTCGCGCTCCATGTCCAGCCAGGTGTCGGGGTTCTCGACCATCTCGCCGTTCACGCTGACGCGCCGCTGGTGAATCCAGCGGCGCGCTTCGGTGCGCGAGCCGAGGCCGGCCTTCGAGATGACACGTTCGAGCGTCTTCAGCGGTCGCTTCTCCTGTTCCACATCCCTATTGTCGCCGCCTCAGCCACTTGGCGGGAAGGGGCATGCTATAACCGCGTGTCTCGGGCGTTCGTTCAGGAGGCGTGACAGACATGACGTGGAGATCGATTGGCGGCGCGGTCGCCGTGATCATCGCGCTGGGGACCTCCGTGTCCACCCAGCAGGCGCCGCGGCCGTTCGCCGTGCTCGAGAAGATGGAGCCGTTCGACTACGACGTCGTGCCGAGTTGGTCGCTGCCCTATCCGCATGCAGGCTACGCCTGGGGCTCGGTCCCTGGCATCTTCGTCGAATCCGACGACCGCATCTACATCGCCAGCCGCGGCGAGATCAAGCTGCCGACGCCGTTGCCGGCCGGCTTCCTCGGCTTCTTCGGCACGATCCGCTCTGCGCTGAACGCCCCCGAGAACGAAGTGCGCGGCTGCCTCCGCATTGTCGACAGTACCGGCAAGGTGCTGGAGATCTGGTCGCAGTGGGACTACCTCTTCCAGGGGACGAACGGTCCGCACAAGATCAAGATCAGCCCGTACGATCCGCAGCGCCGCGTCTGGGTGGTCGGTGAAACGAAGCATGTCATCTACGTGTTCTCGAACGACGGGAAGCAGTTGCTGCAGACGCTCGGCGTCGAGTGGGCGACGGCCGAGGACGATGCCCACTTCGGCAAGCCGCAGGACCTCGCGTTTCTCCCCGATGGCAGCGTGCTCGTGGCCGATGGCCTGACCAACGCGCGCATCGTGAAGCTGGACAGGAACGGCAAGTTCGTCACGTCGTGGGGCGGGCACGGCACGGGCGACGGCGAGTTCAATGCGGTGCACGGCATCGACGTCGACCGTCACGGCCGCGTCTACGTCGCCGACCGCCTGAACAAGCGGATCCAGGTGTTCGACTCGACCGGCACGCACCTCGCCAACTGGCCGAACATCCGCTTCCCGAACCACGTGCAGGTCACCGAGCCCGCGCCCGGCGACACGAGCACGAATGGCGAGCAGGTGGTCTGGGTGGCTGACAACATGACTGCCGAAGTGCTGAAGTTCGATACGAAGGGGAACCGGCTGTTCTCGTGGAACGCCAGCGGCCCGGTGCCCGGCGGCTTCGGCGAACTGCACCAGTTCTCGCTCGACTCGAAGGGGAACGTCTACACGGGCGATAACGTCCTCGGTCGTCCGCAGAAACTCACGCCGAAGCAGGGTGCCGATCCCCGGCATCTCATCGGCCAATCAGTGCCGCTCGCGCGGAAGGGACGATGACCATGCGCAACCTTGCTCTCTCCGCGCTGCTGCTGGCGAGCCTCGCACCCACCGCACTGGCGCAACCGGCGGCCAACCCGGCGGCACCGAAGTTCCCACTCCCGGCCGCGCCGCGTGAGTACGACACGTTCGAGCAGAAGATCAAGGTCACGGTGATCGCGCGTGGCATTCAGCGTCCGTGGGGGCTGCTGCCGCTGCCCAACGGCGACATCCTCGAGGGCGTGCGTCCAACGGGGCAGGTGCTCGCCATCCGCAACGGCGTGCTCGACCCGACGCCGCTCACCGGCCTGCCGGCCATGCGCACCACCCGCACCACCGGCATGCTCGACATGGCGCTGCATCCGAAGTTCGCCGAGAACCGGCTGATCTACTTCACCTATCACAAGCCGCTCGGCGGAGACACCTATACGCTGGCGCTGGCGCGCGGACGTTACGAAGGCTCCGGCCTGTCGAACGTGCAGGAACTGTACGCCGGCAACGCCGTGCGCACCGGCGGTTCGCGCATCGCGTTCGGGAACGACGGCCTGCTCTACATCACCGTCGGCGGCGCGCAGCGCCTGCCTGACGCGATGAACACGGACACGATCTTCGGCAAGGTCCTGCGCCTGAAAGACGACGGCACGGTGCCTGCGGACAATCCGTTCGTCGGGAAGGCCGGCGCACGCCCCGAGATCTTCA
Organism: Bifidobacterium breve; assembly: GCA_943328785.2. Classification (GTDB taxonomy): domain Bacteria; phylum Acidobacteriota; class Vicinamibacteria; order Vicinamibacterales; family CAVVIG01; genus CAVVIG01. The sequence goes on from CALQBJ020000291.1 coordinate 3,363, forward strand.
CGGTGGGGCATCGCGATCACCACGGCCTGGCGGTGAACCCGGCAACGGGCCAGATCTTCCAGGGCGAACTCGGCCCGCTCGGCGGCGACAAGATCAATATCCTGAAGGCGGGCGGCAACTACGGCTGGCCGACCAACGGCTACGGCCGCGACAACGACGGCTCGCCGATGCCGCCGCTCACCGACGCCATGGAACCAGCGTGGATCACCTGGAACCCGGGCATCACCCCGTCGGGCATGCTGTTCTACACGGGCGACCGCTTCCCCAAGTGGAAGGGGAACATCCTCGTCGGCAGCATCCAGCGGGGCCGCGTGCCAGGCACCGGCCACCTCGAACGGATCGTGTTCAACGACAAGCTCTGGGAGCAGCGGCGTGAGCTGATGCTCGAGGACCTCC
>CALQBJ020000292.1 GCA_943328785.2 Bifidobacterium breve
AAGCCGCGGGTCTCGATGCCGGGGCGCTCACCATCAAGGCGGCGATTGTCTGCCCGCTCGAACTGGGCGAACGCTTCATCGGCTCGCTGGTGCTCTTCCACGACCAAGCCGACCGCTACACCGACGACCACCGTCGTCTGCTCGTCCGCGTCGCCGAACAGGCAGCGGCCGTCGTCAGCAACTCACTGGTGTTCGAGCAGACGCAGGAAGAGTCGCTGACCGACCCGCTGACCGGCCTGCCGAACCGCCGCTCGATGATGTCGCGCATCGCCAGCGAGATCAGCCGTTCGGAACGGCTGCAGGGCGAACTGGCCGTCATCGTGCTCGACGTCGACGGCTTCAAGCAGATCAACGACTCCTACGGCCACGCCGTCGGCGACCAGGTACTGCGCGAGATCTCGCGCGCGCTACTCGGGGCGCTGCGTAACTACGACATGTGCGTACGCTTCGCCGGCGACGAGTTTGTGGTGGTGCTGGGCGACTGTTCGCCGGATGCCGCCGAACTCAAGCGTCAGGAACTGCAGCGCCACGTCGAGTCGATCGAACTGGAGCTCGACTCGGTGGTACTGAGGGTGGGCGCCAGTGCCGGCGCCGCGGTCTACCCGCACGACGGCCGCACCTACGACGCGCTCATCGCCACGGCCGATCGGCGCATGTATACGGACAAGGCGCTTCGCCGCCGGTTCACCCGCTCGAGCGGGCGCGACTGGGACCCGGTGGCGCCAACCACACCGGCAACGGCGGCCGTCCGCCCGCCAGTTCTGCCGACCCGCCCGAACTGATCCCGCCGCGGCCATCCGCCAGGGCCCCGAAGCCCCTACAATCATCGGGTGACCGAACCCAAGGAACCGATGCGCGTCGTCGACCGCCGCTGGTGGGCGAAACCCGACGCTGAGTCAGACACGCCAGACAGCGCGGACGACCGTCGCGAGCGTAAGCCGACGGTCGTCGAAGAGCTCGAACAGCAGCTCACCCGTTCGAATGAACAGTTGCAGGCGGTGTTGACGGAGCACCGCCGTGCCGCCGAGGAATTCGAGCAGGTCAAGCTGCGCTTGCGGCGCGACACGGCGCGCGAAGTCGAACGCGGCCGGCGCACGGTGCTCGCCGAGATGCTCGACGTGATGGATAACCTCGACCGCGCCCTCGCCGCCGCCCGCGGCTCAGGCCCCGACACCACCAGCACGTTGCTGCGCGGGGTCGAACTGGTGCGCGAGCAGTTCCTCGGCAAGCTCGAGGGGTTCGGCGTGCAGTTGCTGCCGGCGCTCCACAGCCCGTTCGATCCGCAGGTGCACGAAGCGGTGTCGATGACGCCGGTCGCCGACCCCGCGATGCACGGTGTCGTGATTGCGGTGGCCGCCGAGGGCTACGTCATCGGCGACGAACTGCTGCGGCCCGCCTCGGTCGTGGTCGGCACCCATGGCTGACACTCCGGATATCGTTGAACGCCGGCGCCGCTACATCCAGCGCCAGATCGCCCTCAACCAGGGTGACGTGAACGTGCGCTTCCGCGGCCAGCCGCCGCAGGGGAACGGCGCGGCGAATCGTCACGGCATGCCGCAGCTGCCGGTCGGGCAGCACGAGGTGCGAAACTGGCCGGTGCTCGACCTCGGCGACCTCCCGGACATCGACCTGCAGACGTGGCGGCTGGAGGTGGGCGGCCTCGTCGAGCACCCGTTCACGCTGACGTGGGACGAGTTCATGGCGCTGCCACAGGTTGATGACGTCAGCGACTTTCACTGCGTCACCACCTGGAGCCGCTACGACAACCACTGGCGTGGTGTCCGCTTCAGCACGCTGGCCGAGATGGCGGTGCCGAAGGAGGAGGCGACGTTCGTCCTCTGCACCGGCTACGACCAGATGCCCGGCAGCGACATTCCGTACACGACGAACCTGCCGCTCGAGCGGGCGATTGAAGACGATGTGCTGCTGGTGCACACGTGGGAGGGGCGTCCGCTGCCGCACGAACACGGCGGACCGCTTCGCATGATCACGCCGAAGCTCTACGCCTGGAAGGGGACGAAGTGGATCCGGAAGATCGAGTTCCTGCCCCGGAACCAGCGCGGCTTCTGGGAACTGCGCGGCTACTCGAACTCGGCCGAGCCGTGGTTCAACGATCGGTATTCGACGCCGGAGTAATCGGGAGGGCAGGAAGGTCGGGAGGGTGCAGAGGGCCGTTCACTTCCCCACCCTTCCCGCCTTTCCAGACCGTCCCTGCCTACCCGGCCTACTTCGCCGGTTCGAACCTGTACACGACGTAGCGAATCGGTCCGTCGAGCTGGCTGAGGCGATGCGCCATGCCGGCGGGCACGACGAACACGTCGCCTGGCGCCAGTTTCTGCGTGGTGCCGCCGACATGCGTGCCCGTGTGGCTCATGCCAGCCCCGAGGCTCGTGAGGTCCGATTCCTTCACGTCGTCGATGCGGCCGCCGGTCATGATCGTCCCGGACCCTTCGAGGATGTAATAGATCTCCGTGACGTGGTCATGGATGAGGGCGTTGGTCTCTGCCTGCACCCGGCGGAGATGGGCGATGTGCGCCTTCCCGCCCTGAATCTCGGTCGTCGCAATCTTCTGGTCGACGATGTTGCCGCTTGGCGCGGCCTGCGCCTTCTTCAGCGCCTCGTCGATCTGTGCCTTGCCGACAAACGTTCCAGAGGCCTGGGCCGCGCCCTGCGCAAACACCAGTCCCCACGCGAGCATCAATGCATTCAACATGGCCGACAGCGTACTCCGGGGCTGACAGGGGTCAAGCACATTCACGCGGCGGCCAGAGCCGAAGCTCTGGGCTTGGCACGTTGGCAGCGCTGGCGGTCCCTTTGCAAAAGTGGCGTTACACGGACAGCTATAATGGCCGAGGCTCCAACGAACTGCCCACCTGTCTGGTGGCCGGCGAGAGAGCCTCAACAAGGACGCTCTATGGCAAAGAAGACAATAACTCGCCCGAAGGCTGCCCCCAAGGCGAAAGCTCCCGCCCCACCGGCCGCCCCGAAGCCCCGCCCCCGCGCAGCCGCACCGAAGAAGAAGGCGACCAAGGTTGTCGCGGCTGCCGCCCCTGAATCAACAGTCCTGTCCGCAGAACCATCCGACGAAGCGATCCGGATCCGCGCGTATGAGCGCTACCTCGAGCGCGACGGCGGCCACGGCATGGACTTCGAGGACTGGTTGGAGGCGAAGCGGGAGCTGCAGGAACTGCGCGACCGGAAGTAGCGCGCGTTGCCTCGGGCCCGAGGCTGCGGCTGAGCGAACCGGTGGCGGCGAACGGCGAAGCCCTTTACACGCGGGCACTCGAGCGCGGGTGGGAAGGGCTCATCGCGCGGGTCAACGCCCACGCCGGCGTGTCGGCGCGGCTCACCTGGAAGGACGTCGACAGCGGCGTCCACGCTACGCACCACCCGCGGCGCGAACCTGCGCGAGGTCACGGGCTGATGGTCGTTGCTCATTCGTCGTTGGTCGTTCGTCCCGCCGTCGTGTCCGGTTTTAGCCGGACCGACACGTCCGCCTGAAGGCGGACACTACGTACAGCTGACCAACGACTACCGGTACGCCGCCTCGTCGTCCAGGCAGTAGGCGTAGCGGGTGCCGGTGAGTGCCGCCTTCACCTCGTCGAAGTTCTCGATCGTGTCGGCCAGCGGCAGCGACGACTGCTTCGAGAGCTTGGCGGTGTTGCGGAAGTCGTTCGGGACGCCGAACCAGCTG
>CALQBJ020000293.1 GCA_943328785.2 Bifidobacterium breve
ACGTGCGCGGCATCGAACTTCGCCGACAGTTCGGGCAGTTTCTCGATGAAGATGTCGACCAGGCCCGGGTCGAGCGCGCGCCCGGACTCGTGCTTGAGGAGCGCGAGCGCACGGTCCATCGACATCGCCGAATGATACGGGCGCTCAGAGGTGACGACGTCGAAGTAGTCGACCAGGCTGATGATGCGGGCGCCGATCGGAATCTGGTCGCCCTTGAGCGCCTGCGGATAGCCGGTGCCGTCCCAGCGTTCGTGGTGACTGAGGACAATGGGCGCCACCGGCACGGGGAACGGCACGGACGCGATGATCTCGGCGCCAATCTGCGGATGGATGCGAACCTTGGCGAACTCCTCGGGCGTGAGCGGCCCCGGCTTCGACAGGATGTGCGCCGGGATGGCGAGCTTCCCGATGTCGTGCAGCAGCGCCGCGGTGCGCACCGCCTGGATTTCGCCAGGGGTCATGTTGAGCACCTCGGCCAGACCGGCCGCGTAGGCCTGCACGCGCCGGATGTGGACACGGGTCATCTGGTCTTTCGCGTCGATGGCCGCGGCCAGCGCTTCAATCGTCGCCAAATGCAGGTCGGAGGTCTCCTGCACGTGAAGCTGGGCCTCGAGCCGGCCCAGATAGACGCGATAGGTGCGATAGGTGAGGTAGATCGGCGCGAAGGTCAGCGGCGCCAGCCACACGCCAACCCGGTCCATGACCCAGGCGGCGAGCGCGGCCGCGCCGGCGCCGACGAAGTAGCTCGGTGCGCTCCACAGGAAGTTGGTCTGCCAGATCGTGAACACCGGCTGGCGCGACGCCAGCGCGATGGCGCCGGCAATGAGCCCGGTGTTCAGCAGGAAGTAGATCGTGGCGGCGCCGACCAGCGGCCTGGCGACGGCGGTTACCGGGTCGGGACCGGGCCACGACAGCAGGTTGAACGCCACGCCGGCCCCCGCCACCGTGACCACGAGCGTGGCCATGCTGAACAGGGTGCGATGCAGCGGCGGCTGTTCCTTGTTGTTCAGGACGCACTGGCTGAACGCGCTGGCCGCAGCCACCAGCAGCGTCTGCTCCCAGCCGAGCATGATGAGCGACGCGAAATCGATGGCGTACGACACCGACATCGTCGAGACATTGGTGGTGAGCGGCAGCGTGATCTTCATCGCCGCGCTGGCACACGACAGCACAAAGAGCGTGAGGAACAGGCCGAGCTGCGTGAACTGCATGCCCGGCGCCGTGACGCCAAGAATGGTCGCGGCGGCCACGATGACGCCCGACACGTACAGCCGCGCAGCCGGGGTCAGCTGCTTCACGCGACTACACCAATCGTCATCGCGGACAGTCCGCTCGAAGTCTTCATCGGGGGATACCTGCGGCTTCGCTGAGCAAAGGCAGCGCCAACTCTCGGAAGATCGTTGCGCGCGACCGGCAGGCCCAGAGCTCGATCGGGGCCATCGCGGACGGACGGAGGCGAAGTGGGCGCGAGTCACCGGACTTCGCGTGAGGTCGCCGGCTGGGCATGGCGGGCGTGGGAGCGAGGGGGTAAAGCGCGGAAATCAGCGATAAACGGCGCCGTCTACCCTCTTCATGGCGCCCGATTACAAAGCTGGAAACGGTCGGAGAAAACCGTGCGAGGGTCGCGGTGCGGCCACGGATGAGTGTGAACGCTGCCCCCGGCGTCGCCGCCGGATACCGCCGTCACGGGAAGCTGCGCGACGCTCCGCGCACCTCCTTCACAGCGGCATCGTGCCCGGCGGCGACTGCCGATGGTGACAATAATTGGTTCGCTGACGTTTTTCGTCAGTGAAAACACGCTTCTCGCTAGAAGGTGAGTCGCGCGCCGACTTGTATCCGTCGTGGCGGGGAAGTCTCGGTAGCGCGGCCGGCTTCAGCCCGATCGTCTGTTCACTTCTTTGCGAACGGACCCGCCTGCGGCACCGGTTGCGTGTTGGCGAGCGTGCCAAGTTCCGCGGCGGCGCCGCGCGCGATGGCGGCGGTCTCGCTGCCGTTCTGGAAGCACGAGAAGTCGGGACGGTCGCGCCAGGCGAACGGCCCGCACAGCTTCACGCCGGCCTTGATGGCGGCATCGTGCACGATGTTGATGGCGCGCTCGTAGTCGGGCGTGCCCTGGCGGTAGCCCGAGAAGTTGCCGAGGTCGCCGCTGGCGGCGAAGACCGCCGACACGCCAGGCACCTTGGCGATGGCGTCGGCGTTCTTCAGCCCCTCGAGCGTCTCGATCATCAGGATCAGCACGATGTTGTCGTTGATCGTGTTGCGGTACCCGCCGGGGACGCCGCCCCAGACCGCCGGGTCGAACGCCTGGCCGCCGCCGTTGCTGCGGCGTCCGAGCGGCGGGAAGTAGGCCCAGTTGCGAGCTTCAATCGCCTCCTCGACCGTGTCCACCGTCGGCACCACGAGCACCAGCGCGCCCGCGTCGAGGGCGTGCTGAATCTCACGCTCGTCTATATACGCGACGCGGACGCCGGGTACCGCCTTCGCATGCGGGCAGGTTGCCCACATACGCGCCACCGTGCCCCAATCCTTCGAGTCGTGCTGCATCTCGGTCCAGATGAAGTCGTAGCCGGCGTTGGCCATCGCGCAGTAGGTGGCGGGGTCGGTCGCGCCGAACACCGTGCCGCCGGTCACCTTGCCGCCCTGCTGCATCTTCAGCTTCACCGGGTTCCAGAGTGCGGCGTTCGGCGGCGGGGTGAAGGCGGTGCCGTATTTCCAGGTGGTCGGGTTGAATGCACCCTGGTTCACCGCGCCTGCGGGTGCGGTCGTCTCCGCCTTGCTGTCGGCACCGGCCGGTGCGGCGAGCGGGAAGGTGGTGGTGCCGGCCGCGGCGTTGTTGAAATACGGGTCGGCGTTCGGCGCCTGCGCCGGTTGCGGCGGCGCCGTCTGACCGGCCGGGTTCTGCGCCTGCAGGACACCGAGCGCTCCACCGGCCAATACGGCCACCACGAATGCACGCGACAGCAGTTGTTTCACAGTCTCCTCCACGGATATCGGCGGCCACCGCCGCCGAGACTATGCACCGAAACGCGCGGAAATCAAACGGGGGATCGCACAACTCCGCCATACAGGCAGAGCCTGACGCAGACGCGGGACTGAACTTAGACGAGGGGAATGGGGTGGATAACGGGGATTGAACCCGCAACCTCCGGTGCCACAGACCGGCGCTCTAACCATTGAGCTATATCCACCGTGCGGGGAACGATTATGGTAACACGGCACGGCCGCGAAATGGCAGCTCACGTTACGCGGCCGGCTCGCCCACGGCATACGCCTGATGATATTCGGCCAGGTCGGGGATGAGGACGCAGCACGCGTCGCCGCAGAGGCGCGCGCCGTTTCAGCGGAGTCACACGCGCTTAATGCGGCCAGCGAGCTGAACCGAACGCGACCTGACCGGACCGGTTCCGCTCATCCGTTCTCCGTCAGGGCAAATGAGGCCGGAGGCCGGCGGGTCATTTGTTTTAGAATGTCTGGCCTCACCATTCAGACCAGTTGACGAGGACTAAGGAGCACTTAATGAAGCGAAATACTTGGCGCTGGGCCGCAGGGCTCAGTCCAGTGGCTCTGCTGGTGCTGTGGGCCACCGTGCCCACCATCGGACAGGGACAGTCAGCGGCCCCGGCGACCCGCGCACAGGCGC
>CALQBJ020000294.1 GCA_943328785.2 Bifidobacterium breve
CCCCCCCACCACTCGCCGCACCGCAGCCCGTCATCCGCACGCTCCACGGCATCTCGCGCACCGACGAGTTCGCCTGGCTGCGCGCCGAGAACTGGCAGGACGTCATCCGCGACCCGGCCGTCCTCCCCGCCGACATCCGCGCGTATCTCGAAGCCGAGAACGCCTACACGGCGGCGATGCTCCGCGACACCGAGACGCTGCAGGAGCGGTTGTTCGCCGAGATGAAGGGACGCATCGCGGAAGACGATGCATCGGTGCCTGAGCCGGACGGTCCGTGGGAATACGTGGAGTCGTTCCGCACCGGCGGCCAGCACGCGCGCTACGCGCGGCGGCCGCGCGGCGCCGCCGCCGACGCGGACCAGATCTACTTCGACGGCGATGTCGAGTCGACCGGCACGTCGTACTTCCGCATCGGCAGCGTGCGGCACACGCGCGACCATGCCCGCTTCGCCTACGCCATCGACACCAACGGCTCCGAGATCTTCGAGTTGCGCATCCGCGACTTCGACAACGCCGCGCACGATCGCGAGTCGCTCTCGGGCACGGCCGACCGCTTCGTCTGGGCCGCGGACGGCCTGCACCTGTTCTACGCGGTGCTCGATCGCAACCATCGTCCGTGCCGGGTCTTCCGCCATCGGCTCGGCACGCCGCAAGCTGACGATGTGCTGGTGTACGAGGAGGCAGATGCGGGGTTCTTCGTGTCGCTCGGCGCCACCGAGAACCGCCGCTTCATCGTCATCTCCACCGGCGATCACGTGTCGACCGAGGTCCGCCTCATCGACGCCTCCGCGCCCGAGAGCGAGCCGCGGCTGGTGGCGGCGCGTGAGCACGGGCACGAATACATCGTGCATGCCCAGGGCGACGACCTGGTCATCCTGACCAATGCCGACGGCGCCGAGGACTTCAAGATCGTCCGCGTCCCGGCGGTCACACCCGAACGCGCGCACTGGCACGACTGGGTCGCGCACGTGCCCGGACGGCTCATCGAGCGTGTCCGCTGTTTTGCCGGCGAGATGGTCCGGCTGGAACGCGCCGACGGCCTGCAGCGCCTCGTCATCCAGTCGGACACGGATGCGCACACGATCGCGTTCGACGAACCGGTGTATGCCCTCGGCCTGCACCAGGGGTTCGAGTACGACACGACGGTGATGCGCTTCTCGTACGAATCGCTGACGACGCCGGAGCAGACGTTCGACTACGACATGCGCGACAGGACGCGGACGCTGCGCAAGCAGCAGCGCGTGCCGAGCGGGCACAACCCGGCCGACTACCGGTCGGCACGTGTGTTCGCCACGAGTCACGACGGCGAGCAGGTGCCGGTGTCGCTCCTGTGGCACCACACGACCCCGCTCGACGGCAGCGCGCCGGTTTTGCTCTACGGCTACGGCTCGTACGGCCTCACGATCGACCCCACGTTCGCAGTCACCCGGTTGAGCCTCGTCGATCGCGGATTCATCTGGGCACTCGCACACATCCGCGGCGGCAAGGACAAGGGCTACGGCTGGTATCGGCACGGCCGCGAACTTGAGAAGAAGAACACGTTCCTCGACTTCATCGCTGCGGCCGAGCACCTGTGCAGCGGCGAGACGCCGGTAACGCGCCTCGGACAGATCACGATCGAGGGCGGCAGCGCCGGCGGCATGCTGGTCGGCGCCGCGATGAACATGCGGCCAGACCTGTTTCGCGCGGTCGTCGCACACGTGCCGTTTGTCGACGTGCTGAACACCATCTGCGACAGCGAACTGCCGCTCACCCCGATCGAATGGCCGGAGTGGGGCAACCCGATCGAGAGCCGCGAGGTCTTCGAGTACATGGCCTCGTACTCGCCCTACGACAACGTCACGACGCGGGCCTATCCGCACGTCCTCGTGATCGGTGGCCTCACCGACCCGCGCGTCACCTACTGGGAACCGGCGAAGTGGGTGGCACGGCTTCGCGCGCGGAAGACCGACGGAAACCTGCTGCTGCTGAAGACGAACATGGAAGCCGGCCATGCCGGGAAGTCGGGACGCTTCGACCAGTTCCGTGAACGCGCGCTGGAATACGCGTTCGTGCTGATGGTGAACGACCGGTTGGCGTGAACAGCGCTACCGCAGCGAGGCGAGCGTGTACGCGAGCCAGAACGCCGCGAACCCGGCCACGACCTGTCCACCCAGGTTGAGTCCGGCCCAGAGGAACTGCCCTTCGCGCACCAGCACGACGCTCTCGTTCATGTACGACGAGAACGTCGTAAAGCCGCCGAGTAGGCCAGCCAGCAGCAGCGCCCGCGCGTCAGGCGACAGCGTGATGCGCGACTGCGCCGCGCCGGCGACGGCGCCGAACACCAGGCAGCCGACGACGTTCACGACGAATGTGCCGGCAGGAAACAGCGTGCCGAGGGCGCGCAGCACCGCCGACGAGACCAGGTAGCGGCACACCGAGCCGACAGCGCCGCCAATCGCGATGAGCAGGATGTTCACGTAAGATGGACCGAGTCCGCATTATGCCAGTTCTCGAGCTCCTCACCAGCTCCGGCTTCGGTTCGTTGCTCGGGATGCGGCATGCCCTCGAGCCGGATCACCTGGCGGCAGTGTCGACGCTCGTGAGCCGCGAGCGCAGCAGCATGAAGGCCGCACTCCTCGGCGTCTGCTGGGGCATCGGACACACCTTCGGCCTCATCGTCGTTGGCGCCGTGCTGGTGTTCCTCCGTGCGGAACTTCCGCCGCGGATTGCCGACTTCTTCGAACTGCTCGTCGCCATCATGCTGATCGTGCTCGGCTCGCGCGCGGTGCTCCAGGCTGTGCGTCAGGGGCCGGCACACCTGCACACTCATGCCTTCGCGGTGCACCGGCACTCCGGTCTGCCGGCGCATGTGCACATCGGCACGTGGACGCTGGCCCGCCGGCCGTTGCTCATCGGCGCGGTGCACGGACTCGCCGGCAGCGGCGCGCTGACGGCACTGGTGCTGACGACGCTGCCGTCTACGGGGGCGCGGCTCACTTACATGGCGTTGTTCGGACTGGGATCGACGGTGGGAATGGCGGCGCTCTCGGGCCTGCTTGGCTGGCCGCTCGCTCGCCTCGGTGCGCATCACGCTGTCGCGCGCGGCGTGTCGTTAGCGGTCGGCGCGATGTCGGTGGTGCTCGGCCTCTTCTGGGGCTACCCGCTGCTCGGACGCCTCTTCTAGCGCGCTACCGCGCGGCCAGTTCCTTCACGGCAATCGACCAGGTCACCGGCGCCGTCGACGACGGGTAGCAGAGCCGGTCGTCACACGCCTGGTAGGTCACCACGCCACTCACCGTCAGCCGGTCGCCCGGCCGCGCCGACCTCGCCACCGTCACTGGCAGCGCAATGCGAAACGGCGTGCCGTAGGCCGGCACGTCGCCAATCGAGCCCTGCGCGGTGGCGACGTCTGGCTTCGGGTACGTGACCTTGCCCGGCATCACCGACGGCTGCGCGGACACGACCAGCGCGACGGGCTGGAAGTCCGTCGCACCCGCGGCATAGATGTGGACCGAGCGGTGCGGCACGACGTCGACCCACAACGTCGTGGCGCCTCCCGGCGTGACCGCGTCGGCACTGGCCGTCGCGGCAAACGTCGCATGCTGCGGGGACGGTGTTGCGGGCAACAACAACCCCTGCGCGAGGACGAACGCCA
>CALQBJ020000295.1 GCA_943328785.2 Bifidobacterium breve
ATTTCGATCACGAGAGTGCCTCTTGCGTCCAATTGTATGGACGACGACCGGAAAAGGGGAGCGAGTTTGCGCTGCAGTAGCCGCGAACCGTGTCGGTCTCGTACGTAGTGTCCGGCTTCAGCCGGACTGTCTGGGGTCCGCCGGACTGTCTGGGGTGCGCCGGACTGTCTGGGGTCAGCCTAAAGGCGGACACTACACCGATCTCGAAAACGCCCTAGAGGATCGCGCGGCCCGTAATCGAGGCGTCGAGCAGTTCGACGATGTGGAGGACGCGATAGGGGTGGCCGGCCTCGCGGGCCGCCGACTGGATCTGGAGGATGCAGCCCGGGTTCGAGGTGACGACCAGATCCGGCGTCGCGTCGAACAGGACTGACGCCTTGCGCCGACCGAGTTCGGAGGCCATCGCCGGCTGCGTCAGGTTGAAGATGCCGGCGCTGCCGCAGCAGATATCGGCATCGGCCACCGGTACCAGGGTGAGGCCCGGGATCTCTGACAGGACCGTGCGCGGCTGCTGCCGGATGCCCTGCGCGTGACCGAGGTGACAGGCGTCGTGGTAGGCCACGCGGGCCTCGATGCGGTGGCGCGGCGCACGGGCGGGACCGAGCTGCGCGAGCAACTCGCTGACGTCGCGCACCTTGCGCGAGAACGCGTCGGCACGCGCGGCCCAGGCGGGATCGTCCCGCAGCAGGTGGCCGTATTCCTTCATGGCCGAGCCGCAGCCGGCGGCGTTGATCGCCACGACATCGACCTGCGCGCGCTCGAACGTCTCGATCATGCTGCGGGCGAAGGTGCGGGCTCGATCGGCTTCGCCGGCATGCAGGCCGAGCGCGCCGCAGCACCCTTGCGTGGGCGGCGCAATCACCTCGCACCCTTCGGCGGCCAGCACCCGAGCCGTGGCTTCGTTCACGCTGCCGAAGAACGTGCGCTGCACGCAGCCGGTGACCAGGCCGACACGCATGCGGCGCTCGCCGGTGGCCGGCGTGCGCTCCGGTGTCCTCGCCGACAGCGACGCGATCGTCACATCCGGCGCGAGTGTGAGCAGCGGACGGAAGCGTTCGGGAATGAGCCGCAGCAGCGCGGGCGAGCGGCGCAGCGGACCGAGCAGCAGCAGCGGCCACGCCAGCAGCGACATCCGCGACGGGTAGGGCAGTGTGTTGAACAGCAGGCGTCGCAGCCAGCGCTCGCCGCCCGTGCGGCGATGATGCGTTTCGACTGCGGCGCGCGTCTGCTCGATGAGCGGCGCGTACTTGACGCCAGACGGGCAGGCGGTTTCGCACGCCATGCAGCCGAGGCAGGTGTCGAAGTGTTCGACCACCGTCGGCGTCATATCCGTGCGGCCGTCCAGCCCGGCGCGCATCGCGTAGATGCGCCCGCGCGGCGAGTCGGTTTCCTTGCCGGTCAGCAGGTAGCTCGGGCACGCGGGCAGGCAGAAGCCGCAGTGGACGCACTTGTCCATCAGCGCGGTGAGTGACGCTAGCGAGGCGAAGGCGTTGTCAGCCATGCTCAGCCTCGTCCCCAGGGATAGGGGAGGATGCCGTTCGGATCGAACCGCTGCTTCACCGCGAAGCCGATGGCGGCCGCCGTGCCGGTGGAGGCCATCGCGTCGGTGCCGGCCGGCAGCAGCGACGTGCCGCGTACGAACTGGACGTGGCCACCGTGCGTCGCGGCGAGCTGACGCAGCGCAGGCGCAAGACGGCCAAGCGCAGCGTCGGTACCCGTGATGTGGAGCCGGTGGACCCCCAGCGCCGGACGTCCGGTGACGGTCCACTCGAGTGCGTCGGTCCCGATCAACTGGGCGGCGGCATCGAGAAACGCCGCGCACGACGCGGGCAGCAGCGACACCTGGCAGACCATGCCGTCTTCGGCCGACTCCAGCCGTTGATGCGCGGCCCACGCGGCCGTTTCGTCTTCACCTTCGAGGATGCTGACCTCGCGCGCGGTGCCGCGCAGCGACTCGACCAGCAGCAGCGCGAACTGCACGGCCGAGCGCTCGGTGGTGTCGTAGCGCACCAGGACGCGCGGCAAGGCGTCATCCCGGCCGGGGCCGAGCAGTTCCACCGCCGTCGGGGCGTGCGCGGCGCGCCGCGCCAGGGCCTGCGCGTTGGTGACAGCGCTTCGCAGGTCGGCGAACGTGGCGAGTACCGTGCGCGAGGTGGGCGCCATCGGCGCCAGCTTGAAGGTGACGCTGACGATGAGGCCGAGGCTGCCGTGCGATCCGCAGAAGAGCCGGCCGAGGTCGTAGCCGGCGACGTTCTTCACGACGCGTCCGCCCGAGTGCGCGACCGTGCCGTTGGGCAGCGCCACCTGCAGACCGATGACGAGGTCGCGCGGGCTGCCGAAGTGATGGCGCCGTGGGCCGCTCTCGTTGGCGGCGACGATGCCGCCAATCGTGGCCGACGCGCTGAAAGGGGGGTCGATCGGAATCCACTGCCGCTCCGCGGCCAGTGCGCTGTTCACGGCGTGCAAGGTCATGCCGGCCGGTACCGTGGCCACGAGGTCGCCCGCGTAGTGTTGCAGTCCGGCAGTGAGCAGCCGCGTCGACAGGCCGCGCGCGCCCTGCCCGTCGGTGCGCCCCGAGAGCTTGGTGCGCTGGCCCTGGACCACTAGCGGTGTGCGGGCCGTGCTGGCCTGCGCCAGGATGACGGCCGCGTCGGCCGCGGTGGCCGGTTCGAAGAAGGCGATCGACATTACATGCGCTCCGCGAGGCCGAGGCGTTCCACCGGGTGCGCCCGGTACGGGCCGGGTACCTCGCCGCAGAGCCGCGGCGTGGGGAATATCTTGTCCGGGTTACAGATGTTGTCCGGGTCGAAGGCGCAGCGGACGAGCTGCATCGTGTCGAGATCAACCGGCGCGAACATCGCCGACATGTACTGCTTCTTGTCGGCGCCGACGCCGTGTTCGCCGGTGATGGCACCGCCGGCCTCGATGCAGTACTGCAGGATTTCGGACGCCACTTTTTCGGCGTGCGCCGCCTGGCCCGGCACCGTGCCGTCGTAGCAGATGAGCGGGTGCAGGTTGCCGTCGCCCGCATGGAACACGTTGCCGATGCGCAGCCCCGAGCGGACGGACAGATCGCGGATGCGTCCGAGTACCTCGGGCAGCTTCGTGCGCGGCACGACGCCGTCCTGCACGTAGTAGTTCGGCGAGATGCGCCCCATGGCCGCGAAGGCCGCCTTGCGTCCCTTCCAGATGCGATCGCGCTGGGCCTGTTCGCGAGCGATCTCGACCGAAATGGCGCCGCAGTCGCGACAGAGGCGCTCGACGACGTCGAACAGTTCGTGCACTTCGATCGACGGACCGTCGAGTTCAACGATCAGCACCGCTTCGCACTCGGGGAAGTTCGGGTGGACCGCCGCCTCCGCCGCCTGGATCGTGAGCCGGTCCATCATCTCGACCGCCGCGGGAATGATGCCGTCGGCGATGATCGCCGACACCGCGCCCCCGGCGTGATCCACGGAGTCGAAGGCGGCCAGCAGGGTGAGCACCGCGTCGGGCTTCTGCAGCAGCCGCAACGTCGCCTTGGTGACGACGCCGAGGGTGCCTTCCGAGCCGATGAACACGCCGAGCAGGTCGAGCCCTGGTGTGTCGAGCGTGGCGCCGCCGATGGTCACG
>CALQBJ020000296.1 GCA_943328785.2 Bifidobacterium breve
CATCAAGTTCGGCGCGCAGTTCGACTTCTAGCGCACGCGGGTCACACTTGGCGCGGCAGGGGACTTCGGTCTCCTGCCGCCCCGCCTGCCCTTGCTAGAATCCCCCCGTGAAGCTACTCGCGCTCGCGGCGCTGGTCATTCCGCTTGGTCTCGGCACGCTGCTGCCGGTGCCAGCCGACAACCCGGTGACGCCCGAGAAGATTGCGCTCGGCCGCGCGCTGT
Organism: Bifidobacterium breve; assembly: GCA_943328785.2. Lineage (GTDB taxonomy): Bacteria > Acidobacteriota > Vicinamibacteria > Vicinamibacterales > CAVVIG01 > CAVVIG01. The sequence continues at coordinate 223 of CALQBJ020000296.1, forward strand.
TCTCAGACACGCGGTTGTCGCGTGACGGCACGATCGCGTGCACGTCGTGCCACGACCCGCAGCGGGCGTTCACGAAACCCGAGGCGGTCTCTCCCGGTGTCTTCGGCCGCCGCGGCCGGCGCAACTCGCCGACGGTGCTGAACCGGGCGTGGGGGCGCGTCTTCTTCTGGGACGGGCGAGCGGCGACCCTCGAGGCTCAGGTGCTGATGCCGATCGTCGATCCGAACGAGATGGACCTGCCGCTCGACGAGGCGTCGCGTCGCGTCGGGGTGCCGGTGGACGAGATGGCACGCGCCCTGGCCACCTTCATCCGCGCGCAGTTGTCCGGCAACTCGCGCTTCGATCGCTACGTCCGCGGCGAACGCACGCTGCTCACCCTCGAGGAGCAGAACGGCCTGCGGTTGTTCCGCGGTCGCGGCATGTGCACGGTCTGCCATGAAGAGCCGAACTTCACCGACGAGCAGCTGCACAACACCGGTGTCGCGTGGTCATCAGGCCGACGCCCCGCGCCGGGGGGACACTTCCTGGACGAGGGGGGCGCGCCCACAACAGACGTGCCCGGTGCGCGCGGCGCCTTCAAGACGCCGACGCTGCGCGACGTGGAGCGCACAGCGCCCTACATGCACGACGGCTCGATGGCGACGCTCGACGAGGTCCTCGACTTCTACGGTCGCGGCGGACGCGCCAATCCCTTCCTCGATCGCGACCTGCAGCCGCTCGGTCTTTCCGATGAAGACAAGCGCGCGCTCGTCTCGTTCCTGAAGACGCTGTCCGGAGAGGCCGCCTCGGACACCCGTTGAACACGTGGGCGGCTACGCCACACGGGCCTTTCCGAGGAGAGACCTTCGTGTGTCGTCGTGCTGTTCGTGAAGGAGTTGCGACAGTCCGCAGTACCGCGCCTGGCTGGTCGGGTGGTCAACTGCCGATGCGGGAACGCAGCCAGGCCCACGCGTGCTGTTCGTCCTCGTCGGCGGGCCGCGCCGCTGCCGCACGCCGTCGCGCCTCGTCATCCTGCCCGTTGCGGACGAGCGCGTAGGCCAGTAGCGGCCGCAGCGTCTGGACATTCATACCGGCGCGCGCGGCACGATCGAACCACTGCACGGCGCCGGCCCAGTCGCGACCCGACAGCGCACGCAGCGCCCGCGCATACTCGGTCGCCCCGCCGTTATCGCCCTCGGCCCCCTCCGCAATCCGCTGCTTCACCTCGTCGCTGCCAAGGATCCACAACGGCAGCGTGCGAAGGGTCGTCGTGCCGAGCACGGCGTGCAGTTCGTCGATCTGCCGCAGCGGCAGACCGCCTTCCCAGTAGACGCGGTTCAGCGCCGCCTGCGTCTCGAAGAACGGCAGCGAACGCTCGATGAGCGGTGCCGGCCACAGCGCCCGGATGAACGGCGACGCCGCGAAGGCGTCGCGCGCCCGTCGCACGTCGAGCATCGCTTGGTACATCCGCGTGACCGACTCGTCCGTCCCGTAGGCCGGGTCCGACAACGACGGCCGTCCGCGCACCGGGTCGAGCCGGTGCGGGAAATCGTCGGTCAGCGGCGGCGTCTCGCGGGTCAGGTCACCCAGGTACGCGGCATCGCCCAGGAACGTGGCGCCGATCTGCTCCGGCCGCTCGAATGCCACCTCGCGCAGGCGCGCCTCCAGTCCAGGCGTCTGCCACGGCGCGGAGAACTGTTCCATGGTGCGTGGGCCAGACAGACCGCGCGATCCGACCAGCATCAGGTCGAACGGCGTGGCATTCCAGAGTGAGCAGTCGCTGAACACGTCGCAGAAGGCGCGAATGATCGTATTCACGTCGGTGCCCGGATGCGGCCGCGCCACCGGCAGCCAGTAGGTGGCCAGCCCGCCGTCGTTCAGCCGGTCGTGCATCAACTGGAAGTACTCGCGGGTGTAGATGTTCACCGTGCCAGGTGTGCGCGGCGGTGGCGGCTCGCCGGTGATCAGATCGAACCGCTCGCGGGTGGTCTGCAGGAAGAAGCGGCCGTCCTCGAGGTGCAGGCGGACACGCGGGTCGTCCAGCGGTCTCGAGCCTGCGGGGTAGACGGCATCGCTCATCGCGACGATATCCGTCGAGATCTCGGCGACGTGGATCTGCTCCACCGACGGGATGTGCGTCACCGCACCGACGGTGACGCCGACGCCGTAGCAGATGACCAGCGCCTTGCGCAGCGGGCCGTTGTGCAGCAGCATCGGGTAGTACGCGAACGCCCGCATGTAACGCTGCCCCTGCAGGGCCGTGCCCGACATGGAGAAGCCGTTGGTAATCAAACGGCTGTAGACCGGTTGCCCCAGCCACCGCTGCTGCATCACGAAGAGCGTCTCCGACACCCCCTCCCGCGCCGCCACCACCCGCGAACCATCGTCGGCATACGCCGCGGCGGCACGAGCAAAGTAGCCACGGTTCAGTGTGCCGAACGGAAAGGCCGCCGCGGCCAGCACCATCGCTCCGGCAGCCACCATCCGCAAGCGACCGGGCGAGCGGCGCGCCGTCAGCAGCGCCACCAGGCCATACGCCACGCCAATGCCGAAGATCGCCCCCTCCATGCCAACGCGCGGCAGCAGCACCCAGGCCGCCACCGGCGGTCCGCAGATGGCGCCGGCGGTGTTCGCCAGCGTCAGCCGGCCCGCCGTGGCGGCAGCGTCATTGGCCTTGCGCGGCAGCGCCTCAGCGACCAGCGTGAACAGCGCGCCGGACAGGCACGAGACCGGCAGCGTGAGCACCACGGCGAACCAGAGCACGGTCGTCCACTCACCGACCTGTGTGCCGGACGTCAGGCGGCCGAACAGCACGTAACTCCCAAACGTGGCGAGTCCCGCCGCACACGCCACGGCCGGCAGCAGGTCGCCGACGTCGGGGCGACGCCGCAGCCAGGCCGACGCCAGCAGTCCGCCCAGGCCGATGCCGCCGAGCACCACGGCCAGCATCAGGCTGGTGGCCAGCGTTGTGACCAGCACGTACATCGACAGGAAGCGGAACCACACCACCTCGAGCGCCAGCAACAGCGCACCAGACAACGCGGTGGCCAGATACAACGACGCGCCGGGGCCGAGCCGTTCCGGCTCCGTGGCGGCGCTCGTAGCGACGGGCGTCAGCGCGGGTCCCGCGCGCAGTGCCAGTGCGGCGGCTCCGAGGTTCAGCAGCGCCGCCACCCATGCACTGCCGGTGACGCCGACGGCGCCGATCAGCACCACCTCGGACACCATGACACCGGTCACGGCGCCGAACGTGTTCCAGCCATACAGCCGGCCAAGCGCGACGGCGAAGCGTGTGCCCTGCGCGCAGAGCGCCGACACCAGCACCGGCAGCGTGGCGCCCATCGCGGTCGCGGGAACGAGGAGGACGGTAA
>CALQBJ020000297.1 GCA_943328785.2 Bifidobacterium breve
CAGATCACCGCCGACGGCACCATTCCAAGCGGCCGTCCCGCAACGGTGGAGGTGACCTCGGTCCTCGAGAAGCAGCTGGTCCGGTCAATCAGCTACGCCTTCGCCGCCTTCGCCACCGGAAAGACGTGCGGCTCGCTCACGTGGAACAGCGCCTACACCGATAGCTATAATTCACACGCGGCGCTCAGCGGCAGCAACAAGCCGGTGCTGTCCAACAGCAACGGCAACGTCGGCACGAACGGCAACCTGAACGTCAATAACGCCTCGACCGTCAACGGGACGGTCTCGACACCACGCGTCGGAGTCGGCAGTTGCAGCGCGGGGAATGTGAGCGCGCAATCCGCCAGCGGTGGCGCCAGCGTGACGGGCGGCGTCGTGCACCTGTCCCAGGAGGTCGTGAAGCCGACGCCGGTCATTCCGTCACCGACCCCAAACCCGAGCCAGAACATCGGTGTGACGGACGTCTCTGGCTGTCCGGCCAGCGTCGCCGGCTGCACCAAGCTGGCCAACAACCACAAGTCGCTCGCGCCCGGCACGCCGGCCGCGCCGGCCGCGTACGGGAACGTCACCCTGACGGATACCGCGCGCATCCACCTCCAGGCCGGGGCCTACAACTTCAACAGCCTGTCGATCGACAACGCGTCGCAGATCATCCTCGACTCCGTGCCGGTCGTCATCAACATCGTCGGGACCGGCAAGACGCAGCCGTTCCGGCTCAATTCGTCGATCGCCATGGCCACCGGCATCGCCAACAAGTGGGACCCGCTGAACGTCATCATCAACTACGCCGGGACAGACTCGATTCGCTTCGACAACGCCGCCACCCAGATCGGGCAGGTCAACGCGCCGAACGCCAACGTCGTCGTGAACAGCTCGGAGTTCTACGGTTCCATCATCGGCAAGACGATCACGTTCGGCAACGCGGCGAAACTGCACTACGACACCCAGTTGAATAACGCGGGGCCCGCCAGCTTCAACGTCGGCGCCGACATGCTGACCTCGTTCAGCTGGAAGAAATACTGACGCGTCCGCCGCGTCCGCGCACGCATCGTCCAGTCTGACGGCCCGCCGAGGTACGGGCCTCCGGCTGGCCAGCCTTGCGCACGGCCCGGACACCAGTTCCCTGCGGCTCACCCCTCGGGTGGCGGCTGCCTGCTCGCCATGCCCAGACGTGTCTCCTTACGCGCCCCCCGGGCGCCGCGACTCCAAGTAGTCAGCGGCAGGCAGTCCGTTCTCCAGTAGAATTTCCCCGCCGCACGGCACGACCGCCCCCGCTTCAAGGAGACTACGATCATGCACGACGAGAAAGACCTGCTGGACAGCACGACGAACGATCTCTCGCGCCGCGACTTCGTCGCGATGTCACTGGCCGGCGTCGCCGCCGCCACGGCAACCGTGTCCGCCGCCGGCCGCGCGGTCACCGAAACCGACGTGGTCATCCAGACCCCCGATGGCTCGTGCGACTGCGCGTTCATCTACCCGTCCACCGGCGCGCACGCCGCCATCATCATCTGGCCGGATGCCTTCGGCCTGCGCGTCTCGATGCGCGAGATGGCCAAGCGCCTGGCACACGAAGGCTACTCGGTGCTGGTGCCCAACCCGTACTACCGCGTGGCGAAGTCGCCGGTCTTCGGCGACATCAGCAAGTTCAGCTTCTCGAACCCGGCCGACCGCACCAAGCTGACGCCGCTCATGGGCAGCATCGGCGCCGACGGCACCGCCGAGCGCGACGTCGTCGCGTTCGTCGCCTGGCTCGACAAACAGAAGTCGGTCGATCCCTCGAAGAAGATCGGTACGCAGGGCTACTGCATGGGCGGTCCGCTGGTGTTCCGCACGGCGGCCGCAGTGCCGAGCCGCATCGGCGCGGTCGGCTCGTTCCATGGCGGCGGTCTGGTGACCGACACGCCGAACAGCCCGCACCTGCTCATCCCGAAGATGCGCGCGCGCCTCTACGTGGCCGTGGCGTCGAACGACGATCAGCGGCAGCCGGATGCGAAGGACACGCTGAAGGCGGCGTTCAAGAAGGCCGGCCGCTCCGCGCAGATCGAGGTCTACAAGAGCCTGCACGGCTGGTGCGTGCCCGACATGCCAGCCGACGCGAATGGTCCGATCTACAACCAGCCCGAAGCCGAGCAGGCGTGGACCAAGCTGCTGGCGCTCTACAAGACGGCGCTCGCCTAGCGCCCCGCCTTGACAGACCCGCGGCACCTTCGGGTTCGCCCATCGAGGCGGACCTGAAGGTCCGCAGCTACGCCGCACTACTGTCCCGCGCCGACCGCTTTCCGCCGATACAGTTCGAACGCCGGCCCTGGCCTCGTCATCCCGCGAAGACCCGTCAACGGCAGGTAGAACGCGTCGAGCTGATCGTAGAGCCGGCCGCTGCCGTCGCCGGCTCCCGTCTCGAAGCGTCGCGTCAGCGCGTAGCGTTCGCGAAGCGTCGCCTCGAGCGTCGGCGACACGAGGTCGAGCAGGGCACGACCCGTGATGATGCGGTTGTCGGTCGTCGCCAGCAACCGGTCGAACATGACGCTTCGCCAGGCCGGCTCGGCGGCGACGAGTAGCACGCAGACGGCGGTCGTCCACAGAGAGGTCCGGCTGAAGCCGGACACTACGATCGGGCCGGACACTCCGCGAGCGCCGGACCCTACGACTGCGGCGGCCGCGAGGTCGCGAGCAGGCCGCATGCGCCCGCCACACCCATGACGAACATCGGCCAGCCAACAGCGGCTGGCCGCACCACCCGTGCGAACTACGTCCAGCCACGGCCGCGCACGATGCCGCCCGGTCCGTTCGCCATCGTCGATTGCACCTCGCGCACGTCGGTCACGAACCGCGGCCAGTCGATGAGGATGTACGGCGACGCACCGAAGAAGGCCACGAGCAGGCCCGCGCCGAGGCCGTTGTACTTGGTCGCGCCGGCGAGCCCGGTCACCACACCCGCCGCCAGCGCCAGGGCCGCGACAGGTAGAGGAACGGCGCCAGGCTCTGGCGGCGGCTCTCGGCAAACGCCGCCACCGATGCGAAGCCGGTGAACGGACGGCTCAGCACGGCGTAGGCGACGTAGGCAACAGCCACCGCGTACTGAAAGAGCGCCGGCCACTGGAAGAACGGCGGCCTGAGATCACCGGTGAGGTAGCCAACGGCCGGGCAAGCCGAACCCGATACCCCACAGGCGCAACGCCACGGCCATAATCATCACCAGGACGATCAGCCGCGGTGCGCGCCTCATGCGCCGCCGGCGTCCTGATACGTGACGTCACCGTTCTCGTCGATCACGGCCATCCACGCCGCCGCGCGGTCGATCCTCCCGCCGAGCAGGCGGTAGATGAACTCTGGATCACCAGTAGGCGGCAGGCCGAACGTGGTGCGCACGGCGCGCAGCGGCATCTGCCGATGCGCCAGCAGCCGCGACCCCTTCACCAGCGGCGCGTACTGCGGCATGCGGTTCATGGTGACGCTGCGCTCGAACCGCGCCGGCACCAGCAGCAGCGAGGCGACGCACGCCGCCACGCCGAGTGCCCGCGACACGGCCGGCGTCCA
>CALQBJ020000298.1 GCA_943328785.2 Bifidobacterium breve
GGCACCGCGGCGCGCCGTTGGTGCCGGCCACACTGGACCCGTCATTGTTCGAGAACGTGGCGATGAACGTGTTGCCGTACCAGGCGTTGCTGCCGCACGCGAGGTTGTCGTCCTCGAGGCTCAGCGCTTCGTTGTCGTGAACATGGTTCCCGCCGCTCCCCGTCGCGACGTAGAGATTCGTAAAGCTGCCGCCAGCCGCCGGCAGCGTCCCTGAAGTGGCCTTCGTCGTCGCTGGTGAGTCTCGACCTCTCCTGAGGGGATGTCCTGGGAATGCCGGGGGCGATTTCGGGGATTTGCGAGGGGGGCGAGCCAAAAGGCTTGAAGGCCGAGATGTGGACGAGGTAGGCTCACCGCGCATGCCGATGGCTCCACCAGCCACAACCCTGCGCTTCGGTCGCTTCGTGCTCGACTGCGCTTCCCGGCAGGTGACCGCCGATGGCGCGCGCATGCACCTCACGCCCAAGGCGTTCGACCTGCTGTCGCTGCTGGTCAGCGAAGCGCCGCGCGTGGTAACGAAAGGGGAGTTGCATCGTCACCTGTGGCCGGACAGCTTCGTGTCAGACGCCTCGCTCCTCGGTTTGATCAAGGAAGTGCGGCGCGCGCTGAATGACGATGGCGACGGTTCGCTGATTCGCACCGCACATCGAGTGGGCTACGCGTTCGCCGCGCCACTCTCGCCAACGCACAGCGGGGCCGCGTCGTCTGCGGCCTGGGTGATGGTGGGTGACGTCTGCGTGCCGCTGACAGAGGGCGAGAACCTGATTGGCCGCGATGCCGCGTGCACCGTGCGAGTGAACCTTCTCGGCATCTCGCGCTGTCATGCGCGCATCGTCGTGTCCGGTTTCACCGCGACGATTGAAGATCTCGGCAGCAAGAACGGCACGACGCTCGATGGCGAGTCCGTCGTCAGGGCGACGGCCTTGCGCGAGGGGGACCAGATTTACGTGGGCGGCACGATCGTCAGGTTCCACGTTGCGAGCACAGCGAGGTCACTCAAGGACACCATGTCACTGATGCTCATGTGACGCCCCGCCTGCGGCCGCTCATCGAGCAGGATCTCGTGCGTGCCGCGTGACCAGTTCCTCTACATCGAGGACCTGGCATCGGCGGGAGAAGCGGTCCTCCGCTACATCGATGGCATCACGTTCGAGAGGTTCGCGAACACCGACGACAAGCGCGTGGACCTCGACCGGCTGATCGATACCTACGAGCACAAGATCGGCCCTCGCAATGGTGCGCGCGTCGTCGCCAGCGCCTGGGTTGACCCAGCCTACAGGCAGCGGTTGTTGATCGAGGCCAACGCGGCGATGGCGGAACTGGGGTACGGCGGCATGCAAGGCGAGCAGACCGTCGTCCTCGAGAACTCTCCAACCCTTCACAACATGACCGTCTGCACGCTGTGCGCGTGCTATCCGTGGCCGCTGCTCGGTTTGCCGCCTGTCTGGTACAAGTCCGCACCGTATCGGTCGCGGTCGGTGATCGAGCCGCGTGCGGTGCTGCGCGAGTTCGGGTTGGAAGTGCCAGATGACGTCGAAGTGCGGGTCTGGGACAGCACCGCGGAGTTGCGGTATCTCGTGCTGCCGGAGCGTCCGGCCGGCACCGACGGCTGGACCGAGGAGGCGCTCGCCGCGATCGTCACACGCGACTCGATGAATCAGATCGCCTTCCCAATGCCCCGGCACCCTCAGCGCACGACCTGTTCGCAAGCATGTCACCAGCTCTCGACGGAGCGCACCGCGGCCCTGCACATAGAGCGCCTGGTAAATGGCCTCGTGGGAGACCCTCATCGACTCATCATCCGGGAAGTCGAGTTTCAGCCGTTCTGAAATCTGCTCGGGACTCCACGACGTCGTCCAGCGCTGACCGTGGCGGCGCCCGTGCCGACGCCCGTTCCAATTCACAGCCGGGCCAACCGTGCCCCCCTTCCGGACGGTAATCGTGCCGGCAAGTCGCTCCTGCACATACTCCCGCAGCGTCTCGTTGGCAGCCAGCTTCGCGACCTTCGGGCGCTTGGATTTGCGCTCAGCGTGCCACTGTGCCGTCGACGTCCGATATGCGAATCCGCCACGGCGCGTCGCCGCATTCCGCCGTAGCGCGCGCGAGATCGTCGACGACGCACGCTCGGTGCGTCTACCAACCTCCCGGACGCTGACCTGTTGGGCACGCAGGAGCGCGATCTCCTCTCGCTCGGCAAAGGACAAGTAGCGCCCAGAGAGCGGGGTCACGTTGGTCGGTGGCATGCCGCCATTCTCGCGGAACCACCGCGTGCCAACCGGTTGCGACACCCCGGCTTCCAGTGCGGCATCCTCGCTCGATATGCCGCGCGCGATGGCCTTCCAGAACGCCTGTCGATGTTCACGGCGTCCCGCTGTCGGACGACCAGGAGAACGAATGGGGTCCCGTCCCGCGCGATCTGACCGACGTCGTCTCGAAGCACCCATTGCAACGTCTCCTTGGAGAGCCGTTGCAACGACCGATTGAATTCACCCTACCCGGCTGTCTAAGAAATCCGTGGCGCTACACTCCGGGCTACACGCCGCTGGCGTGCGTCACCGGCCCGGACCGGTAAGCCTGCCGCGTGGCGAACGGCAGCGGTCGGGGCGCTCTGTGCGAGGACCGTCACAGCCCGACGTCGCACGGCAGGGCAGTCTTTAGCACACATCAAGTGTGAGTCGAAATAACGCCGCGGACGAGGTTCGCGGGCGTGCGGCGCCTCGCTGGCCCGTATACTGCACCGGCATGCCCCTCACCCCCGGCTCGCAGCTCGGCGTCTTCACCATCACCGGCCCCATCGGCGTCGGCGGCATGGGGGAGGTCTATCAGGCCACCGACACGAATCTGAAGCGGCAGGTGGCGATCAAGGTACTGCCGGCGTCGGTAGCGGGCGATGCGGATCGTCTGGCGCGCTTTCAGCGCGAAGCCGAAGTGCTGGCGGCGCTCAACCATCCGCACATCGCAACGATCTACGGTCTCGAGGACACGCCCGACGGCACGGCGCTGGTGATGGAGCTGGTCGAGGGGGAGGACCTGTCGCGGCGCATCGCCCGCGGCGCGATCCCGGTCGACGAAGCCCTGCCCCTCGCGAAGCAGATCGCCGAGGCGCTCGAAGCCGCGCACGAACAAGGGGTCGTCCACCGCGACCTCAAGCCCGCGAACATCAAGGTGCGCCGTGACGGCAGGGTGAAGGTGCTCGACTTCGGCTTGGCGAAAGCGGTGGACGCCCCCGGCGGCGTGTCGGCAAGCACGTCGGGATCGCTGACCACGGCCACGATGACGCAGGCCGGGATGATTCTCGGCACGGCGGCCTACATGGCGCCCGAGCAGGCGCGTGGCCAGACGGTGGACAAGCGCGCCGACATCTGGGCGTTTGGCGCCGTGCTGTTCGAGATGCTCACAGGGCAGCGCGCCTTTCCCGGGGAGGATCTCACCGACACGCTCGCCGCCGTCGTCCGGGCAGAGCCGAACTGGACGCTGCTGCCGCCGGGCGTCTCTCCCGCGCTCGTCACCTACGTCAAGCGGTGTCTGCACAAGGAC
>CALQBJ020000299.1 GCA_943328785.2 Bifidobacterium breve
AGTCGACGTAGGCCTCATCGACGAGCACGAGCGCATCCGTCCGCGACGCCAGCGCGCTCACCTGCTCGACCGGTACGCAGGTGCCCGAGGGCGCGTTGGGGTTCGCAAAGAAGATGGCGCGCGGGTTGGTCGCGAGCAGCGCATCGGACGGCAGCGTCCACCCCAGCGCCCAGGGCACGGTGACGAAACGTACGTCGGCCAGTTCCGCCAGCACCGGATAGAGCGAGTAGGTTGGGTCGGGGCTGGCCAGCACGTCGCCAGGGCCACAGTAACTGCGCAAGGCGATCTGCAGGATGTCGTCGCTACCGTTGCCCGCGAGCACCTGGTCGCGCGTCACTCCGTGCACACGCGCGGCGACGTCGCGGAAGTCGTCGGCCATCGGCTGCGGATAGCGCCGGAGCGCATCGGCCCCGATGCGCCCGATCGCCGCGAACACCGCCGGACTCGGCGGATACGGGTTCTCGTTCGTGTTTAGCTTGATGACCTGCTCACCGGGCTTCGGCTGCTCTCCAGGGATATAGCCGGCCATGCGGGCAACGGTGGGGCGTGCGTACGGCGACGACATCTCAGGGAATGGTATCAGGAGGGAGGGTTGGCGATGGGCGATCCGAGATTCACGATTCCAGATCGGCGATTCCGCGTGCATAGTGAGCCATGAATGAACGGCATCCGGACGGCGACTACTCGCGAGGCGCCAAGTGGTTCCACTGGCTCACCCTGCCGCCGCTTGCACTCACCCTGTTGTCCGGGCTCACCATTCGCTTCATCGCAGACGACGCGAAGATGGCGTTCTATACCGTGCACGAGAGTCTGGGGCTGCTGCTCCTGGTGCTGTCGGCCGCGCGCCTCTCGTGGCGACTGACGCATCGGCCGCCGCAGATGGCGCCGGCAATTCCTGCGCTCGAACAGGCCGGTGCCAATGCGGTGCACGCCCTACTCTACGTGCTGCTGATCGTGCAGCCGCTGCTCGGATTCCTCACCACAAACGCCTACGGCTTCCCGCAGCGAGACGCGACCGCGTTTCTCGGATTCATCAACCTGCCGACATTCATGGATGCCGCGCCCGAACTGGCAGGCTCGCTCCACTGGGCACACAGCCTCACCGGCTGGCTGCTCATCCCGCTCATCGCCGCGCACATCGCCGGCGTGCTTCGGCACCATGTGGGGCACGGAGACGGCACGCTGCTGCGCATGCTCTGACAGAAGTCAGCAGGATGCGGCCGATGGGCCACGCGCGAGCAGAGCTCCGCCAGGACGAAGTCGCCTTGGAACGAAGATTATGGGATTAGTTGGGAAGGAAAAATGGTGGACCTGACCGGGATCGAACCGGTGACCTCATGAATGCCATTCATGCGCGCTCCCAGCTGCGCTACAGGCCCACTCGAGTCGGAACGAACCGTCAGTGTAGCACGACCAATCGTGCTGACGGAACAGCGTGATAGGTTTATCTGAACATTTTCCCGAGTCCGCATCCGGACGCCGGAGGGATCGATGAAGCCCGTGCTGCATGTCCGCCTGTCACGCACCCTTCGCACACTGGCGTGCGTCGTGCTTACCGCTAGTTGCGCCGTCCCCGCTGTTGCGCAGGACGAACTGGGCGGTGCGCCTCGTGCCGAGAAGCGCGATGGCCCGTGGTTCGGGCTGATGCTGCCACCAGCCGTTGGCGAAACGCCGGCGGTGGTCGTCGGCGCGCGGATGCCTCGCCCCGTGCGCGTGCCCGCTGTTGCTCCGGCCGGAAACGAGTTGTCATCCGCAGTCCTTCGCGCCGACCTCACCACCATCGTCGGCTTCTCGAAGGAGAGCCGCAGCACGAAGGAGATCGGATCCGGGCAGCAGTGGGGACGGATCTCGGGCTTCGCATCTGGGGCGAAGACGATCGAATGGGCCGCGCAGCAGTTCCGCACGGCCGGCATCGCCGACGTCCGCGTGCAGCCCATTGCGCAGGATGCGCGCTCGTCGTTCTGGCTACCACTGTCGTGGGAGGTGAAGCTCCTTGCCGATCCCGCATTCGGTGCTGGCACGAGCGACGTCATCCTCCAGTCAGCTATTCCGGTACCACCCTCAGAGCTTCCCGGCGGCACCCTCACCGCGCCGCTCGTCTTCGTCGGCACCGCGAACCGATCCATCATCGAGCACCTCGACGTGAAGGGAAAGATCGCCGTGCAGTTGACCGTGCCGCAGGGGCACATGCTGTTCGAGCGCGGGACGGTGACATCGAACGCGCAGGCGCTGATGAAGCGCGGCGCCGTGGCCGTGTTCAACCTCGTGCGGCTGCCTGGCAATGAGCTCGGGCGCGACTTCAGCAACTGCGGCGGCCCGTGCGTCAACATCGGCGGCCGCGACGGCTACTTCCTCGAGCAGTTGTTCGACCGCGCTGCCGAGGCTGGGGCCGGCGACAAGCTGCGCGCGAGAATCAGCCTGACGACGAAGGCGTTCACCGGGCTGAAGGCGGCCAATGCCATTGCGGTCATCCCCGGACGTCGCAGCCAGGAGACCGTGATCATCGATGCGCACGCCGATGCGTGGTTCGACGGCGCCGGCGACAACGCCGATGGCTACTCGGTGATGATTGCACTGGCGCGCCACTTCGCGAAGCCGGCCAACCGTCCCGAGCGATCACTCGTCTTCATCGCCAGTGCCGGGCACCATACGCCGGGCATCAATGGTCCGCGCGGCTTCGTCGCGGCCAACCCCGACCTCGCGAAGAATGCGGTGCTGATGCTGAACATCGAGCATGTGGCGCAGCGCAACTTCTCGGCCGCACGGACGACGAACGCGGATGGATACCGCCAGGCCGTGGCGGACACCGGCGAAGCGCCGATCTATGCCGGCGTCGTGAACCGCGCGCCGTTCCTCGATCAGCTGTTCGAGCGTGGCGTCGACGACTTCGGCGTGAACTTCATCTCGCAGACGTCAAACATGCAGAGCGGAGAAACCGGCGGCTTCGGCCTGCTCGGCGGCGCCGCGCTCGTCACGGTGATGCAGGCACCTCCCCTGTATCACACGACCGGCGAGGTACTCGACGTGATCTCTACGCCAGGGCTCGAACGGATGGCGCGGTTCCTCGCCTACTTCGTCAGCGAGGTGTCGCAGGCGCCGACCGCCGACGTGAAGCGACCCGCTCCCGCGCGATAGCGCCTTACCACCCGAGCTGACGCCTGAGTTCTGGCAGCGCGGCGTACTCGGCCGGCGTGTCGATGTCGATGTAGGCACCGTCATCGTCGACTGGCACGTCGCCTGCCTCCGACGCATGTCCCCGCACGACAGACTTCGCGCCAGCCTTCGGGTCGCACGCGCGAATGGCCGCAAACAGACTCCGCGCGATCAGCACCGGGTGCCCGTGCTCGCTGCCGCGCACCGCGCGCACGACGGGAGCGCGCGTCTCATCGAACCGGCGCACGACCGCCTCGACGGTCGATGCCGCAAACAGTGGCGCATCCACCAGCGTGAGGAGCATCGCCTCCACGCCTGGGCGAGCGACCGCGTCGAGCCCGGCCAGCAGCGACGAGAACTGTCC
>CALQBJ020000300.1 GCA_943328785.2 Bifidobacterium breve
ACCTTCGAAGTGCTCGCGCGCCACGCGGCGCGCGTACTGGAATCGCTCACCGCGCTGCGGTTCGCACAGCTCGTGCCACCGGCGGGCGCGGGTGCACCCCCGCCACGATGAGCGTCACGCCACCCATGGTGCCCATCAGTTGATGAAGAAATCCGCACTGCTCATCGGCCTGCTGATCCTGGCTCCGGCCGCGCCGGCTCCACACGCGCAGCAGGGACGGCCCTCGGGCTCGTCCAACGACCTGCCCACTGGCGTGACGGTACTCACGCCGACGCCGCACCCGCAGGTGCCCCACGACCTGTCGCAGCTGTGGCTGGCGCCCGATCGCGGCACCGCCGCACGATCGAGTTCGGCCACATCGCTCGGCACCCTCGCCAAGCTCACGGCGGATGGCGACTACAGCAAGGCGCTCAGCCTCGCGTCGCAGCCGATCGCCAAGGACGGTCCCCTCGGTCAGTACGCGGCGTACTACGCGGGGTTCGCGCAGTTGCGGTTGAACCGCGCGGCCGACGCGCTGAAGTCGTTCCGTGCGGTCCTCGAGCAGAAGCCTGTCGGCTATCTCGCCGAAGCCGCGCAGCTCGGCGAAGCCGAAGCCCAGGAAGCGCTCGACAAGCCCGGCGATGCGGTGCGCATCTACGACCGTCTGCTCTCGGGACGACTCACCAATGTCGAGGACGTCTACATGCGCCTCGGCCGGGCGGCGAGGGCGGCGCGTGACAACGGCAAGGCGGCCGATGCCTTCGCGCACGTGTTCTACGAGTTCCCGATGAGCGAGAACGCCGCGATTGCGGGCGCCGAGCTGAACACGCTCACCGGCCTGCAGCCGCTGACGCCGGGCTCGCAGCGCTACAAGGTGGAGCTGGGGCGTGCCGAGCGGCTGTTCGGCGCCAGGCAGTACACCGATGCCCGTACATCGTTTCAGGCACTCGAGAAAGTGGCGGCAGGCGACGACCGCGAACTCATCGCCCTGCGCCTGGCCGAGTCCGACTATTTCACCAAGAAGACCCGCGCGGCGCGTGAAGCGCTGCAGCCGCTGACCAAGACCGCCTCGCGCCGCGGTGAAGCGTTGTTCTTCTACGCCCTCGCCTCACGCGATGCCGGCCAGACGCCGACCTTCCTCGAACTGCTCGAGCGTGTGCGCACCGAGTTCCCCGACCAGACCTGGGCCGAAGACGCGCTGAACAACCTCGGCACCTACTATCTGCGCACGAACGACGAGGAGAAGGCGGATGCGACCTTCCGCGAGATGTACGAACGCTACCCGCGCGGCAGTTACGGCGAGCGCTCGGCGTGGAAGAGCGGCTGGACCGCGTATCGGACGAACGACTTCGCCTACACCGCGCGCGTCTTCGAGCGTGCAGCCTCGGACTTTCCGCGGTCCGACTACCGGCCCGCCTGGCTCTACTGGGCAGGGCGCGCGCAGGAACAGCTGAACGACGCGACTACCGCGCGGCAGCGCTACACCATCGCCGCCGCCGACTACGCCAACTCGTACTACGGCCGGCTGGCGATGAAGCGGCTCGATGCCGCCGCCGCGTCCCGACTGACGTCCGCACGCAGCGCGGTGCAGCCGATGGTGGCGGATGCACCGCCGCCGCCCGCGAACAGTGCCACCATTCGCGCCTTGCTCACCGCCGGGCTCTTGACCGATGCGCTGAACGAACTGCAGTACGCGCAGCGGGTGTGGGGCGACTCACCGTCAATCCAGGCGACGGTGGCCTGGACCCGGCAGCAGCAGTCGCGCACCGAGAGCGGCATGCGCCGGTTCCAGTTGCTGCGCGGCGCCATCAATACGATGCGGCGCGCCTATCCGCAGTTCATGGCGGCCGGCGGGGAAGAACTACCGCGCGAAGTGCTGACGGTCATCTATCCGATCGCCTACTGGGATCTCATCCGTAAGCACGCCGATGCCAACGGGCTCGACCCGTACTTCGTGGCGGCGCTCGTCGCGCAGGAGTCCACCTTCGTCGCGGACGTGCGGTCGGGCGCGAATGCCTACGGCTTGATGCAGTTGCTGCCGTCAACCGCGCGCATGTACGCCCGCCGGCTCGGCATTCCATACTCGACGCGGGTGCTGACCGACCCCGAGTCGAACATCCGCATGGGCACGGCCTACCTCGCCGACAAGGTAAGGGAATTCGGTGGTCTCCACTTCGCGCTGGCGAGCTACAACGCCGGCGAACGCGCGGTGCGCCGCTGGCAGGACGAGCGTCCTGGGCTCGAGACCGAGGAGTTCGTCGACGACATCCCATACCCGGAAACGCAGACCTACGTGAAGAAGATCCTCGGCACCGCCGACGACTACCGTCGCCTCTATCGCGACGGCGCCACGGTCGAAGGGGTCGAGACCACAGCGAAGCCGGTGGCCCCCACGGTGTCGGCTCCGGCGAAGAAAGCGGCGCCGGTACGCAAGGCGCCGCCGAAGAAGCGCGTGCCGCGCAAGCCGGCCAAAAGAGCGCTCGGCCGCTGACGCACGCCGCCACGCGCGAGCATCGCACCCATGTCCAAGCTCACCGGTTCGAAGAAAGCGACACAGTTCACCGAGTCGGTCATCCGCGAGATGACACGGCTCAATCACCTCTACGGCGGTGTCAATCTCTCGCAGGGATTCCCCGACTTCGCCGCACCAGCGGTGGTGAAGGAGGCGGCCTGCGCAGCGATCATGGCCGACGTGAACCAGTACGCGGTCACCTGGGGGGCGAAGGCGCTGCGCGAGGCGGTCGCTCGCGAGTTCACCACTCGCTACGGCGTCGCCGTGGTGCCCGATCAGCAGGTGACGATTACCTGCGGATCGACCGAAGCGATGATGGCCACGATGATGGGCATCATCGATCCGGGCGACGAGGTGGTCATCTTCGAGCCGTTCTACGAGAACTACGGCCCCGACGCGATTCTCTCCGGCGCCACGCCGCGCTATGTGACGCTCCGCGAGCCAGACTGGAGCTTCGACCCCGATGAACTCGCGGCGGCCTTCAACGACCGGACGAAGGCCATCATCCTGAACACGCCGAACAATCCAACCGGCAAGGTGTTCTCGCGCAACGAACTCGAGGCGATCGCCGCGCTCTGCCGCAAGTGGGACGTTGTGGCGATCTCGGACGAGATCTACGAGCACATCCTCTACGACGGCACGCGCCACGTGCCGATCGCGAGCCTCGACGGCATGGCCGACCGGACGGTCACCATCAACAGCCTGTCGAAGACCTACAGCGTCACCGGGTGGCGCGTCGGCTGGGCCATCTCGCCGCCGTCACTGACCGGTGCGATCCGCAAGGTGCACGACTTTCTCACCGTCGGTGCGGCCGCACCGCTGCAGGAGGCGGGTGTTGCCGCCCTCGGCGTCGACGAGTCGTACTACGTCGCCCTCGCCGCATCCTACCAGCGTCGTCGGGACCTGCTGCTCGACATCCTGCGCCGGCACCACTTCACCTGCTACGTCCCGCAGGGGGCGTAC
>CALQBJ020000301.1 GCA_943328785.2 Bifidobacterium breve
GCGGGCCGCCGAGGAAAATGGTGCCCGTACCGTTGACGATGATCGTTTCGTCCGACATCGCCGGCACGTAGGCGCCGCCGGCGGAGCACGAGCCCATAACCACCGCGATCTGCGGAATGCGTTCCGCCGACATGCGCGCCTGGTTGAAGAAGATGCGGCCGAAGTGTTCGCGGTCGGGGAAGACGTCGGCCTGCATCGGCAGGAAGGCGCCGCCCGAGTCGACGAGATAGAGGCAGGGGAGCCGGTTCTCGAGCGCAATCTGCTGCGCCCGCAGGTGCTTCTTGACGGTGATGGGGTAGTAGGTGCCGCCCTTCACCGTGGCGTCGTTGGCGACGATCACGACTTCGCGTCCACACACCCGGCCGATGCCGGTGACGATGCCGGCGCCTGGCGCGGCGTCGTCATAGAGGCCGCAGGCGGCGAGTGCGGAGAATTCGAGGAACGGAGAGCCGCGGTCGAGCAGCCGTTCGATCCGCTCGCGGACCGGCAGCTTACCCTGCGATCGATGCCGTTCTACCGACTTCGGGCCGCCGCCCTGGCGGTTGCGCTCGGTGCGTGTGCGCAGTTCGGCGACGAGACCGCGCAGGCGCACGTCGTTGGTCCGGAAGACCTCGTCGGAGCGATTGATTCGCGACTCGAGGAGCTGCATCTACCAGCCGTAGGAATCGGTCTTGTGCGAGCAGGGCGGGCAGGGCTCGGACATCGCCGGGATTATCGCATACGGCCCTGTACGCGCCGTCCCGCGCCGCCACAGCCGCCGACCGCAACGGCGACGGGCTGACTGCGGACTGCAAGCCCTTACACAGGCTGCGGCTTGAGGCGAACCTCATCTGTATTGATTAGCTGCGCATTGCATTGAATTAATGCAGTTTCATCTCTTCCATATTGACTCAGTACGCGCTTCGCTGCACTCTCTGGACATGAGCCCGAAGCGCAAGAAGCGTGTCCTGGCTATCGACGATGAGCCGTCGATGACCGAGTGGCTGAAGATCCTGCTGGAGCATGCCGGCTATGACGTGCGCACCGCACTCATCGGCACGCGCGGCGAGGAGCTCTTCCGCTCCTGGCATCCCGACGTCGTCGTCACCGACATGAAACTGCCGGACATCGACGGCATCGAGTTGGTGCGCAAGTTCAAGGCGCTCGAGCCTGAAGCCGAGGTGATTGTCATCACCGGGCAGGGCAACATCCCGCGCTCGGTCGAAGCGGTGAAGGCCGGCGCCTTCGACTTCCTCGAGAAGCCGATCGATGCCGAACGCCTGCTCGACAAGCTGGAGAAGGCGATCAAGCAGAAGTCGCTCGTCGACGAGAACGAGCTGCTGAAGCAGAAGCTGCAGGACCGCTACAAGTTCCAGAACGTCATCGGCAAGGGCAAGAAGATGCAGGACCTCTTCGAGCTCATCGAGAGCGTGGCGGCGAGCGAGGCGAACATTCTCATCCAGGGTGAGAACGGCACGGGCAAGGAACTCATCGCCAATGCCATCCACTACAACAGCAAGCGCCTGAAAGGCCCGTTCATCAAGATCAACTGCGCGGCCATTCCGAAGGACCTGATCGAGTCCGAGCTGTTCGGCTACAAGAAGGGCGCGTTCACCGGGGCGACGACCGACAAGGAAGGGCTGTTCGAGATGGCGGAGGGCGGCTCGCTGCTGCTCGACGAGGTCGGCGAGATGCCGTCGTACCTGCAGACCAAGCTGCTGCGCGTCCTGCAGGAGCGCGAGTACCGCCCGATCGGCAGCGACCGCATCGTGCACGTCGATCTCCGCCTGATCTGCGCCACCAATAGCGACCTCGATGCGGCGCTGCGCGACGGGCGCCTGCGCGAGGATCTCTACTTCCGCATCAATACCATCACGCTGCGGGTGCCGCCGCTGCGCGAGCGCACGGAAGACATTCCGCTGCTCTGCGATTACTTCCTCGAGAAGTTCCGCTCGCGCTACGAGAAGAACGTGAAGTCGCTGGCGCCGGCGGTGTACCAGTTGCTCATCAGGAGCCGCTGGCCCGGCAACGTGCGCGAACTCGAGAACGCCATCGAGCGCGCGGTGCTTGTGACGAAGGGGAGCGAGATTGGCGTCGGCGATCTGCCTGAGTCGATCCGCGAGGAGGCGACCGGTCACAGCGACTTTGTCATCCCGCCGCACCGCACGCTGGCCGAGATCGAGAAGATGGCCATCCTGCAGACGCTGCAGCGCACCAACTGGAACAAGCAGGAAGCCGCGCAGATCCTCGGGCTGTATCGCCCCACGCTCTACAGCAAGATGAAGAAGCACGAGATCCGCGACGGTGCGAAGGCGGCGCGTAGCGCGGCCGCCGCCACGTCTGACACATAATTGACGGGTGAAGCTGCTGTCGTCGGTGAGCCGTCAGGTGCGCGAGATCGCGCGTCTGACCGGCATCTCACTCTGGCGGGGACTGGTCGGGTTCTACCACAGCGACAACTTCACCTACGCCGCGTCGATTTCGTACTACGCGCTGCTGTCGATCTTTCCATTCGCGATGCTTGGCTTCGCCATCGTCGGTTCGGTGACCGCTGACGAGGCCGACAGGGCCGACGTCCTCCGCTTCGTGCTCCGCTACTTTCCCCAGCAGTTCGACTTCATCACCCTGCAACTCGACGCGTTTCGCGCCAGCCCTCTGACGCTCGGCATCGCCGGCACCGTCGCGCTCGTCTGGGGTGCGCTCGGCTTCTTCGGCGCGGTCAGCACGGCGGTGAACTACGCCTGGGGCGTCGAGAAGACACGCAGTTACTGGAAGCACAAGCTCTTCTCATTCGTAATGCTCCTGGTGGCGGGCGCGCTGCTCGTCGCGGCCACGCTGCTGGTGAGCGCCTCGCAGATCGTCGGAGCCACCTGGTTCGCCGGCATCCTGTCGCAGTTTCCCGGCCTGCTGGTATTGCGGGGCTTTGCCATCCGCAACGCCACCACCGCGATGTTCGTGCTCGTGGTCGGCCTGATCTACTACTTCGTGCCGAACGCCAAGGTGCGCTTTCGCGATGTGTGGCTCGGGGCGATCCTGACCGGGCTGTTGTGGAAGGGGGCGCTCTTCGGCTTCGGCTGGTACATGCGCGACATGGACCGGTTCACGCGCGTGAACGGATCAATCGCGGCTGTGGTGGTCTTCCTGGGGTGGGTCTGGGTGCAGGCGGTAATCCTGCTCTACGGGGTGGAATTCACCGCGGCGTATGCCCGCCTGCGGCGGGGCAGGCCAGACGAACTGCCTGCCGCTCCGGCGCCGCGCTAGGACGCGGGCGTGCCGCCCAGTACTCTCACCACCACGTCGGTGAGCGCCGACACATCGTCCCACTTGCGCGCGGTGATGACGTTGCCGTCCTCGACCAC
>CALQBJ020000302.1 GCA_943328785.2 Bifidobacterium breve
CCGAAACCGCCGGTCGGCGCCATACGCAGCATCATGTTCGTGGTCGACACCACGAATAGCCTGCCAGGCTCGTCGGGCCGGTTGTGGCTGGGAGCCGCGCGGCTCGTCAGGGCGAAGTAGGCGCGGTTACGTGCGGACCGTGAGTACGAGGTAGCCGGCCGCCGTGCCGAAGATGATGTTCGGCGCCCACGCCGCAAGCAGGGGCGACATGACGCCGCCGGCACCAAGTGCGCCGGACACACTCAGCGCAATCCAGTAGGTGATGGCCAGTACGATGCCGATGCCGACGCCGTACATGGCGCCGCGGCGTCCGTTCGTGACGGCGAAGGGCACGGCCAGCACCGTCATGATGATCGTGACGAAGGGGAAGGCGATCTTGCGCTGCAGCGCCACCATCTGCGGCACGACGTTCGCGCCACTGGCCTGCAGCTTCACGATGTACTCGCGCAACTGGACGAAGCTCATCAGCTCGGCGATCGGTTCGTCCGACTTGAAGTAGCTGGGCGGTTCAATCGCGAGCGGTTGTTCCTGGAACGGCGTGTACGTCAGGCTCGTCCGCCGCGCGCCGGTCTTGCCGCTGACCGTCAGCTCGCGCGTCCACCCAAGACGAGCGATCCACGCCGCTGGCTCGGCACCGCGGCCAGCGGGAGCGGTGGCCTCAGCGGCACGGGTGACGCGCCGCAAGCCCCACGTCTTCTCGTCGAGTCCATACACCCACAGGTTCGTGAAGCGGTTCGATTCCGGGTCGAACAGGTCGTAGTGGTAGATCTCGTTTTTTTTGCCGACGACCCAGCGCCGGTTGAGCGCGCTGGTAGCCGGTGGCCAGCGGCGGATGATCCGCTCAAGCCGGTCGGCCTCGCGGTTCGCGGGGGCCAGCACCTGCTCCTGCAGCGCGAACAGGCCGACGCTGGCCAACGCACCGAACACCAGCAGCGGCAGCGCCGAACGGTAGAGGCTGATCCCGCAGGCACGCATGACGAGCAGTTCGCTGTTCTTGCTCATGATCCCGACCGTCACGAGGGTCGACACTAGTACGCCCATCGGGATGACGTAGTACACGAACTGCGGCGTGCGGAAGTAAAAGTAGCGGAGCAGCATCGCCGACGTCGCTTCGCCGCGGAACAGCTTGTCCACCAGGTCGATGAACGTCGAGATGTAGAAGATGCCGAGTAGGCCGATGACGCCGAGCAGGAAGATCCGCAGATACTCGCGCGACACGTAGACGTCGAGCAGTCGTGGCCCCGGGATGTTGATGTGCGGGATGCGCACCACGACCACCACGTGCTGAGCCCGGCCCGTCGGCGCCGCGGAGACACCCGCTGACGCGTCGTCGGCGGCGGTCGCCGCGTTCCGTCGACGCCAGAATGCCGGCAGGCTGAAGCGGATCGGCCTGTCGGCAGACCGCGACCGCCAGATGAACATCAGGATGGCCAGCGCTCCCATCACGATGTTGGGTAGCCACGGCGCCAGTTCAGGGCTGAAGCGGCCGCCCATGGCCGCGGCACGAGCGCCCCAGAGCAGGACGTAGTAGATGAAGATGACGCCCATGCCGATGACGAAGCTCGCGAGCTTGCCGTCCTTGCGGTTACTGACGCCGAGCGCCAGCGCGATGAGCGCGAGGATGGGGCAGGTGAGCGGCAGCGAGAACTTCTGCTGCAGCATGAAGCGGGCGCCGTAGGCCGGGTCGTTCCTCGTCGCAGCATCCGCGATCTCGCTCTTCAGCTCGGCGATGGTCATCTCGGGCGCGCCCTTGGCGGGCGGGCGCTTGAACACCGTCTCGGGATCGAGCGAGATCAGGATGCTGTCGAAGGCATTTGCCTCGTAGTCGTCAGGCTTCTCGATGTGCGAGGTGTAGGACGTCGCCTCGCGCAGTTCCAGTTGCACGATCCGGTTGGCCTGGTCCAGCCGGATGCGTCCCTCCTTGGCGAAGTAGACCGTTGTCTCGCCGGGCCGGCTGGTATCAGCGAGGAAGACGTCCTGCCAGCCGCCGGTGGCGGGAATGTCGCGAACGTAGATGACCTTGTTAGGGAAGTCCTCATAAAAGATCCGCGGCTTGACGTTGTTCTCGACCCGGGTGGCGAGCAGCACGTAGACGATCTCGCGGTACGACTGGTTGGCGTTCGGCAGCGCGACGATGATTTCGTAGGCGGCGGCCGCCGTCCCGACCGCGGCGACGAGGAGCACCGGGCGGAGCAGGCGCATCAGGCTGACGCCGCAGGCCTGCATGGCGACGAATTCGCGGTCGGCCGATAACCGTCCGAAGCCGATGAGGATGCCGAGCAGCACCGCCATCGGGATGGTGAGGCTCAGCGCCTGCGGCAGCAGCGTGGCCATCGCACGCGCGACAATCGACCACTCCACGCCCTTGGAGATGAATTCCTCGCCAGCCACCAGGATCGGCGGCAGGACGAGGATAAAGGTCAGGACCGTCAGCCCCATGAGGAAGGGGAGCGCGATCTCGCGCACCAGATACCGGTCCAGAATTCGCAACATGAGGCAGCGATTAGACTAACACCATGACGCGAGTCGCGATCCTCTGGCACATGCATCAGCCCTATTACGAAGACCTCGTGACCCATGAGCACATCCTGCCGTGGGTGCGGCTGCACGCGCTGAAGGACTACTGGGGCATGGTCGCGATGCTGGACGAGTTCCCCGACGTCCGGCTGACGTTCAACCTGGTGCCGTCGCTGCTGGTGCAACTCGAGTCTTTCGCCGCCGACAAGGCCCATGACCGCTTCCTCGAGCTGGGCATGCGGCCGGCGCACGCGCTGTTGCCAGAGGACGTGCGGTTCATGCTGAAGAACTTCTTCTATGCGCAGCGCCAGCGGATGATCGACATCTATCCGCGCTATGCCGAATTGCTCTCGTTGCGCGGATGGGGCACGAGCGACGCCGAAATTGACGCGGCCATCCGCCGCTTCGGCATCGACGACCTGCGCGATCTCCAGATCTGGCAGAAGCTGGCCTGGATCGACCCGGCCTATCACGAACGCGACGCACGGGTGCAGGCGCTGGTGGCCAAGGGACGTCACTTCGACGAAGGCGACAAGGACGCCCTTCGGGCTATCGAACTGGAACTGCTGAACGCCGTCATTCCCGCCTACCGTCGCGGTGTCGAGTCGGGGCGGATCGAGGTGTCGACGTCGCCGTTCTACCACCCGATCCTGCCGTTGCTCTGCGATACGGACATCTATAAGCGGACCCATCCGATGGCCCGAACTCCCCGCCAGCGGTTCATGCGGCCCGACGATGCATTCGCGCAGCTCGACGAGGCCGCGGCCTATCACGAGCGTCTGTTCGGCAAGCGGCCGACCGGGGTGTGGCCGTC
>CALQBJ020000303.1 GCA_943328785.2 Bifidobacterium breve
CACCTTGTGCCGCACCACATGCACCTGATCCATCCTGAGCATCCTCTCAGCGGACTCCAGATCCCCTGATCCGGCAAGCCCGCCATCAGACCCTCAGGTGGCCTACTTTCTGAGCGGCGATTGGCCTACTTTTCGAGCGGCGCGCCCAGCGGTCACACGCTGGGAACGGTTCACCGGTGCCACGGCCACGCGGCATCACCCGGCGGGGCCAGGGGCGCGCCGGTCGGCGTCGCGGCGACGGTGACGCCATGGCCCAGCATCGACGTCCTCAACGGGGTGGGGTCGGGGGAAGTGAGCCCAGGCCGGTCATTGAAGCGCGCGCCCACCGCGCCTGGGACCTCACCGTACAGGGGTGGAGTCAGCGCGAGATCGCGGCCGTGCTGTTGTTGGACGAGGCCAGCGACCCACCCGTCGACCGTCGGGCTCGACCGCTGGATCGGTCTGGACAACGTCAGCCTTCGTCGTCCGCCAGGCGCGCGGGTGGCCAATGGTCGATCCGCGCGGTGGTCAATGGGAGGGGAACGCGGAAGAGAGGGACCGGCCAGGCGTCGGCCCGGCCGGTGTCGGGACGAGGCTAGTGTGCGCGCAGGCGGAACGACGCGCCGACGACGATCGAGAACGGGTTGGACTGGTCGCGGAGGAGCGAATACTGCCCGACGATGAACGGCTCGTATCCGGAACTGCCGCTGAGGGCGATCCGCGTGCCGCCAATCAGGTTGAGGCCGAGCGTGCTGTCGCCGTTGCCGCCGTCGGGCGACACCTTCTGCAGTGTGCCGCCAATGCCGAAGAACGGGTGGAAGCGCCCCGGCCGCGCCAGATCGAGGTTCTTGAGGACATTCGCATCGAGTTGGATGGTGTGGCCCCCACCGAGCGGCTGGTAGGTGAACCGCGGTTCGAACTCGAGGCCGTGCGCGACCTTGACGCGGGTGTCGACGCCGAACATCAGCCAGTTGTCAGGCGTATCCATTTCCGCCCCGACGAGCGCTCCTGCCGAGATCAATCCGGAACGGTCGTCGTCGGCGAGTGCGGGCTGGGCGGAGGCCGCCAGCGGCAGTCCCACGAGCGCCAGTGCCACGACGCACACACGTAAAAGTCGTCTCATCCTGTGCATCTCCCTATAGACGTGAGCAGTTTCGCGTTCAGCTTAACGTGCCTGACCGGCCGCGACAAGCGGCGGCAATCAGGACGTAAGACTTACGCGCGTGTTGTGAATGGCCACCCCGTCTCCGCGTTGGTCGGGTGAGGGCGATAATCTGACCGGCATCTTCGGACCTCCGTGGAGGTCTAGAGCAAAGACGGAGCCGGGTCGGCCGGGGAGGCCGACCCGTCAGCCCTGACGTTCGTGGATGCGGCGAAGCCGTCGCTCGCGGCCATCGCGGTCGCGTTCTTCGAGTTGCTGCTCGAGCGGCGTCCGCACGCCGTCGGTCCACCAGCGGCGGCGGTCGGTCAGCAAACGGCTGAAGTGCCGTCGCTCGCGGCCCGCCCGTCGATCGGGCGAGAATGCCACGAAGGTCCAGCCGGTGCCGAGGAGGAACTTCTCGAAGTCGGCCTGGAACCGCTCGAGCTTCGAGAGGTCGTCGAAGAAGTAGCTCCGCGACGGACCGTCGCCGGTTACGCCAAGCAGGAAGCCGTTATCAGTCGGGGTCCGCTTGATTTCCAGCAGATGCCCGTCACGCGAGAAAGTCCAGTTCTTGTCTTCCACGTAGAGCTCTATCGGACGTACGCCGCTGTCGGATTAGCGCTGGAGTGGCCTTGTGGTCGTTCCCGTCCGCTCGACCGTCAGTCGTTCAGGCGAATGGACCGCACCACCTGCTGGAACGCGGCTTCGTAGCCGCGCGCGTCCGACGTCGGAACCACGGCAATGACGTAGAACAGCGTGCCGTCCGACATGCGGGTGGTGAAGAGCTGAATCTCCTCGGGCTGCCCCGTGGCATCCGAGACGTTCTCGAGCCTGGTCTGCAGCGCCCGCCGGCTGGCGACCACCGTGGCCAGCGGCTCCGACTGCTGCGTCAGGCGCGGATTCGACTGGCCGAGCGCCTGGATGAAGTCGGCCGTGGCTTCCGGCAGTTCATGCCGCTCGTTGCGGAGCACACCCACTTCGACCCCGTGGGTGAAGACGTTCTGGCCGTTTGCCTGCCCGTACGCCCCGGTCGGCGCGAAGGTGACGGAGCTCGACCCGGGCAGTTCGCGCCAGTTGGTCGGCACGGCAATACGGAAGACGTTCCCTTCCGTGTATTCGCGGTAGCGCGTCGCCGGAGCGTCGACGCGGCCGAGGGTGCCGGCCGATCGCGGATCGGCGCTCGTGCCGCCGCCATTGCCCTTCGCCGCCTTGGCCGCTTCCTCGGAGGTGGGGGCTTTCGGCAGCGTCTTCAGGTGCGCGGTGACGCGGTCGAAACCCGAGCGGTCGCCAACCGGATTCGAGACACGCAGCGACTGCGCTTCTTGCTCGATGTACTGCGAGCGATTCGCGGGGTTCGGATGATCGGATAGCCACTCTGGTCCGTTCGCGCCACCCTGCTTCTCGATGGTCTTGAACATGTTCGCCATCTCGCGGGCGTCGTAGCCGGCGCGCGCCATGAGTTGCGCGCCGAGGATGTCGGCCTGCTTCTCGTAATCGCGGCCGTAGCGGAGGAACGCGGTGCCGAGGCCGAACTGCGTGCCTTGCGCCACGACGCTGCCAACGCGTCCGCCGATGATCGCCCCGAGGACGGCGCCCGCCACCTGTCCCATCTGGTACTTGCCGGCCTTGCTGGCCTGGGCGGTGCCGTGGCGGAGCAGTACGTGACTCACCTCGTGTGCCATCACGCCGACCACCTCGCCCTCGCTGTTGGCCGCCTCGATCATCCCGCGGTTCACGAACATCGGCCCGCCCGGCAGGGCAAAGGCGTTGATCTCGCGTACGTTCACGGTTTCGAAGGTGTACTTGAACTCGTGGCGCTGGAACTCGGCTGGGATGACGGCCGTGAGCCGCTCACCAAGCCGGGTCACATACGACGTAACCGCATCGTCACGCATGATCGGCAGTTGCTGCCTGGCCTCGGCGGCTGCCTGCAGCCCGAGTTCGACGTCCTGGGCGGGCGTGTACTTGTTGTTCGGGGCCGTAACGCGCGTCTCGCTTCCGACGCCGACCACCGCCAGGGCAACGATGACCACCAATGACAGAACCTGCTGCTTCATGCCCAATTGTCAGACAGCGCCAGGCAGGACTCAACCGCTGAAGTGTGGCAGCGCATCTACCGAAAGGGAGGGTGACAGGAATTGTCAGGCCGCGCGCCAGGTGCCACGGAGTGTCACCCGGCCCTGTGCGCCAGGCCCCTGTCGTGCGCACC
>CALQBJ020000304.1 GCA_943328785.2 Bifidobacterium breve
CGCAACGCCCTGCAGAACGCCTCGTCCATCGCGTCGCTCCTTCTCACGACGGAAGCCATCATCTGCGAGATTCCGGAAGACAAGAAGGATGCGCCGGCGATGCCTGGCGGCGGCGGCATGGGCGGGATGTACTAACAGACGTTCGAAGTCAGCACTGAGAAGTCAGCACTGACTTCTACACGCAAAAGGCGCGTGGGCCGCGAGGCTCACGCGCCTTCTCTCTTTCGTGGACAGTCCTGCCTGCCCGGCCCGACCCACCGGCCCTTCCCTACCCGCCCGAGAATCAGCGCAGGGTGAAGGTGAGCTCGATGGTGATCTGCACCGGCACCGCCTGCCCCATGCGCGTGCCGGGTGCGAAGCGCCACTGACGCGCCGCCTTCATCGCTTCCTGATCGAGACCGAAGACCGAGTCGAGCGAGCGCAGCACCTGGATGTCGGTCACCGAACCGTCGGGCCTGACAATGCACTGCAGAAGCACCGTGCCCTGCACCTTGGCGCGCATGGCGTCGGACGTGTACGCGGGCTTCACTTCACGCAGGATGCGCGGCAGCGTGACACCGTTGCCTGGCTGATAAACGCCGCCGCCGGTGCCACCACCGGAACCCGCGCCAAGACCTGACCCTGACCCAGAGCCGATGCCCGACCCGGTGCCCGTGCCCGCGCCGCCACCGATGCCAGACCCGAGCGACGGTGAGGGGGGCCCTGGCTGTGCGTCGATCGCGCCGGCGACGACCTCGGCGCCAGACGACATGGTGAGCGCGGGGATGTTCAACTGCTCGACCGGCGTCGGCTCAAGCTTCGTCACCTTCGGCGGTTCGATGGACGGTGGCTTTTCGACCGGGACAGTGATCTTCTCTTTGCCGGGCAGTTCAGCCGCGCGCGGCGGCTCTTTCATCTGGTTGCCGCCCCCGCCGCCCCCGCCGCCAGGACCGGGCTGGCTGAGCCAGACGATCTGATCGCTGAGGTCGTCCGGCATGGCGGCCGGCGTGAGCTGAATGGCTGGGGCGAATCGGGCAAGCAGGACCAGCAGGGTGACGATGGCCACCTGGAGCAGAAGCGCCGCCCCGAGTGACGGGAGCAGGCGTTCCGACTGTCGCTCGAATGAGAAGGTAATGTCGGGCGGATGCGCGCCTTCGACACGGACCGAAAGGTGCCCGGCCGACACGTTGACGTGCGGTTCTACCGACGGCGTGCGCTCTGCCATGGGCAACGGAATCTGACTTGTAGAGGTATTGTGGCGCACGGGTTGAACCGCTGCAACCGCAAAAGGAGTGCCCGACAGCGGGCCCTCGAATCCTTTGGACGCGCCACAGATCAGAACGGCCGTGTCCCCTTATTCGTATGCGCATACCTTCTGCGCATCCAACTGCGGATGATTTTGAGACGCGCCGTCAGAGGCGCCCGGTCCACGCGCCGATGGCCGCGTTCCCACCGCCGAATGCGTGCAGGACCGCGAGCGCATCCGCGGCGCGCGGCTCACTGTGGATCGCCACGAGGACCCCGCCACGCGCGGTCAGGGCTTCGAAGATCCGTGCGTCGTGCGACTGGAACCCGATGCGGCGCATGGTGCCGGCGAACCCCTGCGTGTCGAGGTCACTCGACGACCCCTGCAGCGCGCGCAGCACCGGCCCCCTGGCGAACACGTCACCAACCCCGGCCACGCGCAGGCTTTCGGGAGCGCCGTTCAGCGTCTGCTCGATGAGCCCGCCAGCCTCGGGTGAGGCGAGCGCCACGATGCTCAGCGACTCGGGCAGCAGACCGGCTCGCGTCAGCGCCGCAAGCCCCTTCCACGCCCACGACACATCCTGGAAGACGCCGATGGTGAATCGGCCCGCATCCGTGTCGGTCATCGGCGTAATGTAGCATGCGACTCGTGCCGTGCGAGGTGGCGGTAGCCCAGCAGGAACTGTCGTCGTCTCGAGCCGGGAGACCGTGCTCGAACTGGTGGACCAGTCGGCCGACTACATCTGGTCGTTCCCACGGCCGGACCATCTGGCGATCGGGAGCTGCGCCAAGGTTAGCGATACCACCGGCGGCGCGATCCGCGAGCACCTCGCGCAGTGGCTCACCACGATGGAGTTCGGGCTGGCGTGGAAGTGGCGGCGCAGCGCCTACCTCCCGGCGTAGTACCCCTCGCGGGCGCGCACTCGCAGACCCGGCGTCGCCACGCGCACGGCGATCGCGCGCCACTGGGAACCGGCCGGTTGCGAACCAGCAGCCGACGGCACGTAGCCGAGCAGGTACTGCATCCGTAGCTCACGAGCGATCGAGGCGAGCGCGGCCGGAAGCGCGTCGAGCTGCGGTGTAGCGGTGGCACGCGCACCGGTGACGCCGGCCAACTCGACGAGCACCGGCGGCGACGTCCGCCGCAGGCTGACTGGATATACCAGCACGTCGTGGCGGCGGGCGTTGACCAGCATCTCGGCCGCTGTCGACGCGCTGTAACGGTCGTCGCCGTCGGTCACCAGGATCAGCGCGCGGCGCCCCGAGGCCTCCTGCACGCGCGCGATCGCCTGCGTGGTCGCGTCGAACAGCGGCGTCGTTCCCCAGGGCGTGAGACCGGTGAGTGCGTCGAAGGCGGCACGGTGATCGGTCGACAGCGGCGTCAGCACCTCGACCTCGCTGCCGATGGCCAGCAGCGTCACGCGATCCTCGTCCCGCAGGTCACCGAGCAGGCGCTGCACGGCGTAGACGACCTGCGTGAGGCGTGCCGGCGACAGGCTGAAGCTGCGGTCGACCGCAATGGCCAGCGACAGCGGGAAGTCGGAGGCGGCGAACGTCTGCACCTGCTGGCGCCGCCCGTCCTCCTCGACGATGAAGTCGTCAGCAGAGAGACCGGTCACCGGCTCGCCGCCGGCATCGAGCACGCTGGCATACACCTCGACCAGGCTGACACCCGACGCGAACTGCCCCCCTACCAGTGGCGCGGTCGCACTCAGGGCGAGGCCGATACACAAAACGACCGCCCCAACGCCAGACCTGGGTGGTAAGATCGCAACGGTTCCCCGGCTCAACACGCGCCACCAGTCACCGGCACGCTGAAACACATCGGGGAGGAGTCTGAACATGGGCCGCATCGGAGTGCCAGAACTTCTCATCATTCTGGCGATCGTCATCGTGATCTTCGGCGCCAACCGCCTCCCTGGACTTGGCAAGGGCATCGGCAGCGCGATCCGCAATTTCAAGGACGGCATGAAGGACGACGAAACGGCCGACCACAAGAGCTAGCGCCGTTTCCCCTGTCGCTGCTCACGTTCTCGTCGCCCGGGCCGGGAGTTCTTCCTGGTTCCCGGGCGTTCTGCGTTC
>CALQBJ020000305.1 GCA_943328785.2 Bifidobacterium breve
GCGACGTCGCGGAGGCTGGCGTCGGGGACACGCACCGGTGTGCCGGTGCTCGCCGGGCCGAGTGCGGTCGGCGTCGGGAGGACCGCGGCGGCCGGGCCGCGTGCGCCCAGCGCCACCTGTCCGAGCAGCGACGTCGTCGTCGACGTGGTACGCCGGTCGCTGCTGCGATCGCGGTAGAAGGTGAGACCGGTGGTCATCACGTGATGCGTGGCCGGCAGCAGCACCGCCTGCAGGTCCACACCCGGTGTCCAGACGCGCTGTTCGGTACGCGACAGGATATCGAGCCGGTAGACGTTGATCGGAAAGAAGGTGACGGCGGTCGGCACCGGGAACTGTACCGGCAGCGCGTTCTGCAGCATGCGCTCGGTCCGCTGGTAGTGCGCGGTCAGCGACAGGTTGGCGAGCCACGATGTCACGGCCTGCGCTTCGTACTTGGCCGACACACGATCGAGGTTGCTGAACGGCAGCGCCGTGGCGTTGAAGAAGATCGGCGGTTGGAAGTCGGGGAAGCCGACGTCGTTCATCCGGCGCCGCTGGTAGCGGACGCGGACCGAACGGCGCTCACCCACACGGAGCAGGCTCGAGACGTTCAGGAAGTTGCCGTTGGCGCCCGAACTCGGGATCTCCGTGTCGGTGCGGACATACGGCGCGTTGAACGGGTCGGGGAACGACTTGAACGTGAAGCCGAAGTTCGTGTCGATGGTGTCGGTCTGCTTCAACTGGCCGGACGCAAAGTAGGGACGCGTGTCCTCCACGTCGAACGCCCCAGCTTTATAGTTATCGAACGATTCAAGGCCCGCCTGTACCCGCAGCGAGGCCGCTGGCGAGGTGAAGCCGACGGTGGCCGTGCCGCGGCGGCCGTTCTCGTTCGAGCTGTAGAAGCCGTTGACGCCGTAGATGAGGCGCGTCGCGTCGGTGAATCCGGGTTCGTTGGTGATGATGTTCACCGTGCCGGCGAGCGCGTCCGAGCCGTAGAGCAGCGTGCCGGCGCCGTTCACGATCTCGATGCGGCTGATCGCGTCGGGCGACACCAGCCCGGCCTCCGCGCCCGTGCGGTCGGTCGCCTGGCGCGCCGTGTTGAGGCGCTCACCGTCGACCAGCACCAGCATGCGCGTCGAGTCGAGCCCGCGCAGGCGCGGCCGCACACCGAATGGGCCGCTGCCGACGGGGGTAATGTTGGCGGTTCCCGCCAGCGCATCGCCAGTCGAGAGCGTGTTCGCCTGCTCGACCGCGGCGCGGCTGATGCTTTCCACGTGCAGCGGAATCGTGCGCGTTTCGCGCTCGGCGCGGTTGGCGGTGACGCTCACCTGGGCGTTGACCACGCCCACTTCGAGTTCGACCGCCACCGTGATGGCGTCCGAGGCGTGCTCGACAACGACCGTGCGGGCGGCATCGGAGAAGCCGCTGCGCCGGACGATGACGAGGTAGGTGCCGGGCGTGTCGGTGCTCAGGGTGAAGCGGCCATCAGCGGCCGTCTCGACCGCGCGTTCCTCGCCCGTGGCGACGCCGCGCAGCACGACGGTGGCGCCGTTCAGTACGCCGCCGGTCGTGTCCGAGACCACACCGGTGACGGTCGCCGCCGCCGCAGAACCGGCCCACAGCAGGGTCGACAGCAGAATCGTCGAAACACTCAACCGCATCAGTCCTCACAAGATTGGCGTCGCCCGGTTGGGTGACGAGCCCTCGGATTATAGCCGGGTCACCCCGCGACGCGTTGCGGGAGCGCGGGCCATGGCGCCCGCGGACGCGTGCGATAATCCCGCCGCCCGCCTCATGTCCGCACACCACCCCATCAACGACCCGCGCGAGATTCGTGGCTGGATGCTGTACGACTGGGCCAATTCCGCCTTCGTCACGACGGTCGTGACGGTACTGGCCGGCCCCTACCTCACGGCGCTGGCGCAGGCAGACGTCTCGGAAAACGGCGTGGTGCTGGCACTGGGTCCGCTGGTCGTCACGGCGAAGTCGCTCTTTCCCTACTGCATCTCGGCGTCGGTGCTGCTGCAGGTACTGCTGCTGCCGATGCTCGGGCCGGTGGCCGACTTCACTGACCTGAAGAAGCCGCTGATGGCCGGCTTCTGCGCGGCCGGGGTCGTCGCCACCTGCCTGATGTTCTTTGTCGAGGGGCCGCGCTATCTCCTCGGCGGGGCGCTGCTCATCGTCGCCAACCTGTGCTTCGGCGCCAGCATCGTGCTCTACAACGCCTATCTGAACGACATCGCCACACCCGATCGGCGCGACGCGGTCTCGAGCCGCGGCTACGCCCTCGGCTACGCCGGCGGCGGCTTGCTGCTGGCCCTGAACCTCGCCCTCATCACGTTCCGCGAGACGCTCGGCATCGGCCAGGGGCTGGCCGTGCGGCTGTCGCTGCTGTCGGCGGGACTGTGGTGGGGCGGCTTCAGCCTGTTCGCCTTTGCCCGGCTGCGCCGCCGGCGCCAGGTGCTGCCCCGGCCCGACGGCTCGCTGCTCTACGCGGGTGTCATCGGACTGGCCGGGACGCTGCGCGAACTGCGGCGCTTGCCGCACACGCGGCGCTACCTGCTCGCCTACATGTCGTACAACGACGGCATCCAGACGGTCATCAGCGTGGCGTCGGTCGTCCTCGCGCAGGAACTGTTCGTGGCCAAGGGGCTTCCGGTCGACGATGCGTTTCTCATCGGGCTGGTGTTGATGATCCAGATCGTGGCGCTGTTCGGCGCGCTGGCGTTCGAGCGGCTCGCGCGCCTGATTGGCAGCAAGCGGTCGATCCTCGTGTCGCTCGTGGTGTGGGCCGGGCTGGTCGTGTTCGCGTACGGCTGGCTCGACACCCAGGCGCAGGCCTGGGGGATGGGCGCTGTCCTCGGCCTGGTGCTCGGTGGGTCGCAGGCGCTGTCGCGCTCGCTGTTCTCGCTGATGATTCCCGGCGGCAGGGAGGCGGCGTTCTTCAGCCTCTACGAGATTTCGGAGCGGGGCACGTCGTGGCTCGGGCCGCTGATCTTCGGGGCGGTGGCTGGTGCCACGGGCTCCTATCGTCAGGCCATCCTCTCCCTCATCCTCCTCATCATCGGCGGCATGGTCCTGCTCGTCGCCACCGACACCAATACGGCCGTGGCGCAGGCCGAAGCCGACTCCCTCACTGGCCCAAGCCCAGCTGGCGCATAGTCAGACGTTCGCCGCGCGCAAGCGCCAGGCAAGCTGTCGCCTCGCCTCGTGCTCGGTACCGCCACGGTGGGGCGACGTCGGCACGGCGTACGGCGCGAGTGGGCCGGCCGCGTCCAAATGAACCGAAACCGTTGCACGCA
>CALQBJ020000306.1 GCA_943328785.2 Bifidobacterium breve
AAGAAGGCAGAAGCGGCCGAGGCCCTCAAGCTGACCGCGCCAGATCTGCTCGGCTTCCACATCATCGACGAGATCATCAAGGAGCCGGTGGGCGGCGCCCACACAGACCCCGACGGCGCCGCT
Source organism: Bifidobacterium breve (assembly GCA_943328785.2). Lineage (GTDB taxonomy): Bacteria > Acidobacteriota > Vicinamibacteria > Vicinamibacterales > CAVVIG01 > CAVVIG01. The sequence goes on from CALQBJ020000306.1 coordinate 124, forward strand.
CGCGCCGTCGACGAGGCGCTGCAACGCGTGCTCTCGGAGGTCTCCGCGCTCGACACGCAGACCCGTTTGGATCAGCGCTACAACAAGTTCCGCAGCATGGGCCGTCTTGGCTACGAGTTCGTCGAAGACGCGTAGAGCGCCACCGCGGAGGGCAGTAACTGCGCCCGATGCCCAGGGCGCACCTGTTCGACCGCCGTGCGTCCGAGGATGACCGCGTCCTCGACGATGAAATCGAGTCGATACCCGGCGTCCACATCAAGATGGCGATAGCGGATTGGAAGCCGCACGTGGGTGTCGAAGCGCACGGTGATACTTTCCGTCAGGATGGAATGAAGAAGCACGCTGGATACTCCCTGGACTCCGCGTCCTCCGCCGTGGGACGACGAACGCGCAACGGGAGCCAGTCGTAATGGCGACCGTCGCGCCGCGCTGGGACACGCTTGCCTCTGACGATGCCGCGGCCGAGCGGCTGGCATCGGCGCTGTCGATTCCGCCGATCGTGGCGAAGTTGCTGTGCCAGCGTGGCCTCGGCGATCCGGAGCAGGCGCACCGCTTCCTCCATCCGTCACTCGACCATCTGCACGACCCGATGGCGCTTGCCGATATGGGCGTGGCAGTGGAACGGATCCTCGGGGCCATCGCGCGGCGCGAGCGCATCGCCATCCACGGCGACTACGACGTCGACGGCGTTACCTCCACGGTGATCCTCCGTCGGGCGCTCGAACTGCTCGGCGGCGACGTCACCCACTTTATCCCCGAGCGCCTGCGCGACGGCTACGGCCTGCAACCGGCGTCGATCGACCGATTGCACGCCGAAGGTGTGGTGCTGATCATCTCGGTCGACTGCGGCATTCGCGGCGCCGATGCGGCGCTGCGTGCGAAGGCGCTCGGCATCGACCTGATCATCACCGACCATCACGAACCCGACGCCGAATTGCCGGACGCGCTGGCCATCATCAACCCGAAGCGGGTCGACTGCAGCTATCCGGACAAGTACCTCGCCGGCGTCGGCGTGGCGCTGAAACTGGTGCAGGAGCTCTGCCGACGAAGCGGGCGCGAGGCCTGGCTACCGGGCTTCATCAAGCTGGCGGCCATCGGCACCCTCGCCGACGTCGTCCCCCTCGTGGGAGAGACCCGCGTCATCGCCAAGGTCGGCCTCGACCTGCTCACGAAGGGGCCGCACAAGGTCGGACTGCGCGCGCTGCTCGAGGTTTCTGGCCTGACCGGCAAGACCATCGACAGCTATCACATCGGCTTCATGCTTGCGCCACGCGTGAACGCGGCTGGCCGCATGAGTACCCCCGATCTCGCGGCGCGCCTGCTGCTGGCCAACGACGAGTCGATGGCCGAGGAAGCCAAGCAGTTGGCGCAACAACTGGACAGCGAGAACGTCCGGCGCCAGGAAGAAGAGGCCGAGATCACCGCGGCCGCCAAGAAGATCGTTCAGACGGACCCCGAGGTTGGTGCGCGCTCGGTGCTGGTGGTGGCCGGCGACGGCTGGCACCGCGGCGTCATTGGCATCGTGGCCTCGAAGCTGGTCGATGCCTTTCACCGGCCGGCCATCGTCCTGTCGATCGAGGACGGCGTGGCACACGGCTCGTGCCGCAGCATCCCGCACTTCGACATGCTGGCGGCGCTCGAGGCGTGTGCGCCCTTCTTCATCCGCTTCGGCGGACACAAGCAGGCAGCCGGTCTCACGATGGACGCGGCCAGGGTGCGCGAGTTCCGCTCGTCGATCAACGACCGGGCTGAAGGTCTGCTCGGGCCCGAGCAACTGATGCCGCGCCTGCGCATCGATGCCGACCTCGGCTTCCGCGCCATCACCGCCCAGGTGGCGGCCGGCATCGCCTCGCTCGCACCATTTGGTGCCGGCAATCCGAAGCCGATCTTCGCGGCTCGCGGCGTCGAGGTGATCGACGGCCCGCGCAAGCTGAAGGAACGCCACCTGAAGATGTCGCTCCGCCAGGATGGTCGGGTGTTCCGCGCCGTCGCGTGGCGTGCGGCCGAAAAGCAGGAACAGATCGTCGGGAACAAGTCGGCGCTCGACGTGGCCTTCTCGCTCGAACAGAACCAGTACAACGGCCAGACCTACCTCGAGCTGACGCTCGCCGACATCAGGCCGACGCAGCCATGAGGTGGCAGCGGATCGCGCGGCTCGTGCTGGCGGTCGTCGGCATTGCCTTCGCCGTCGGCGTCGGCATGACGATGAAGCGCCGGACCACGCCGCAGTCGCAGCCGCCGGTGCCGCGCACCGACCCGACCGCCGTGGTCGAGTCCGAGGGCGGCAGCACCGTGCGCATCAACGGCGAACGCGAGCAGGGGGTGCTCACCTACGAGCGCCTGCTGACCTACGCCAACGGCGCCTCCAAGATGGTTGGCGTCACCATCACCAGCGACCGCAACGGCAAGACCTTCATCGTGAAGGGCGCGGAAGGCCAGGCCGGCGAGAACGAATCGTCGATGGAGCTGACCGGCGGCGTCACGATGGAGGCCAGCGACGGCATGAAGGTGGCCGCCGATCGCGCCTCCTATGCGCGCAGCGAGAACCTGATGCGCATTCCCGGCGCCGTCACATTCTCGCGCGGACGTATGAGCGGCAGCGGCATCGGCCTCGACTACAACCTGCTGCAGGACATCATCGTCATCTCCGACCGGGCCGTGATCGATGTCGCGCCCGACAAGAATGGCGGCGACACCATGTCGCTGTCGTCGGGAGCCCTCGAGTTCAGGCGGGTCGAGAAGACCATCAGGCTCGATCGCGGCGCGAAGATCCTGCGCGATCAGCAGACGCTCGAAGCCGACCTGGCCGTCGCGCACCTGACGGAGGACGAACGCCTCGAGCTGCTGGAACTCCGCACCAACTCCCGCATTACCGGCCAGCCAGGCGCGGCGGGCGGACTGCAGTCCTTGTCGGGGCGTGACATCGACCTGCACTACAACCCGGCAGGGCCTACGCTGCAGCAGGCGGTTATCACCGGCGATGCGGTTGTGCAACTCGCCGGTGAACGGCGCCAGCCGGGCCGGCAGATTTCAGCCAACGCGATGAACATCGGCTTCGACGCCGACGGCAGCACCGCCACCACGCTGGTCGCGCGCGACAACGTGAAGGTGACGCGTCCGGGCGAGCCGGGCTCAGCGACGCGCAT
>CALQBJ020000307.1 GCA_943328785.2 Bifidobacterium breve
CGCCGCAGGGCATACAGGTGTGCGTTGTTGGCGACCAGGCAGGTCGGGCGGGATAGACCGGCAGGACAGGCCGGAACGGCTGGGGGGCGGCTGTCGCGATGGAATGACGTCCGGCTAGAGCCGGACACTACCGAGACACGAGGTCCGCGTAGTGTCCGGCTTCAGCCGGACGTGACGTGCCCAGAGCCGAAGCCTGGAGCCCGCGTAAGCGCGCGTTGGGCGCGTCTATGCGACGGGCGCCGGCAGGTTCGTGCGGCCCATCAGGTACTCGTCGACCGACCGGGCGGCCGAGCGCCCTTCGGCGATCGCCCAGACGATGAGCGACTGACCACGCTGCATGTCGCCGGCGGTGAAGACGCCTGGCACGCTGGTCATCCAGCGTTCGTCGCGCCACACGTTGCCGCGGTCGGTCAGCTTCACGCCGAGGCGCTTCAGCATCCCTTCCGTCTCTGGCCCGGTGAAGCCCATCGCGAGGAACACCAGGTCGGCCTTCAGTTCGTGCTCGCTGCCGGGGACCGGCACGAACTCGGTGCGGCCGTCCCGCTGCACCATCTCGACGTGCGTCGCGTGCAGCGCGGTGACCTGCCCGTGCGCGTCGCCGCTGAACTTCTGCGTCGCAATCGAATAGAGCCGTTCGCCGCCTTCTTCGTGCGCGCTCGAGACGCGGAAGACCTGGGGCCACGTCGGCCACGGGTTGTTCGCGGCGCGTTCGTCCGGCGGGCGCGAGAGCAGTTCCAGTTGGTGGACGCTGGCGGCACCCTGCCGGTGCGCCGTACCGAGGCAGTCGGCGCCGGTGTCGCCGCCGCCGATGATGAGCACGTGCTTGCCCTTCGCCGAAATCGCCTCGGCCTCCGGGACGTGGTCGCCTTCGTTCCGCTTGTTCTGCTGCGTGAGGTATTCCATCGCGAAATGGATCCCCTTCAGCTCGCGGCCTGGCACCGTGAGGTCGCGCGGACGTGTGGCGCCGCCCGTGAGCACGATGGCGTCGAACTGCGCGCGAAGTTCCTCAATCGCGATATTGACGCCGATGTTGGCGTTGGTGCGGAAGACGACCCCTTCGGCCAGCAGCAGGTTCAGCCGCCGGTCGAGGATGCGCTTCTCCATCTTGAATTCGGGGATGCCGTAGCGCAGCAGGCCGCCGATGCGGTCGTCACGCTCGAACACCGTCACCGTGTGGCCAGCGCGGTTCAGCTGTGCGGCGACCGCCAGTCCGGCTGGACCCGAACCGACCACCGCAATGCTGCGGCCGGTGCGCGTCTCCGGCAGGATGGGGGTGACCCACCCTTCCTCGAACGCGCGGTCGATGATCGAGACCTCCACCGCCTTGATGGTGACGGAGTCGCTGTTGATGGCGAGCACGCACGCGCCTTCGCACGGCGCGGGGCAGAGGCGCCCCGTGAACTCCGGGAAATTGTTCGTGGCATGCAGCCGATCGATCGCGGCCTTCCACCGGTCGCGATAGACCAGGTCGTTCCAGTCGGGGATCAGGTTGCCGAGCGGGCAGCCCTGATGACAAAACGGAATGCCGCAGTCCATGCAGCGCGCCGCCTGATCCTTGATGAGCGAATCCGGATACGGAAGATAGACCTCGTTCCAGTCCTTCAGCCGCTCCGCGACGTCGCGCACCGGCTGCTTCTTCCGCTGGATTTCGATGAACCCTGTGACCTTGCCCATTACGATGCCCCTGTCAGCTCGAGGAACGTCGCTTCGCGTCCCGCGGCAGCCGCCTTTGCCTGCGCATTCAGCACACGCTTGAAGTCGCGCGGCATTACCTTCACGAAGACATCCTTGAGCGCCTCGAAGTCGCGCAGGACCCGCGCGCCGAGTGCGCTTCCCGTGTGCGTGACGTGGGTCTCGATGACGCTCTGCACGAACAGGATGTCCGCCGGATCGTCGAGCGGATCGAGTTCCACCATCGCCATGTTGCAGCGCTGCTGGAAGGTGCCGGCCGGGTCGAGCACGTAGGCGATGCCGCCGCTCATGCCGGCCGCGAAGTTGCGCCCGGTCCGGCCGAGCACCACGACGCGACCGCCGGTCATGTACTCGCAGGCGTGGTCGCCCACGCCTTCTACTACCGCCACCGCGCCGCTGTTGCGCACGCCGAAGCGTTCGCCGGCGACACCGCGGAAGTAGGCTTCACCGCTCGTCGCCCCGTAGAGCGCCACGTTGCCGATGACGATGTTGTCCTCGGCGACGAAGGTGGCGTTCTTCGGTGGGAAGACGATCAGCTTGCCGCCAGACAGCCCCTTGCCGACGTAGTCGTTGGCATCGCCCTCGAGCGTCAGCGTCATGCCGCGCGGCACGAACGCGCCGAAGCTCTGGCCGGCCTGGCCGTTGAACTTCAGCTGGATGGTGTCGTCCGGCAGCCCCTTCCCGCCCCACTTCTTCGTCAGCCGCGAGCCGAGCATGGTGCCGGTGGTGCGGTTGACGTTGCGGATGGGCAACTCGAGCGAGACGTTCGACCCATGCTCGAGCGCGTCCGCGCACGCGACGATCAACTGCTGGTCGAGGATGTCGCCGAGGCCGTGATCCTGCGCCTTCACCCGGCGCAGCGGCGTGCCTTCGGGCAGCGTCGGCATGTGGAGGATGGCCGAGTAGTCGAGCCCCTTGGCCTTCCAGTGGTCGATGGCCTGGCGGAAGTTCAGGCGATCCACTCGCCCAACCATCTCGTCCATCGTCCGGAAGCCGAGCGCCGCCATGTACTCGCGCACTTCCTGCGCGATGAAGCGGAAGAAGTTCACGACGTGTTCGGCCTTGCCGTTGAAGTTCTTCCGCAGTTCGGGGTCCTGCGTCGCGATGCCGACCGGGCACGTATTGAGATGGCAGACGCGCATCATCACGCACCCTTCGACCACGAGCGGGGCGGTGGCGAAGCCGAACTCCTCGGCGCCCATCAGTGCGGCGACGACGACGTCGCGGCCGGTCTTCATCTGGCCGTCGACCTGCACCGTGATGCGATCGCGCAGGCCGTTCATCAGCAGCACCTGCTGCGTCTCGGCGAGCCCGAGCTCCCACGGCACGCCGCCGTGCTTGATCGAGGTGAGCGGCGAGGCGCCGGTGCCGCCGTCATGCCCCGAGATGAGGACGACGTCGGCGTGCGCCTTCGAGACGCCGGCCGCCACCGTGCCGACTCCGGCCAGCGCCACGAGCTTCACGTGGATGCGGGCCTCGGGGTTCGAGTTCTTCAGGTCGAAGATCAGCTGCGCGAGATCTTCGATCGAGTAGATGTCGTGGTGCGGCGGCGGCGAGATGAGGC
>CALQBJ020000308.1 GCA_943328785.2 Bifidobacterium breve
CCGCGCGTCATCGCCGACAACCCGCCGCCGCCGGTCGCACCGGACGTCATCCGGCGGGAAGGGGGCCGCGCCACCGTGCGCGCGGTGCGCCTGACGGAGCCGCTGCGCGTTGATGGCCGCCTCGACGAAGAGGTCTACCGCACGGTGCCGGCCATCACCGACTTTATCCAGAACGTGCCCACCGAAGGCGCGATCTCGACCGAACGGACCGAGGCCTGGATTCTCTACGACGCCGACACCCTCTACATCGTCGGGCGCTGCTGGGACTCGGCGCCACCGGAGAAGTGGGTGGCGAACGAACTGCGCCGCGACACGAACCAGCTGCGGCAGAACGATCACTTCGGCGCGCTGCTCGACACGTTCCACGACAAGCGCAACGGGTTCTTCTTCTACGTGAACCCGCTCGGCGCCAGGGCCGACACGGCCGTCACCGACGAAGGGAACAACAACTCGGACTGGAACCCGGTGTGGGAGGCGCGTACGAGCCGGTTCGATGGTGGCTGGACGGCGGAGCTGGCCATTCCGTTCAAGTCGCTGCGCTACGTGTCGGGCGTCGATCAGATCTGGGGGCTGCAACTGCGCCGGTCGATCCGCCGCAAGAACGAGTGGACGCACCTCACCGCGCTGCCCGCCGCAGATGGCGGTCCGTCGGCGCTGACGCGCGTGTCAGCCGCGGCGAACCTGGTGGGGCTCGAGCTGCCGGCAGCCGGCAAGAACATCGAGATCAAGCCCTACATCATCTCCAGCCTCACCACCGACCGGCTGCACACACCGCTGCTGGCGCGCGACCTCGACGGCAATGCCGGGCTCGACTTCAAGTACGGCGTCACGGCCAACCTCACCGCCGACGTCACCGTGAACACCGACTTCGCGCAGGTCGAGGCCGACGAGCAGCAGGTGAACCTCACGCGCTTCAGCCTGGTGCTGCCCGAGAAGCGCGACTTCTTCCTCGAGGGGCGCGGCGTCTTCGACTTCGCGCGCTGGGCCGGCAGCGGCAGCGCCACCACGTCCACCACGCCGTCGCTCTTCTACAGCCGCCGCATCGGGTTGAACGCCGGCCGCATTGTGCCGATCGAGGTGGGTGGCCGCCTCACGGGCAAGGCCGGCCGCTACGGCATCGGCCTGATGAACATCCAGACAGCCGACGAGTCGACCTCGTCGACGCCGTCCACCAACTTCTCAGTGCTGCGCGTGAAGCGCGACATCCTGCGCCGCAGCTCCATCGGCGCCATCTTCACGAATCGCTCGCGCGCGGTGGCAGGCACGGGCGACAACCAGGCGGCCGGCGTTGATGCGGCCATCAGCCTCTACGAGAACGTCAACCTCAACGCCTACTACGCGAAGACCTCCACCGACGGTCTCGCGGGGGACTCGGCCAGCTATCAGGGGCGCTTCGAGTACGGCGGCGATCGCTACGGGGCACGAGCCGAGTACCTGGTGGTGGGCGACAACTTCAACCCCGAGGTCGGCTTCGTGCGGCGCGACAACTTCGCACGCAGCTTCGGCTCGCTGCGCTTCAGCCCGCGTCCGACGCGGATGAAGACGGTGCGCAAGTTCACCTACGAAGGGAACCTCGAGTACATCGAGAACGGTGCCGGCGCGCTCGAGACGCGCAACGGCACCGGCCGCATGAACGTGGAGTTCCAGAACAGCGATCAGTTCACGGCGCAGCTGTCGAACGAGTACGAGCGGCTGGTGCGCCCCTTTGCGATTGCGCGCGGCGCCACCATCCCGGTCGGCGGCTACAACTTCAACGACGTCGTCGCCTCATACCTGCTCGGTCAGCAGCGTCGCGTGTCGGGTCAGGTCTCGGTGCAGCACGGCACCTTCTACGACGGCACGCTCACCGCGCTTGGCTACAGCGGCGCACGCGTGTCGGTGACGACGCGGTTCTCGGTGGAACCGAGCGTGTCGGTCAACCGCGTGCGCCTCGACGAAGGGAACTTCACGAACACCGTGCTGCGCGCACGGTCCGACTACGGCTTCAGCCCGCTGATGTTCGCCAGTGCGCTGGTGCAGTACAGCTCGAGCGACCATACCTTCAGCAGCAATCTCCGCTTTCGCTGGGAGTACAGCCCGGGGTCGGAGCTCTTCGTGGTCTACACCGACGAACACGACACGCTCGGCGCCGGTGCGCCGGTGCTGAAGAACCGCGCGGTCGTCGTGAAGGTGAACCGGCTGCTGCGGTTCTAGGCTGTCTTACCCTACCTACTTCAGCGTGGCCTTCTCGATGATGACGTCGTAGGCGTAGCCGGAGCCGAAGTCCTTTTTGGTGCCGACGATGCCCGTCAGCGTCACGACGTCGCCCACCTTCACGTCGGCGGCGGTGGTGATGGTGAGGTCGTTGGTCTTCGCGTCGGCGGTGCCAGACCCGTCCTGGATGTGGAGCCAGTTGCGGTCCATGATGCCGCCGTTGAACTTCACCACTGTGCCGCGCACGGTGACCGGCTTGCCGGAGAGCGCCGCCTGCTTGGTGAACACGTCGGCCACCGACAGTCCACCGGCCGGCGGATCGAGCGTCTGCACCACCGGTGCGGCAGCTGCGGCCCCGTGGCTGCCCATCAGCGCCGGCGCGGCCGGCGCGTTAGCGGCGGTCAACGGCTGACCGTTACGTGCCACTGCCTGCACGAAGTAGAGCATCTCGAAGGTGCGGTTGAGCGTCTTGCTCTGGAAGTTGGCCATCGGCATGTCGAGCGACACCGACACCGTCTCGCCGACCTTCGCATCGAACACCGGCGCGGCGACCCAGACTTCGTCCTTCGCGCCCTTCAGCTTCACGTAGGTATACCCGCCAGAATCCATCGTCTCGGCAATCGAGCCGGTGAAGCCGTTGGCGCCCTGTGCCATGGCGGGCGCGGCAGCCGGTGCCGCAGCCGGTGCCGGTGCGCTCGCGGGGCTGGCCGTGGCGCTCGCCGGCGGCGTCGGCGTGCAGGCGACCACGCTGGAGAGCACGAGGACGGCCGAGGCGACAGAAAGCATGCGCATGAATCGATTCTACGCCCAGGGGCCGTGATTGGGCCGTTCGGCACGCATCACCGTGTGAGCACGCTGAAGACGTTCGAGTAGTCGTCCGTCCACACCGGTCCCGTCACATCGTCGAGCGACGACCAGCGCCCCTCGTTGACGAGCGCCGCGATGTCTTCGGCGC
>CALQBJ020000309.1 GCA_943328785.2 Bifidobacterium breve
CGGACGGTCACCATCAACAGCCTGTCGAAGACCTACAGCGTCACCGGGTGGCGCGTCGGCTGGGCCATTTCGCCGCCGTCACTGACCGGTGCGATCCGCAAAGTGCACGACTTCCTCACTGTCGGTGCGGCCGCACCGCTGCAGGAAGCTGGTGTCGCCGCCCTCGGCGTCGACGAGTCGTACTACGTCGCGCTCGCTGCGTCCTACCAGCGTCGTCGGGACCTGCTGCTCGGCATCCTGCGCCGGCACCACTTCACCTGCTACGTCCCGCAGGGGGCGTACTACATCATGACGGACATCGCCCACTTCGGCTATGGCGACGATGTGGCGTTTGCGCGCTATCTGGTGAAAGACGTGGGGGTGGCGGCGGTGCCGGGCAGCAGCTTCTACAGGAATGCCGCACTGGGACGGACGAAGCTGCGGTTCTGTTTCTGCAAGAAGGACGAGACGCTGGCGGAGGCCGATCGGCGGTTGGCGACGCTCGCGGTCCGCGGGTAGCGCAGACGGAGCCGGCGTTCCAGGCAGGAGCGCCGGCCCTCATCCTACGGGAGGCAGTCTAGAAGCGGACGACGCCCCCGAAGTAGAGCCCCTTCAGCACGAACGACCCCGCATCGGTCGTCGTCACCGTGGCATCGTCCTTGATGTTGTAGCCGACGTCGAAGGTGCGGTAGCCCGCCTGGACACCGAAGGTGTTGGTGACGTTCAGCGTGCCGTAGATGTCGAGATCGAGGTAGTGCGCCTTGTAGCGCTTCGAGACGCTGTCCGGAATCTGGAAGCCCGAGAGCTCGCCGGTGATCGAAATGTTCGGCACCACGTAGAAGCGGGCGATACCGCCGACCGTCGGAATCGGCGCGCGCGCGTGAATCGACTCGAGGTCGATCGGGCTCTGGAGCGCCGCCTTCACGTCGGTGTACTTCGCGTCGAGCATGAAGCCGATGAAGCCCTTGTTGCGCGAGATGAAGTCGTACTCGTAGGTGAAGCGATACGCCTTCCAGTTCAACTGCGAGTTCACCGGCAGGCCGATACGGTAGCGAATGCCCTGAAAGACGACGTCGCGCGTGAGGATGGCTTCCTGCTCGAAGTTGATCGGGACGTAGCCGAAGCGCAGCTTGTGCTTCCGTGCCGGACGCAGCACCAGATGCAGTTCCTTGAAGCTCTGGTCGGTGAGCCCGAGGTCGCGCTTGAAGTTGATGTCGGAACCCTGGATGCCGAGCGCCTCGCTCGAGATCGTCATCTGGGTCTTTGGCATCCAGATGCCGCCGGACGCTTCGATGTGGTACTTTTCGCCGGTGGCCGGGTCGTTGAGGGAACGCGGGACGAATTGCGCGAACGCCGGAGCCGCCAGCAGCAGAACCGCGGGGAGCATCAGGGTCAGTCGGGCGACGGTTCTCTTCACCATGGCGCTGGAACTCTCCGGAAACGTGAGCACGTTTGCTGGGTAGGCTCGGCCAGAATAGCACACGGTTTTTGGCCTGTAGCGCGCGGGCTCGCGCGATGGAAATTCTCCGCGCCACCGCTGTTGCGCACGGTGCGACGAGCCGATACGTACCGATTGTGTTTTCGTTAGAGTGCCCTTTGGAACTCTGCTAGAATCCGCCGCTGGCACGCCTGCCTTCACGTCCAACTCTCAATGGCACAAATGGCACAGAACACTGAAACGTCAACCTACCCCCGCTGGCACGCGCTCGCAGGCGGCGGGTTGTTCAATATCGCAATCGGCGCCTATTACGCCTGGAGCGTCTTCGTCAAGCCGCTCCAGGCCGAGTTCCCTGAGTGGACGCGCCTGCAGACGACGTCGATCTCGTCGGTGAACATGGTGCTGCTGGCGGTGCTCTACAACGTCGCCGGCACGCTGATCGGGCGTTTCGGGGCGCGGCGCATCGCGATCTTCGGCGGCCTCTGTTATAGCGCCGGACTGTTCCTCGCCAGCTTCACCACGTCGTTGCTGTGGCTCTACATGTCGGCCGGCGTCCTCGTCGGCCTCGGCCTCGGCTTCGGCTACCTGCCGCCGCTCTACGTCGGCTTCAAGTGGTATCCCGAGTCGCGCGGCCTCGTGTCGGGCCTCGCGGTCGGCATCTTCGCCCTCGGCGCCGGCATCGTCGGTCCGCTGGCAGGTGGACTGCTCGGCTGGAAGGGGCTCATCTATCTCATCGGCTGGCGTCAGACGTTCCGCGTGCTCGCGGTCGCCTACTTCATCTGCACGATGATCGGCGCGATGTGGCTGAACGACCCGCCGTCGGACTTCGTGGCGCCGCAACCGAAGGAGAAGGCGTCGGCCCCGAAGGTGTCGAAGTACAACCTCACGACGTCGCAGATGCTGAAGCTGCCGTCGTTCTGGGTGCTGTGGGTCGCCTACGTGTTCGGCTGCTTCTCGGGCACGATGACGGTCAGCCAGATCAAGCCGTTCGCTGATCAGTCGTTCCCGGCCATCGCGGGTGTGGCGTCGCTGGTGGCGGCTCTCGCAATCCCGATGGGGTCAGCGGGCAGTGCCATTGGCCGCTTCCTCTCCGGCTGGATGTCCGATCACCTCGGCCGTCTGCTCACGGTGCGTGCGGTGCTGATCGCGGCGTTCTTCGCCGCACCACTGATGTTCCAGCTGAAGAGTTCACCGCTGCTGTTCTTCGTCATGCTCTTCATCGTGAACTACGCCTACGGCACGCAGTTGTCTGTCTACACGGCGCTCGCCGGCGACTTCTACGGTCCGAAGTTCTCGGCGGCCAACTACGGCATCCTCCTGCTGGCATGGGGCACCGCTGGTGTCTTCGGGCCGCTGGTTGGCGGCTGGGTGTTCGACACCTTCGGCAGCTACCAGTACGCGTTCTACGCGGCAGCCGCAGCGTCGGCCATCTCCCTCGCGCTGCTGTCCATGGCGAAGCCGCCGACGGAGCAGCAGCTGCGTGACGTCGGCGCTGTCTAGGCGAAGGTAATCGCCGGCCTTCAGGCCGGTCGGGTCTCAACACAAGGGCGGAAGGACAACCTTCCGCCCTTGTGCGTTGTACGGGACCATTCTCGACAGCGCCGGCCAGCCAGGTGCGAGCCTTGCTCTATACTCGGTCGGTGTCCCCCTTCCGCAGGCTCCTCAGCTATGCCGCGCGCTATCGGCGTGCCTTCGCGCTGGGCCTCGTC
>CALQBJ020000310.1 GCA_943328785.2 Bifidobacterium breve
ATGGAGCAGTACCTCCATCCCACCTACCTTGGCGCGCGCACGGTGGCGCACGCGTCGTCGTTCGGCTGTCCGTTCGCGTGCAACTTCTGCGCGGTGGTGGCGATGACGAATCGGCGCTGGCTCTCGCAGGCGCCGGCGCGCATGGAGGCGACCATGCGGCGGCTTCAGCGCGACTACCGCATCGACTCCGTGATGATGCACGACATGGACTTCTTTATCGTCGAGGCTCGCGCGGCGGAATTCGCCGAGCGCATCACGCCGCTCGGTCTGTCCTGGTGGGCGCTCGGCCGCGTCGACACGCTGATGCGCTACTCGGATCGCACGTGGGAGACCATGGCGCGCTCGGGGCTGAAGATGGTCTTCTCCGGCGCCGAGTCATCGTCGGAAGTCACCCTGGCCGCCATGAACAAGGGCGGCGCGGCGTCGCCCGACCTGACGCTCGAACTGGCCGCGCGGATGCAGCGCTTCGGCGTTGTGCCCGAGTTCTCGTTCGTGCTCGGTGCCCCGCCCGACCCCGAAGGGGACACCATGCGGTCGTTCGACTTCATTCGTCGCATCAAGGAGATCAACCCGGCAACGGAGGTGATTCTCTACACCTACACGCCGGTGCCGAGCGAGAACGCCCTGTTCGGCTCAGCGGAGAGCGAAGGGTTTCAGTTCCCGGCGACGCTCGACGAGTGGGCGTCCGACCAGTGGACCCAGGCCATGATGCGCCGCGGCGAACAGTTGCCGTGGCTGCCGGCCGGCTTGAAGGGGCGCATCCGCAACTTCGAGCGCGTGCTCAACGCGTTCTACCCGACCGTCACCGATCGGCGGATGACGCCGGCCCGCCGGGCGCTGCTGCGCGCGGCGAGTTCGTGGCGCTACGCGCTCGGAGTGTACGGCGCGCCGTGGGAACTGCGGGTGCTGCAGCGCGTGTTCCAGTACCAGCGTCCCGAGACGACGGGGTTCTGATGCATCTGCCTCGGCGACTCGCCCGGTGGTGGAGCGGTGGCCCGGAACGGGTGTCGATGCTCGACGGCTACGAGCGGTGGGCACCGGTCTACCCGGCGCATCCGCACAATCCGCTGATGGAGGCGGAGGCGGGCGTCGTCTCGGCGTTGATTCGCTCGACGGCGCCGCGGCGGGCGCTCGATGTGGGCACCGGCACTGGACGGAATCTGGCGACGCTGCGTGAGGCGGGCGCGTCGTTCGTGACCGGCGTCGACCTCTCGGCGTCGATGCTGCGGTACGGCGGCGCGGCCTGTCCACGCGTGCGGGGCGACGCGCAGCAGTTGCCCTTCGCGACCGCATCGTTCGATGTCGTCACTTCGTCGTTGATGTGCGGCGATGTCTCGGATCTCGGTGCATGGCTGGGCGAGGCGGGACGCGTCCTCGCGCCGGGCGGCCACCTGATCTACTCGGACTTCCACCCGTCGTGGACCGTGGCCGGATGGCGGCGGACGTTCAGGAGCGAGGACGGCCGCGAGTACGAGTTGCCGTTCTTCCCGCACACCATCGAGGCACACCTGGAACAGTTGGCGAGCCACGGCCTCGAGGTGCGAGCCATCCGGGAACCGCGTGTCGCGGCGCGTCGACACGCGGTCGTGGTGGTGCTGCATGCGACGAGGCCGTCGCACCGGGGACGCTGATGTTCGGTCTGGTGCCTGCCGTTACCTATGTCAATGGCCGCATCGCGACGCTCGAAGGGGAAGCGCGCTCGATCCGCGTGCGCAAGCGGATCCTGGCGATCGATGAGCCGCCGCACTCGGGTGACGAGGTGGTGGACCTCGACGGCCGCTTCATGCTCCCTGGTCTCGTCAACGCGCACGATCATCTCGAACTGAATCACTACGGGGCGCTGAAGCGGCGCGACTGCTACGGGAACGCGCGCGAGTGGATCGACGACCTGCGCCCGGTGATCCGTGACAGCGCCGAGGTCCGTGAGCAGAGCCGCATCAACCTGGCAGACCGGCTGTTCATCGGTGGCCTGAAGAACTTGCTCGCCGGCGTCACCACGGTGGCGCATCACAACCCGTTGTACCGCGCCTTCGGCCTGCACTACCCGGTTCATCTGGTCGAGCGGTTCGGTTGGGCGCACTCGCTCGGCATGGAGCAGGGCCCGGTCGGCGCGCACGGCGAGCCGGGCGGCGTGGTGGCCGACGCCGCGGCGTCGACACCGCCGGACCGGCCGTTCATCGTGCACGCGGCGGAAGGGGTGGACGCCTGCGCCGCGGCGGAGGTGCCGGCACTCGACGCCAGCGGCGTGCTGCGCCGGAACACGGTGCTGGTACACGGGCTGGCGGTAAGCGCCGAGCAGTGGCACGTGCTGTTTGCGCGTGGTGTGTCGCTCGTCTGGTGTCCGGCCTCGAACCTGTTCCTCTTCGGCCGCACGCTCTGCATGCCGTGCGTGCTCGATACGCCCCAGGCCGTCGGGCGGGTGTGCCTCGGCAGCGATTCGCGGGTCACCGGCGCGAACGATCTGCTGGACGAACTGCGCGTCGCCGCCGGCGCCGGTGTGGCCCCCGACGTGCTGCTGCGGATGGTGACGACGTGGGCGGCGCAGGTGTTGCGGCTCGAGGATGCGGGCCGTCTGCGCGTGGGTGCCGCCGCCGACCTGCTGGTGATTCCGGCGCTGGCCGATTCGCCGGCCGAGGCGCTGCTGCGCTGCCGGCGCAGCGAGGTGTCGCTGGTCGTGCGCAAGGGGACGCCGTTGGTGGGTGCGCCTGCACTGGCGCGCGCGTTCGCGGCGAGACGCATCCATACGAGGCGCATCGACGTGGACGGCTGTGCGCGCATCGCCCAGGCGGCGCTGGCGCGCCGGATCGAGCGCTGCCTGATTCGGGAACCGGGTGTGACGGCGGAAGGGCGAGATGTGTAGCTGCCGACCCGATCTCGGACGTAGCTGCCGACCTTCAGGTCGGCCGGGATCGGCGCACCTGAAGGTGCGCGGCTACGTACGGCCGGGCTACGTACGGCCGGGCTACGTACGGCCGGGCTACGTACGGCCGGGCTACGCACGGCCGGGAAAGGAGCGCGGCGACGCATTATCGCAGCGCGGCGACCTCGCGATACAGCGCGGCGAACGCGCGGGCGGTCCAGTCGGCGTCGTGCGTCACGGCCCACGTGCCGGCTGCGTCTGCG
>CALQBJ020000311.1 GCA_943328785.2 Bifidobacterium breve
TCCGTTCTGGATGGTCGGCGTCGAGACGCTCACCGGCAGCACCGACCCGCTCACGCCCAGGCGTATCGTCGGCTTGCTCATCGGGTTCGCCGGCATCGTGCTGCTGGTGTGGCCGGAGCTTGAGGTCGGCGCGGGCCGAGCCTTTCTGCTGGGGGTGCTGGCGACGCAACTGGCCTGCCTGGGCTGGGCGATCGGGTCGAGCTACTCACGACGCCGCGCGCCGGCGGAGAACGTGCTCGCCGTGGCGGCGTACCAGATGCTGTTCGGCGGCCTGGCGATGGGACTCGCAGGTACGCTGCACGGCGAGTGGAGCCACTTGGCATTCACCGTGCGCACCGGCTCAGCCGTCGGCTACCTGCTGGTGTTCGGGTCGATTGCCGGCTTCAGTGCGTACGCCTACGCGCTGAAGCACCTGCCCATCGCGACGGTGTCGCTCTACGCGTACGTGAACCCGGTGATCGCGGTGATCCTCGGCACGCTGGTGTTGCACGAGCCGATGAGTCCGCGCCTGGCCGTTGCCGGCCTGGTCGTGCTCGTGGGGATGGGGATGGTCAGGAAGTAACCCATACACCTTCCCGCTGAAGCCGCCCGGCTACTGTTCCTTCGCCATGAGCGCGAACGTCATGGTGCCGTCGATCACCCGTTTGCCGTTCACACGCGCGATGCCGCGCAGCAGCCCCATGCGATTGCGGAGCCGGATGACGGTGGCTTCGATCTCCATCACATCGCCTGGACGAACCGGCTTGCGGTAGCGGACCTTCTGGATGCCCGCGAACAGCGGCAGTCGCTGGCGGTTCTCGGGCTTGGCGAGGATGAGGATGGCGCCCACCTGCGCGATGGCCTCCGTGAGGATGGTCGGCGGCATCACGAACAGTCCGTCAGGCCCCTCCCACAGGTAGCGCTCGTTGTTCGACACGTTCTTGATGCCGACGATGCGCTTGTCCTCCTCGAACTCGGTGATGCGATCCACCAGAAGGAAGGGGTAGCGATGGGGCAGAATCCGCTCGATGGCGGCGTGGTCGAGAGGTAGCGTCAGGTCCATGCGGTCGTGCGATTATACTTTGGCCTGACTGGCGACCGAGCCCGTGCCTGATTCAAAGCCTCCATCACCCTCGCCCGCGGACCTTCGCGCCATCGTCATCACCCTGTTCGAGCTGGGGCGAGAAGTCACGTCTGTGCTCAATCTGGAGGAACTGCTCCAGAAGATTCCGCTGCTGATTGCGCGGCTGACGCACTTTCACGCTTTTGCGGCCTACCTGCTCGACGAGAAGACCGGAGAGCTGTCGGTCGCCTATTCGGTCGGCTACCCGGACAATGTGGCCAAGGGGCTGCGCCTGAAAGTGGGACAGGGGCTGGTCGGTGCCGCAGTGCTCGACGGCACGCCGCTGGTGGTGAACAACGTCAAGGCCGATCCGCGCTACGTCGAGGCGGTTCCTGGCTCGAACGCCGAGTTGGTGGTTCCGCTCCGGCGCAAGGGACGGGTCATCGGTGCGCTCAACCTGCTCAGCGACCGGGTCGACCAGTTCACCGACACCGACGAGATGATGATGCGCCAGTTCGGCGCGCACGTCGCGGTGGCCATCGAGAACGCGCGCCTCTTCGAACACGAGCGGCAGTACGCCAACACCCTCGAAACGCTGGCGGAGATCGGGCGCGAGTTCGCGTCGATCCTCAACCTCGACGAGCTGCTCACGCGGATCGCGAACCTGACGCGGCGTGTCATCGACTACCGCACGTTCGGCATCCTGCTCATCAACGAGGAGACGAACGAACTCGAGATGAAGGTGGCCGTCCGCTACGGCGAGCAGGCTACGGTGCCGCGCATCAAGGTCGGCCTGGGCCTGACCGGCTATGCCGCCCTGCACCGGACGCCGGTGCTGGTACCCGACGTGTCGCAGGATCCGCGCTATATCCGTCTCGTGGCGGACGCCCGGTCCGAACTCGTGATTCCGCTGCTGCTCAAGGATCGCTGCATCGGCGTGTTCGACCTCGAGAGTCCCGAGCTCGACGCATTCAAGAAGTCCGACCAGGAAATCCTCACGCTGCTGGCGAGCCAGGCGGCGGTGGCCATCGAGAACGCGCGTCTCTACGAGACCATCCGCGCCAACGAACTGCGGCTCGAGAAGGAAATCCGTTTCGCGCAGCGGGTGCAGGCCGCGCTGCTGCCCACCGACCTCCCGAAGCGCATGAAGCAGGTCGATGTGGCGGCGCGTTTCGAGCCGGCGCGCGAACTGGGCGGCGACCTCTACGACTTCCTGACGCCCGAACCGAACACGCTGGTGATTGCCGTGGGTGACGTGTCGGGCAAGGGCGTGCCCGCGGCGCTCTACGGGGCGTTCGTCGGCGAACTGGTGCGGTCGCGAACCGACCGGCGCCGGTACACGGCGGATCGCTCGGGGCCGGCCACGGTGCTCGCCTCGATGAACACCATCCTCTACGAGCGGCAGCTCGAGGAGTACTACTGCACGCTGCTCTATACGGTGTTCGACTTCAAACGCCGCATTGTGACGCTGTCGAACGCCGGGTTACCGTTCCCGATCCGCAAGCGGCGGGGCCACACGCCTGGCGGCGAGCCCGCCGACCAGATCGAACTGCCCGGCGTGCCGCTCGGGTCGTTCTCCGGCTCGAACTACGACGAGGTGGTGCTCGACCTGAAAGCGGGCGACCTCTTCGTCTTCTGTTCGGACGGTGTTACGGAAGCCAGCGATCTGCTGATGCGCGAATTCGGCTCCGAGCGCCTGCTCGAGGTGGTGGACCGCAACTACGACCGGTCGGCCAGGGAGATCGTCGAGGCGATCTTCACCGCGACGAACGAGTTCCGCGGCGAGATGCTGCCAAACGACGATACGACCGCCGTGGTGGTGAAGATTCTCTCGTAGCTGCCGACCTTTGGGTCGGTTTCGAGACCGGTGTAGTGTCCGCCTAAAGTGTGCGGACCCCAGCAAGTCCGGCTAAAGTGTTTTCTATCAGGACATCCGTTACAGGCCCTCGTATCACGACATGGGTGACACCGGGGTGGACGTGACCCGCGCCAGCAGTGGGACACTGCGGCCCGTGGTGAGGTCGAGTTCGCGGATGTAGTAGTCGCGGTACTGCACGA
>CALQBJ020000312.1 GCA_943328785.2 Bifidobacterium breve
CCTGATCGACATCGATCGCTTCAAGGCGGTGAACGACACGTTCGGTCACCAGGCCGGCGATCAACTGCTGCGCGACATCAGCGCGCTGCTGCGCCGCACGGTACGGGCGTACGACATCCTGGTGCGCTGGGGCGGGGAAGAGTTCCTGCAGGTGCTGCCCGGCGTCGGGCTGGAGTTGGCGCGCGTCCTGGCCGACCGCTTGCGGGCGGCGGTGGAAGCGCTCGATACGCACGGTATCGGCCCGGTGACGGTGTCGGCCGGAGCCGCGGAATTCGAGAACGACTACGAGTTCGCGTCGACGCTCCGGACCGCTGACCGGCGGCTGTACCAGGCGAAGGCGTCGGGGCGGAATTGCGTCGTGTAGGAATACGCACCTGAAGGTGCGCGGCTACGACTGCCTACGGGTCCGGCTGAAGCCGGACACTACGACCGGACTAACGACTAACGACCAACCGACTAATACGGCTTGACGTCGGACGCGTCGACGTCCACCGACACCGCCTGGCCGATCAGATCGACTGACAGCACCAGCCGTGCACGCTGCGCGTCCTTGCGTACGAGCCGCCCCGTCACGCCCTTCAGCGGCCCGTGCACCACCTCCACCAGATCGCCCTCGTGCAGCAGCGGACACGGGTCGTACTGCAGCTCGCTTTCGACGAGGCGGCGGATGTTGTCGACGTCGACGTCGGGAATGGGGGCGGGCTTGCCGTCGAACGAGATGATGTTCACGACACCGATGCACTTCAGCACCGGCAGTGCATCGGCGGGGTCGAAACGGCCGAAGCAGTAGCCGGGAAAGAGCGGCCAGTCGACCTTCTTCTTGCGGTCCTTCCAGCGGCTCCACTTTGTGATGGTGGGAAGGAACGCCTCGACCTGCTTCTGCGCGAGTTGCTCGCGGACCATCTGCTCGTGGCGCGACCGGGTCCAGATGGCGAACCACTGGGCACGGTCCGCCTTGGTCGAGGTGTCGGAGTCGGTGGTCATGCGGTCGCGGGTCAGTTGGCGGTCGGTTCGTCCGGCCGCGGCGCAGCCAAGCCCTGATCGTAGGCCTTCTTCACGTCCTGGTTCTTCCACTCGATGATGGCCTGCGCGCGCAGCTTCTGCAGGTACTTCTCGAACTCATCACGCCGCTTGTCGGTGAAGACCTTGTTCGAGATGTCCTCGCGCGCCTCGTCGAACGGCTTGGTCTCGGACGTGGTGGCGGTTTCGAGCTTCAGCAGCTGGTAGCCCTTGGCGCCGCGCAGCGGCTGCGTGATGTCGCCCTGCTTCATCGACTCGAGCAGCTTCTGCAGGTCGGGCGAGAGGTCCGACAGGCTGAGCGGCCCGATCAGTCCGGCGTTCGCCTTCGACGGGGCATCGGAGAGGTCGGCGGCCAGCTTCTCGTAGCTCTCACCGTTCACGGCGCGCTGACGGACGGCGGCAATCTTCTCGCGCACCTCCTCGTCGAGCCCGACGTTCACGGCGGTGCCGTCGCCAGGCACGGTGATGAAGATCTCGCGCAGCGTGACGCTGCGGGGCTGGGTGAACTCGCCGAGGTGCTCCTGGTAGTAGCGGCGCGCGTCCTCGTCGTTCACGGCAATCTTGCTCATCACCTCGTTCTGCTGGACCCGCGAGATGATCATCTGCTTCTCGAGGCTCTTGCGCAGGTCGGACAACGTCATGTTCTCGGCCTTCAGCGCCGCCTGGAACTGCTCGTCCGATTCGATCTTGTTGTCCTTCTTGATGCTGTCGAGGACGCTGGCAAACTGGTCGTCGGCCATCTTGTAGCCGAGTTCGCGTCCGCGCTGCACCAGCAGGATCTCGTCGACGGCCGCGACGAGCAACTGCGGCGTCACCCGATCGAGCGCCTGCTTCAGCTGGGCGTCATCGGTCTTGGTATCGACCTGCTGGCCGGTCTGACGGAGCGCCTGCACCTGACGATTCTCGAGCTCGGTCTTCGTCATGATCTCGCCGTTGACCTTGACGATGATCTGCTCGACGATCTCGCCGCGAACCACGGTGGTGCCCGCAACAGCAAGGGCGACAATGACAGCCGACCGAATCAGATTCCTGTAGTTCATTGGGACCTCCAATTTTATACCCGAAAGGTGCGCGGCGACGTCCTGCCCGCGACGCCCTATTCCAGCATTTCGCTGAGCAGGCCACCCAGCCGCTCGAACACCCCGCCAGGGGCCCGCGGGTCGTCCTGCCGCGGCTTCATAATCTCGGCCTTCGTGAAACCGGGCCGCACCTCGGCTTCCTGGGCTCGTGCCGTCCACCAGCTCGGGGCGATGTCCGAGCGCCGCTGCTTTCTGGCGCTGATCGAGCCGGGCCGCACCGCCGGAACCGGCGGGCGAGGCGGCGCCGGCTTGGCATTGCCGTCGAGCGCCAGCTTCAGGCCAGACGGCGGCAGAATCGTGAGATCCGGCCGGCGCCTGACGAGGTTCACCATCCGCTGCGGGTCGACTTTCGACTTCGGTCCGAACTTTAAGACGACGGTACGGGCGTCCCGGTCGATGGATTCGATGCCGAGGTCGTCGGCCATCACGCAAATGCGCCCGTAGTCGGCCAGGTTGAGCACCGAGGTCGGCAACGGACCGTAACGATCGACCGACTCCTCGAGGATCGTGTCGATCTCCTCGTCGCGGCGCGCCGACGCCACCTTGCGGTAGAGCATCAGCCGCTGGTTGGTGTCGGGGATGTAGGCCTCCTCGATGCGGAGGTCGACCTTCAGGTTCACGTTCGCCCGGACGTCGTCTTCGACATCCTCGCCCTTCAGCTCGCGCACCGTCTCTTCGAGGAGCTTCATGTACATCTCGAAGCCGACCGTCTCGATCTGGCCGCTCTGCTCGCCGCCGAGCAGGTTGCCGGCACCGCGGATTTCGAGGTCGAGCGCGGCGACGCGGAAGCCGCTGCCAAGGTCGCTGAACTCCTTCATCGCCGCCAGACGCTTCTTGGCGACTGGCGTTAGCGTGTCTTCCGGCGGAATGAGCAGGTAGGCGTACGCCGGCCGGTCCGACCGACCGACGCGACCACGCAGCTGATAGAGCTGCGACAGGCCGTACCGGTCAGCGCGGTTGATCAGGATGGTGTTCGCG